>UQQA01000026.1 GCA_900543105.1 uncultured Ruminococcus sp. | reverse complement strand
TATGACCCTCTGCTTGTAAGGCAGATGCTCTCCCAGCTGAGCTATGCTCCCACATCGTCTTTGAGAATTTCGTTTTTTCGTTATCCCCAAGCGACGATATTTATTATACACTATAACTTTTCATTTGTCAAGGGCTTTTTGAAAAAAATTTTATTTTTTTAGAGAAATTATTTCCTCTGGCGTAAAATGGTACTTTTTGTCGCAGAAATGACAGCAAACCTCAATATCATCCTGCTCCTTTGCCATTTTGTCAAGCTCATCATTTCCGAGGCTAACAAGCGCGCGTTCAACTCTTTCCCTGCTGCAATCACATTTATATGCACAGGTGAACTCATCCAGAACATTCGGAGTAAGTCCGTCAAGAACTTTCATTGCCATTTCTTCCGCAGTCACTCCCGAAGTGAGCATCTGTGTAACGGACGGCAGGCTGTTTACATTCTTTTCAAGCACATCGATGCAGGATTCGTCAGCAAACGGAAGAAGCTGGATAAGATAACCTCCTGCTGCCTTCACGGTAAGATCGGGATTTACAAGAACGCCAAGTCCGCACACAGTAGGTATCTGTTCGCTCATTGCAAAATAGCTTGCGATATCCTCTGCTATCTCGCCCGAAGCTATAGGTATCTGTCCTACATAAGGTTCTTTCAGACCGAGGTCTTTGACAACGCTCAGTGTACCGTCCTTGCCGACAGCACCTGCAACATCAAGCTTTCCGTAAGAATTGAGCGGTATCTCAACTATCGGGTTGGAAACATACGATTTAACGTTTCCCCTGCTGTCCGCAACCGCAATAAGCGCACCTGCAGGACCGTTTCCGTTCATACGAAGCGTAACGCTGTCAGTATCGTTTTTAAGTCCGATACCGATAAGCGAAGCTGCTATCGAAAGTCTGCCGAGTGCAGCCGTAACGACCGCAGACGGCTGATGGATACGCTCTATCTCCGCAACGATATCGGTTGCATCTATAGCGGTCGCAGTTACAGAAGCGTCCGCTGATATAGTTCTGACGATTTTAGCCATTTTTATCTTCCTTTCTTTTAGAAAAATTCCATCTGCCCTTGCGAAACAAATGGAATATCATCATTTTATTTTTTGGGCGGCATAAACTACCTTTTCACTCGATTCATTCGGTGCATCATAGCTGTCATAATCGTATTTTCCGACTATCTTAAAGCCGACCTCTTCCAAAGCCTGCTCGATAACCTTGCTGTCGAATGCGATCTCGGAAAATTCATCACTGTAACGTGAATACTTTCCGTTTTCATCAGGCTCAAAAAAATCAAGGGACATCGTGACCCTGTTATTTTCTTCTTCATAGTAGTTCTGCCATACGCAGTAAACTTCTTCGATATCATACACAAAAGTATTGTTGCCAAGGACATTTCTGTGCTTATACGGCGTGTTTATATCGAAAAGAAAAAGTCCGTTCGGTTCACAGAAAAGCGAAACCTTGGCGAAAGTCTTTTTTATATCTTCAAGGCTGCCGAGGTGATTTATGCTGTCAAGTGCGCATACCGTCACATCGATAGTGCCGAACATATCCAGCTCAGTCATATCCTGACAAAGATACTGTATCGGAAGTCCGCTATCAAATTTCTTGTCAAGCGCTTCATTCAGCATTTCCATTGACGAATCCGTGCCTATGACATCATATCCAAGCCGCGCGAACTCTTCGGAAAGGCTTCCCGTTCCGCAGGCAAGGTCAAGCAGGATACCTTTTCTTCCGCCGTGTTTTTTCACTAGCGAATCGTAGTAGCCTGCCCTGTCCTTATATGAAATATTCTGCGTAAGCTTATCGTAGTAGTATGCAAAGCAGCTGTAACCGCTCATTACTTATTTTCTTCCTGCTGCTTTTTAAGGCGGTCAAAAACGAGGGCATAACCGTCCGTACCGTAGTTGAGTGTACGGTTTACACGGCTGATAGTCGCTGTGCTTGCACCTGTTGTAGCAACGATATCACTGTAAACATTTTTGCTCACGAGCATCTTTGCGACCTGCATACGCTGTGCAAGGGATTTGAGTTCAAGCACGGTGCAGAGATCCTCAAAGAAAGCATAACATTCTTCTGTTGTTTCAAGAGTAAGGATAGCCTTAAAGAGGTCATCCATCTGCTCTCCTCTTAATTTATCATTCATATTGTTGTTCTGCCCCTAAAAAATCAGGAGCATACCTCCTCTCGAAATTCTATACGAAATCCTATATTATCATTTTAGCACATTGTAGCAAAAAAGTAAAGGATTTTTACAAAATTTCTTATAACAAAGCCGCACAAAACGCAAAAATGTGATCTGTGCGGCATAAAATTTTATCAGATATCGTTGCGGATAATATCTTCAAGAGTTTCACGCTTAACGATAACTCTTGATTTTCCGTCCTTGACCATTACGACAGCAGGCTTGCAAAGTCTGTTGTAATTGGAGGACATTGAATAGTTGTATGCACCCGTTGCAAGAACAGCGATAGTGTCGCCGACTTCAACGTGCTGAACGGGCATATTTTCACCGATAAGGTCGCCGCTTTCGCAGCACTTTCCTGCGAGCGTGATCTTTTCGGTCTTTTCCTCGCCTGCCTTGTTTGCAACCTCAATGTCATATTCGGACTTATAAAGTGCATAACGTGGGTTATCGCACATGCCGCCGTCAATTGAAACATAGGTACGAATGTTGGGTATCTCCTTGATGCCGCCAACTGTATAGAGTGTAAGACCTGCAGGAGCGGCAATTGAACGGCCGGGTTCGATGAGGATAAACGGGAGCTTGATGCCCGTTTCCGCACAGATTTCCTTTACCTTTACGGAAACGCACTCCATATACTTTTCAAATGCGCATGGCTTGTCCTCGTTTGTGTACTTGATACCGAAGCCGCCGCCGAGATTGAGTTCCTTCACTTCAAAGGAAAACTCGTTCTTGATCTTTGCGATGAAGCCGAGCATAACCTCTGCTGCGTGTACAAACGGGCCAATATCGAAGATCTGGCTGCCGATATGACAATGCAGACCGACAAGGTGAACATTTTTGAGTGCGATAGCCTTTTTAACAGCCTCAAAAGCCTCACCTGTTTCAAGCGCAAAACCGAACTTGCTGTCGATCTGACCTGTTTTTACAAAGTTATGTGTATGTGCATCGATGCCCGGCTTGATACGGAACATTATGTTTGCTGTAACGCCCTTTTTCTCTGCGAGCTTGTCAAGTCTTTCAAGCTCATAAACATTGTCAACGATTATTCTTCCGACTTTCTTCTCAACTGCGAGTTCAAGCTCTTCGTCTGTCTTGTTATTGCCGTGGAAGCAAACCTTATCCATAGGGAAACCAACGCTTGCAGCCGTGTAAAGCTCGCCGCCCGATACCACGTCTGCGCCAACGCCCTCGGAATTAACTATTCTGTAAATTTCCTTGCAGGAGAAAGCCTTGCTCGCATAGCATACAAGACCTGCGCCGCCGTAGAATTCGTCGATAGACTTCTTGAAACGCCGGCAAGCGCTGCGTATCATCGCTTCGTCCATAACATAAAGCGGAGTGCCGTATTCCTTTGCAAGCTCTACGGTATCAACGCCGCTTACGGCAAGGTGACCTTTTTCGTTTACTGTTAAATTTTCCGATACAAACATTTTCAAAACCCTTTCTTTTTTCTCTGCAAAATTTTATTCCGCAGAAACTTCCTCGATTATTTCCCTGATTTTATCTGCTCCCTCGCCTGTTACAGCGGAAAATTCAATTACCGTGATATCATCAAAATACTCTATTTCCTGCCTGAACCCCTCCATTCGTTCGGCACGCTCTCTTTTGGAAAGCTTGTCAGCCTTTGTCAGTATAATAACAAACGGCAGTTCGTTATCTATCATAAAATTTATCATGTGCATATCGTCCGCAGAGGGCGGGTGGCGCATATCGATGAGCTGAAATATCAGCGCAATATCACGTCCCGACATAAGATAACCCTCAATAAGCTCCGACCAGCGAAGCTTATCGCTCTTGGCTATCTTTGCATAGCCGTATCCCGGGAGATCGACAAGAAAGCAGTCATCTATCTTATAAAAGTTGACCGTTGCGGTCTTTCCGGGGACAGCGGAAACTCTTGCGAGCGATTTTCTGTTGAAAATTTTATTTATCAGAGAGGACTTTCCGACATTGGAACGTCCCGCGAAAGCAAATTCTGTTTTTTCCGAGGGCGGAAGCTGCTTATATTCTCCGTATGAAGCGAAAAATTCCGCTTTGTTAAAGTTCATATCGTTACTTTCTCCCCTGTTTTATTTATGAGCGAAGCTCGGCATTATTTTTTATATCTTTTTTCTTCTTATTCGGCAAAGGCTTTTTGGCAAGCGCATTGTCAAGAACGTCTGTGAGCTTTTCCGCAAAGATGAAGTTCAAACCCTCCTTGACAACATCATCGACCTCTTCAAGATCAGCCTTATTTGCCGCAGGAACAATAACATCTTTCATACCTGCTTTGTAAGCAGCCATTGTCTTTTCACGAAGTCCGCCTATCGGAAGAACTTTTCCGTGGAGCGTTATCTCGCCCGTCATAGCAACATCATGCCGAACGGGAATGCCCGAAAGAGCGGAAACGAGTGCAGTTGTCATTGTAACGCCTGCTGACGGACCGTCCTTTGGAGTTGCGCCCTCGGGAGCGTGGATATGGATATCCTTTTCCTTGTAGAAATCCGGAGCGATGCCGTATTTATCCGCAATTGAGCGAACGTAGCTGACAGCGATCTCGGAGCTTTCTTTCATAACATCACCGAGCGAACCCGTTACCTTGACATTTCCCTTGCCGTCCAGAACGATAGCTTCAAGCGGCATTATAACGCCGCCGACCGAAGTCCACGCAAGACCGTTTACAACGCCGACTTCATCATTTTTGGCGAGATCATCGTCAATATATTTGCGAACGCCGAGGTATTTTTCAATATTTCTCGGTGTGATGCTGACCTTTGCAGCCTCGCCCGAAACAATGACTTTGGCAGCCTTTCTGCAAAGTGAAGCGATAAGTCTTTCAAGCTTTCTTACGCCTGCTTCGCGTGAATAATTATCAATAAGCACATAGATCGCAGCATCGTTTATCTTAAGCATCGATGCTTTGAGCCCATGCGCTTTGAGCTGCTTCGGGATAAGATGTTCCTTTGCGATATGGAACTTTTCCTCTCTTGTATAGCTTGTAAGCTCGATAACTTCCATTCTGTCGAGGAGCGGAGCATCTATCGTTTCGGTTGTGTTTGCGGTCGTAACGAAGAGAACCTTGCTCAGGTCGAATGGTATTTCAATATAGTGGTCGCGGAAAGCGTTGTTCTGTTCGCTGTCGAGGACTTCGAGCATTGCTGAGGACGGGTCACCCCGCATATCATTCGACATTTTGTCTATCTCATCGAGCAGGATAAGAGGATTTGCCGTCCCTGCCTGTTTTAATGCGGTTATGATACGTCCGGGCATAGCGCCGACGTACGTTTTTCTGTGACCTCGGATATCGGATTCGTCCTTGATACCGCCGAGCGAAACTCTGACATACTCTCTTCCGAGAGCCTTGGCAATCGACTTTCCGATAGAAGTTTTACCGACACCGGGAGGGCCGACAAGACAGATTATCTGTCCCTTTATATCCGGTTTAAGTTCACGGACTGCAATATTCTCAACGATTCTTTCCTTGACCTTCTTCAAGCCGTAATGATCGTGGTCGAGGATAAGCTGTGCGCGTTCGATATCGGCAGTTTCCTCCGAATATTTATTCCACGGAAGTTCAAGCACCGTATCGAGATAGTTACGGAGAACGGCATAATCCTGCGAGGACGGTGACATTTTTGAAAGGCGTGTAACCTCACGCAGGAGTTTTTCCTCGCTCGCCTGTTCAAGGTGAAGATCCTTTATCTTCTGCTCATATTCATCGAGTTCATCGTATGTATCATCTTCGCCGAGCTGTGAAGATATTGCCCTCATCTGCTCACGGAGATAATACTCACGCTGACCGTCGTCGATCTGCTCTCTGACCTTGTTCTGTATGCTGTATTCGATATCAAGAATTTCTATCTCACGGGAGAGCATTGCAAGCAGCATACCAAGCTTTGACACGAGATAATCCTCTTCAAGCAAGTCCTGTTTGTCCTCAACCGGCAAAAGAATGTTGCTGACTATCGTATCGAAGAATTTCGCAGGGTCTTTCTCGTCCATTATCGCATTGATAAGTTCTTTCGGCATCTTCGGCACAAGGTGGCTGTAATGTTCAAAGGTTGATCTTGTCGCACGGACAACAGCATCAAGCTCCGCCTCTTCGTTCTGACACTCTATGTAATTCGGCAGCTTTTTTATAACAGCCGTAAGATACGGTTCGTTCTGATCTATCTTCATCAGTTTCGCACGATATTTACCCTCGACCAGAACTCTTGTGATCTTATCGGGGGTTTTGAGGATCTGGCGAATTTCTGCAACAGTTCCGATTTTATACAGATCATTCTTGCTCGGGTCTTCAACAGAGTTGTCGATCTGAGCATCGAGAAAAATAAGCTTGTTGCCGCTCATTGCAGCTTTAAGAGCAAGCTCCGAGCGCTCTCTTGAAACATCGAAATGCACGACCGTATTCGGAAAAATGACAAGTCCTCTTACTGCGAGCATTGGCATTGTTATCGTTTCAGCTCTTGTTCCCATTATAAACCTCGTTTCTCCGTCGTCATAAAAGATATTGTCAAAATTAAAATGAATATTTTTAGGGGTTCTCTAAAAACCGGAACACGAGCAAATTTTCGTTGGGACTTTGCGCAGCTTCAAGGCAGCGAAACGCAGTAAATACTTGATGTATTTCAAGTTTTGCTAACGCAGAAGATGCGCAAAGTCATAGAAAATTTGTCGTGAGGGAGGTTTTTAGAGGTTCCCTTTATGTTGTATTATTCATTTTCCTGCTCCGACGGAAGCAGGTCTATTAAGAATGATAACTTGCATTTTGCAGGTTATTGCAGACATTCGGTAATACCTATATATTATATATGAAAATCAATTTTTTTGCAAGTCACAATTTTTATATTTTTCTTGTGGATTTTAAGACTTTTTAAGTGAATTTATGCATATTTTCTGTATTTTAGTCGTAAAATAACCGCAAATCAATGAAAAAAAGCCTTTAAAACGCATTTTTTCAGCATTTTAAAGGCTTTTCTGAAAATTAATCACAAATTATGTTACTTTTTAGAAGATGTCTTCTTTCTGATAACAGTCGGCATTTCATTGTTTTCAACGCAGTCCTTTGTGATAACAATTTCAGAGATGTCGCTGTCGGACGGAGCTTCAAACATAACGGGCATAAGTATCTTTTCAACTATAGCACGAAGTCCGCGCGCGCCTGTGTCCTTTTCAATGGCCTTATGAGCAATCGCCTTAAGAGCATCGTCCTCAATTTCAAGCTTGATATTGTCAAGCTCAAAGAGCTTTTTATACTGCTTGACAAGGGCATTTTTCGGTTCTTTAAGGATACGGACAAGAGCATCTTCGTCAAGCTCATCAAGGACAGTTATAACAGGCAGACGTCCAACGAGTTCGGGAACAATGCCATATTTAACAAGGTCCTGCGAAACTACATCTTTGTATATGCCCTTCTGCTTCTCTGTCTTTGACTTTATCTCTGCACCGAAGCCGAGTGAAGAGGACTCTGTTCTTCTCTGGATTATCTTGTCAAGTCCGTCAAATGCACCGCCGCATATAAACAGAATATTCTTTGTATCGATCTGGATACATTCCTGATTAGGGTGCTTTCTGCCGCCCTGCGGAGGAACGTTTGAAACTGTGCCTTCGATTATTTTCAGAAGTGCCTGCTGAACTCCCTCGCCGCTTACATCACGGGTAATGGACGTATTTTCCGACTTACGGGAGATCTTATCGATCTCATCAATGTAGATGATACCCTTTTGGGCAGCTTCAACATCAAAATCGGCTGCCTGCAAAAGTCTTACAAGCACATTTTCAACATCATCGCCGACATAGCCTGCTTCGGTAAGCGTTGTAGCGTCGGCAATAGCAAACGGAACATTGATTATCTTAGCGAGCGTCTGTGCGATATATGTTTTACCAACGCCCGTTGGTCCGAGAAGAATGAGGTTGCTCTTCTGAAGTTCAACGTCATTGTCATCGGAACTGAGGCTGTTTATACGCTTATAGTGGTTATATACTGCAACGGCAAGAGCTGTTTTTGCAGCGTCCTGACCGATAACATACTCATCAAGGACTTTCTTTATCTCTGCAGGCTTCATAAGCTTTACAGCAGTGCCCGACTTCTTCTCCGCGTTCCTTGAAGAACGCTGATTAGGAGCGATAAGTCCGTTCCCCGCGAGCATTTCGTAGCAATAAACTACGCAGTCATCGCATATATTGCAGTTTCCTGCGGTGAACATATTACGAACCTGATTTTCAGGCTTTCCGCAGAAATTGCATCTTTTTAATCCTTTATCTGCCATATTTCAACTCCAAATTATCTCTTGTAGATAACCTTATCGATAAGTCCGTACTCAACTGCTTCCTCGGCAGACATATAGTTGTCACGCTCTGTATCCTGCTTGATGATATCGAGCGGCTTGCCTGTATTTTCGGAGAGGATATTGTTGAGCTTTTCTCTTGTTCTGACAAGGTGATCCGCATGTATCTTGATATCGGTGCACTGACCCGAAAGTCCGCCGCCGCCGATAAGGGGCTGGTGAATCAGGATCTCGGAATTAGGGAGTGCAAGACGTTTGCCCTTTGTACCCGATGAAAGAATAAGTGAACCCATTGAAGCAGCAAGTCCCATACAAATTGTGGAAACATCGCACTTGATATAGTTCATTGTGTCAACAATAGCAAGACCTGCGGTAACAGAGCCGCCGGGGCTGTTGATATACATACAAATGTCCTTTTCGGGATCCTGACCCTCAAGATGAAGAAGCTGTGCGATTACAACGCTTGCGGAAGCATCGGAAACCTCTTCGGAAAGGACAATGATTCTGTCATTGAGAAGACGGGAGAAAATATCGTATGAACGTTCTCCTCTGCTTGTTTGTTCTACAACATACGGAACTAAGCTCATAGCTGAACCTCACTTTCTGATTCTCTTGCAACATTAATTGGTCACAAAATACGACATATTCTGTAAATCCTTAATATACTATACAAACCACCCTCCGATAACGAAGGATGGTTTGCAAAAAGGTTTTTTTAATTAAACTTAGCCTTCGATCTTTGCGCTGTCCTTAACGATCTTAGCAGCTTCGGAAACCTTCATGTCAGCCTTGAGGCTGTTGAGGCCTACATACTTCTTAACATCGTCAACAGACATATTGTACTGTTCAGCGATCTTAGCGTATTCCTCTTCTGCCTTTTCGTCGGAGATCTCAACGTTCTCGAGTTCAGCGATCTTTTCAAGAGCAAGACGGATCTTAACTTCCTTTTCAGCTCTGTCAGCGAATGTCTTTCTGAAGTCTTCCATCTTAAGACCTGTGTATGTGAGGTACATATCAAGTGTTATGCCCTGCTGTGAAAGCTGCATCTCGAAGTTACGAACCATATCATCGATCTGAGCATCGATCATTGCCTGAGGAACATCAGCTGTCATCTTTTCGATAAGAGCCTCATAGAGCTGGTTGTCAGCAGCGTTTTCAGCAGCCTTTTCAGCGTTGTCTTCGAGCTTCTTTCTGTAATCAGCCTTAAGCTCGTCAAGTGTGTCGAAATCAGTTGCATCCTTAACGAATTCATCATCGAGTGCAGGGAGCTCCTTAGCTCTGAGTTCGTGGAGCTTGATCTTGAATTCTGTTGGCTGACCTGCGAGTTCCTTCATCTGGTAGTTCTCAGGGAATGTTACGTTGATAGTGAATTCTTCGCCGGGCTTCTTGCCAACGATCTGATCTTCAAATCCGGGAACGAACTGTGAAGAACCGAGTGTGAGTTCATAGTTCTTTTCAGAACCGCCGTCGAATGCAACGCCGTCCTTGAAGCCTTCAAAGTCGATAACTGCAACATCGCCGTTTTCAGCAGCTCTGTCTTCAACTGTTACCATTCTGCCGTTTCTCTCTCTGAGAGCTTCGATAGCCTTGTCGATCATTTCATCTGTAACTTCATCAACTGTCTTTTTAACAGCGATGCCCTTATAATCAGCGATCTCAACTTCAGGCTTAACGATGCAGGTAACTGTAAATACAACACCGTCTGCCTTGCTAAGGCTCTTAACATTGATGCTTGGTGCAGCAACAAGCTCAAGCTTTGCTTCGTCAACTGCGGGAGCAATAACTTCAGGAATAAGGTCATTTACAGCGTCCTCAAAAAATACGTTCTCACCGTAGAGCTTTTCGATCATCTTTCTTGGAGCATTGCCCTTTCTGAAACCGTTGACAGCAATGTTCTTCTTAGCCTTTTTATAAGCCTTTTCAATAGCTGCTTCAAACTGAGCTGCGTCAGCAGTGATCTCAAGTTCGTAAGTATTTGCTTCTGTTTTATTTGTTGATACTAAACTCATTTTATAACTTCCTCCAAATTTAAAATAAACAGCATTGATTAATTATAGCATATATTCAATTATTTTACCATATTTTCAGCCGTTTTTCCACGTTATAAACAATTTACATTATTAATTTAGGGCAAAATTGCACAAAATCCCCTGCAATAAGCTGATAATTTATCCCATCAACCTCGCCGCAGACGGCATATCGATGTGCATTTCCGTGAAGATGACCGTAATAGCAAGTCTTTATATCGTATCGGAAAAGTACATCAAGTATCTCGCGGTTATAGTCATTTGCAAATATCGGCGGATAATGCAGAAAGACTATCGGTTTCTTTCCGTCGGCAAGCGCAGCCTTGATCGATGTTTCGAGCCGTCCCGCTTCGCGCGCGAGAACTTTCGCATCGGCAGGCTCTTCGGTATCCTTTATCCAGCCTCTTGTGCCGCAGATACCGTACTCGCCATAAGGATAGTAATTATTGTGGACAATGGTAATGGTGTCAAAACCGTTTTCTTCAAGAAAGCGGTTCATTTTCGCCATTGAATTCCACCAATAATCGTGATTGCCTTTCATTATGACTTTATGACCGTTGAGTCGGTTGATGAAATCAAAGTCAGCCTTTGCTTCTTCAAAGTTGATCGCCCACGAAATATCACCGGGGACAACAACAGTATCATCAGGTGAAACCGTCGTCTGCCAGTTCTTTTCAAGGCGCTCAACGTGATTATCCCAGCCCGGGAAAATATTCATCGGCTTCCCCGACGAAAGAGAAAGATGCAGGTCAGCGATTGCATAAAGCGACATTGTTTACCTGCTTTATATTAAAGGCCAAGCTCGCTGAGAACGTAGTTCTTCTGTTCGTCCTTGGAAATTACCTTGCTGAAGCGTACAGGCTTTGTGCGGAGTGCAGCAAGGGATTCAGGAATGTCGTAACCCGAAAGTTCGTGGAGCTTGTCGATCATATCGTACTCGTCAAGATCGGACTTCTTGCCTTCGATAGCTTCGAGAACGCTTGCGCTGAACTTGTATGGGCTTGCTGTGGAAGCGATAACAGTCTTTGTTGTATCGCCCGTTGCAGCCTTATAATCCTCGTAAACCTTAACGGCAACAGCGGAATGTGTATCGAGAGTATAGGAATACTTGTCGAAAATTCTCTTGATAGTATCCTTGGTTTCAGCATCTGTGCAGTAGCCTGCGGAGAATTCTTCCTTAAGCTTTGCCTTGATATCATCGGAAACTTCATACTTGCCCGTGCTTGAAAGCTGTCCGAACCACTCTCTGATCTGAGCATCGTTGTAGCCTGTCATAATGTAAAGAAGTCTTTCAAGGTTGCTGGAGATAAGGATATCCATAGAAGGAGAAATGGTTGTGATGAAATCTCTGTTTCTGTCATAAACGCCCGTTGTGAGGAAGTCTGTGAGGACTTTGTTCGAGTTGGATGCGCAGATGAGCTTGTTAACGGGAAGTCCCATATTCTTAGCATAGTAAGCAGCAAGAATGTTGCCGAAGTTGCCTGTCGGAACAACGATGTTGATCTTGTCACCTGCCTTGATCTCAGCGTCCTTAACGAGTGTTGCATAAGCAGAGATATAGTAGATGATCTGCGGAGCAAGACGACCCCAGTTGATAGAGTTTGCGCTGGAGAACATAAGCTTGTTTGCTTCAAGCTTTTCAGCAATTTCCTTATCGCCGAAGATATTCTTAACACCCGTCTGGCAGTCATCGAAGTTGCCCTTGAGTGCGCAAACCGCAACGTTGCTGCCGTCCTGAGTTGTCATCTGACGCTTCTGCATCGGGCTTACGCCGTCCTCAGGATAGAATACCATGATCTGTGTGCCGGGAACGTCAGCGAAGCCCTCGAGAGCAGCCTTGCCAGTGTCGCCCGATGTTGCAACGAGGATAACGATCTTCTTGTTGATGTTGATCTTCTTAGCGGAAGTTGTAAGAAGGTAAGGGAGGATCTGGAGTGCCATATCCTTGAATGCGCAGGTAGGACCATGCCAAAGTTCAAGCACATAAGTACCCTCGAAAAGATGAGAGATCTCTGCGATATTTTCGCTCTCAAAATTCTTTGTGGAATAAGCGTTGTCTGTGCAGTAGCGGATCTCAACATCGGTGAAGTCTGTGAGATACTTAGCAAAAATATAAGCTGCTCTTTCGGAATAGCTCATATCGCCAAGCTTAACGATCTCGTCCATAGAAATGGAAGGGATCTCGGAGGGAACAAAAAGTCCTCCGTCCTTGGAAATACCTTGAACGATTGCTTCCGCAGACGTAATATTTACGCTGCTGTCACGGGTGCTTTTGTAATACATAATTCAACAATCCTTTTATAATATAGTCATTATGTCGCTTGCATCGAAAGCATTTTCGACATAATTGAATCCAACAATTTTTCTGCCGTCGGCAATGATCTGAACCACATCAAACCGAGGCTGGAGATCGTGAGGGAACCGCAGGGAATACAGCTCCGAAGCCCGTATAATAAGTTGCTTTTTCCGCTTCGTGACAGCTTCAAAGCCGCTCACCATATAATCGGGAGTTCTTGTTTTCACCTCGGTAAAGGCAATTATCCCGTCCTTTTCGGCAATTATATCTATCTCCCCACCCTTGACGCAGAAATTACGCTTTAAAATTTTATAGCCTTTTTTCTCCATATAAAGGGCAGCGACATTTTCGCCGAACTTTCCGAGTTCCTTTGCGTTCATAACTGTTCTCCGCCGTTCTTGGCATAGAGTTTACGGAGAAATGTTTTTCTGTGTACGGGCGAGGCACCGTATTTGAGTATGAGCTCGTTATGGAGCTTCGTTCCGTAGCCTTTATGCTTTTCAAACTGATACTCGGGGTATTCTTCCGCAAGCTTTTTCATATAGCGGTCACGCTCTACCTTTGCCAAAATAGAGGCAGCCGCAATGCTTGCCGATGTCCCGTCACCTTTTACAAGAGTTTCGACCCTGCAGTCAAGCGGCGGAGTTCTGTTTCCGTCAACAAGCGCAAGCTCAACTTTCGTTCCAAGTCCCTCGACCGCACGTTTCATCGCAAGAAACGTTGCACCGAGAATATTCAGTTCGTCTATCTCTTCAACGCTTGCCGTTGCAACGCAGTAAGCGTCAGCTTTTTCAATTATTTCGTCATAAAGCAGCTCTCTCTTTTTTTCGGAGAGCTTTTTGCTGTCATTTATGCCTTCGATCAGAACGCCCTCGGGCAAAATTACCGCAGCTGCATAAACATCACCTGCGAGAGGACCTCTGCCTGCTTCGTCAACGCCGCAGAAAATGCCGTTCTGCTTTCTGAACTCGGAATCAAACTCAAACAGCGTCATTTTCGTTCTTCCTTTCATTCTTTTCGGGAAGTTCGAGCGTTACTCTGCCGAGTTTTCCGCTTCTGAATTCGTCGAGCACGGTTATAGCGGCTCTTTCGGTGTTTATTTCACCGCCCGAGATGAGCATACCTCGTGCTTTGCCGACCTTTTGCAGTATCTCATAGCCGTCCTCTCCGGGTTCGGTAGTGATCTTGTACCTTGCTTCAAGCGTGTCTTTGTACATATCATTGAGGACAAAAAGCAAGCGTGAAGCCAGTGCTTCAATATCCACAACATCGTCCTTGACAGCACCCGTAAATGCAAGACGTTCGCCTACGGTCTTATCTTCAAATTTTGGCCAAAGAACGCCTGGCATATCGAGAAGCTCAACATCATCAGCGATCTTTACCCATTGCTTATTTAGTGTTACGCCGGGTCTGTCCTCAACCTTTGCCTTTTTCTGCTTTGCAAGGCGGTTGATAAGCGAGGACTTTCCGACATTCGGTATTCCGACTATCATAACGTGCAGGACACGTCCGGTCATACCCTTTGCTTCGTACTTGGCAATCATATCTTTAAGCACGTTTTTTACCGCAGGGACGAACTTATTCACTCCCCTGCCGCTTCTGCAGTCGGTCGGGATAGCGGTTATACCTTTGCTGTTATAGTACGATATCCACTTCTGGACAGCCTGTTCGTCAGCGGTATCGCATTTATTCAAAATTACTATTCTCGGTTTTCCATCGATGAGGTTCTGCAGGTCGGGATTTCTGCTCGAAACAGGTATTCGGGCATCGATGACCTCTGCGACCGCATCGACAAGCGGAAGCGATGACTTTATCATTCGCTTCGTTTTCGCCATATGTCCGGGAAACCACTGAATAGACGGTATTTCAGTCATTTATACCTCCGATTATGCGGGAACTCCGAATCTTGAGAACGGGAATATTCTGAGCGATACCTTTCCGAGAATTTCGTCCTCGGGAACAAAACCAACGAGCGGACTTCTGCTGTCGGTAGAGTTCATTCTGTTGTCGCCCATAACGAATACGCAGTTTTCGGGAACGGTAACGGGATAATCATGTCCACCTTCATCAAGAAGAGTGAGATTATTTATATAGTCTTCCTGAAGGACCTTTCCGTCGACCTTTACTTCGCCGTTGTCAAAATCAATATCAACGGTCTGTCCCTCTGTTGCGATAACTCTCTTGACAATTACCTTTTCAAGAGCAGGATTATCATTGTTTACAATAACGATATCACCGTTTTTCGGTGTATAGAAAAGATAGGAAACGATCAGTCTGTCCTTATCCACAAGTGTCGGGAGCATAGATTCTCCGTTAACTGCGGCAAGCCTGAAAACGAATGTAAAGAAGAGAATTACAGCGAAAAAAGCGATAACGAGTGTTTCGACCCATTCAAACAGATTTTCCGAACCTGAAATTTTCTTTTCTTCTTCGTCAAGAACCTCATAATTAAGCTCATACTTTGCCATAACCGTCAATCCTTTCCAATTGTAAATATTTAGGGTTCAAACCGAACAATTACACCTTGAGCAATGCTTGAATAGCAAAAAAGGGACAAAATGTCCCCTTTTTGTTTTCAAACAAATCACTTGATCTGCTCTTTAACCTTAGCTGCTTTTCCGACTCTGCCGCGGATATAGTAGAGCTTGCTGCGGCGAACCTTACCGCTTCTAACGAGTTCAACCTTCTCAATGATAGGAGAGTGAACAGGGAATACTCTTTCAACGCCGCATCCGTAGGAAAGACGTCTAACGGTAAATGTTTCATTTATACCGCCGTGCTTCTTTGCGATAACAGTACCCTCGAAGATCTGGATTCTGTACTTGTCGCCTTCCTTGATTCTAACGTGTACCTTTACAGTATCACCAACGTTAACAGCGGGTGCGTTCTCCTTCATGCTGCTCTGGCTAATAAGTTTAAGTGCGTCCATGGATTAATTCCTCCTAAAATTTTCAGACATTCTTACCTCACGCAAGTTGATCGTAAAATACGGTCTGTGGCAGCGGACTGTCCTTTTAATGTCAACTGTGATCTTTCACAGCGGCACTAATCTCGTCTGTATAACCGTGTTTTTGACATAGTTATACTAACGGATCATCAAATGCTCTTTTATTTTAGCACATTGTTCTAATAATTACAAGTGGTTTTCCGAAAAAAATGATAATCTGCTGATTATACAAACAATTCACCATTATTTTTCAGTATTTTTGTGCGTTTTGTACTAATATCAAGATCATCTATGCCGCAATATTTCTGCAATGCTTCGATAAATACGTTGGAATTGATATTAAGCTCCTGCCCTGCGGGAAGCCGAACCGTGAGAACAACGCCGTTATCCCCGATGTCCTTAGAGATCACGTTTATATTAGGCTTTATATCAATAAGTATCATGCCTTTTTTCTTGGAATGTTTCTCCGCTTCGATCTTTTCAAGGCTCATCATTTTGTCAAAGCGTTCCGATACCTCTTCGGGAGAAAGCGTTTCACTTGAAAGCCTAAATTCATACTCGGAAAAAGAGATCTCCTTATTTTTGCTTATCGGGGCTGACATCGAAACAAAGTGTATACCGTCGGGCAGGACTTTATTTATTGCATCGAGCATTTCATCATATGGCATCTGTCTGACAACTTCAAAATCCATTATTTCACAGTCACTTTCCACGCCGAGAGCAAGCGCAAGCGGAAAGTTAAGATAAATCCTCGGGTTGAATCCCTCCGAATACCATACAGGAAGTCCCGAGCGCTTCATTGCACGCTGCATGGTTCTGAACAGGTCGAGGTGGGAGATGAAAACAGCCCGTCCTTTTTTCTCAAATACACCCCTGACCTCATATTTTTCAGTCAAAGCAAGGACCTCCTATACATCTGTTTACGCCGCAACCTGCGCATTTTTCACGGCAGTTCGGTGTTGTTACGGCTTCGTGTGCAGTCTTGTTTTCCCTTATGAGGAACTGCTTTGTGACATAATAGTCAAAGCAGTCCCACGGGAAGAACTCGTCATACTCACGCTTTCGGCAGGCATAGAAATTCATATCCAAACCGTTTTTCCCGAACACCTCGCACCATGCATTGTAGTTATAATATTCGTCCCAGCTGTCAAATTTGCAGCCGCTTTTCCAAGCATCATAGATAACGGACGAAATACGTCTGTCCCCTCTTGCCAAAACAGCTTCGAGGACGGAAACGCGGTACTTGCTCCAGCTTACGCTGACATTGCGATTGCCCCTTGTTGCATCGAGGAGAACCTCCTGCTTATGCTTTATCTCTTCCTCGGTCGCCTGCGGCTCAAACTCAAATGGTGTGAACGGCTTCGGCACGAACGTTGCACAGCTTATCGATATCTGGATATGTCTGCCACGGGGACGGTTCGGATTCTGATAGAAAAGGTCACATATCTTTTTTGCAAGCTCGGCGATACCTCGGATATCATCGTCCGTTTCGGTCGGAAGTCCAAGCATAAAATAGAGCTTTACAGCCGTATATCCGCCATCAAAAGCAAGCTTGCAGGCACGGAATATTTCGTCCTCGGTGATGTTCTTGTTGATAACGTCACGAAGCCGCTGTGTTCCTGCTTCGGGGGCGAAGGTCAGACCGCTCTTGCGGACTTTCTGTATCTGATCCATAAGCTCCTTGCTGAAGCGGTCAATACGCATTGACGGAAGCGAAAGGTTTATCTTTTCTTCCTCTGTATAGTTTGAAAGCTTTACAAGCATATTTTCTATATCGGAATGGTCGCTCGTACTGAGTGACGAGAGCGAAACTTCCTCGTAGCCCGTACTTTCGCAAAGGCTCTTGGTTTCATTGCAAATAACGCCGGTATTTTTTTCACGGAGAGGTCGATAGATATATCCCGCCTGACAGAATCGACAGCCGCGGATACAGCCGCGGAGCACCTCAACTATAGCTCTGTCATGGACGATCTCACAATAAGGCACAACAAACTTGTCTGGATAGTAGACCCTGCTCATATCCTTGATTATTCTCTTTTTAATAGTAGACGAAGCATTGGGGTTATTTGGTGTAAAGCTTTTCACCCTGCCATCGTCTTCGTAGGCAACATCATAGAAAGCAGGGACATACACGCCCTCGATCTTTGCAGCGGCTTCGAGAAACTCTGTTTTTGAAGCACCTTTCTTTTTCATCTCAACATAAAGATCGTAAACCTCAAGGTTGACTTCTTCGCCCTCGCCGAGGATAAACATATCGAAAAATTCAGCTATAGGCTCGGGATTGCACACGCACGGACCTCCGCCGATAACTATAGGAGAAAGTGCTGTACGGTCTTTGGCCTTTACAGGCACTCCTGCAAGGTCAAGCATATTGAGTATGTTCGTATAGCACATTTCATACTGTATGGTGAAGCCGATGAAATCAAAATCCTTTATCGGTTCAAGGCTTTCAAGTCCATAAAGAGGAATGTCATTTTCACGCATAAGCTTCTCAAAATCCACATCGGGAGCAAATACCCGTTCGCACCAGAAATTCTCACGCTCATTCGTCAGCGAATAAAGTATCTTCATTCCGAGATGCGACATACCTATCTCATAAGTATCCGGAAAGCAGAATGCAAAGCGCATATCCACTTTATTTTTATCCTTTACAACGCTGTTAAGCTCTCCGCCGATATAGCGCGAGGGCGTTTTTACATTGAGCAGAAGCTTTTCTATCTTATCCTTTAGCATAGATCCTCCTAAACCATTACTGCGGTAAAAAGCAAAAACAGCAGAGTCAGGTATATTGTAAAATTCCTTGTTCCCGTCATAAAAAGAACCGCTGCGGCGGCAGGAACGGTTATAATGCTTGCATAATTGAGTGCAGATTCAGCCTTTAGCGCATATCTGTACGGCAAAAATCGGTAAAACGCCGCTGTTATTATTTTTCCGCCGTCAAGAAAGCTTATCGGCAGTGCATTGAACAGACCTATCGCAAGATTTACAGCACCGAAATCATCGCCGAAACCAAACAGCTTCGTCACAGCATACAAAATAAAATTCACTGCACAGCCCGAAGCCAGCGTTATTGTTTCCTGCTGAAATTTGCAGAGCATATCATTCATCGGACGGATAATTTTTATGCCTGCACCGTAAAAAACAAGCTTTTTCACGGTTTGTCCCGTTAAAAGCATTGCCAGAAGATGTCCCGATTCGTGAAGCAGACAGGCGTAAAGGCTGTAAGCTGTACAGTTGTTTCCGCTGCAAAGCATAAGCAATGATACCGCCGCAAAGAAGCTGAAATCGAAACAGACCTTTACCCCTCTGAAAGAAAACTCAATCATAGGACATGGGTTTTGAATTAACAAATTCAAGGAACGCTTCAAGGACATTGTCCGTTTTTTCAGCGGAAGAATAGTAATTCTCCTTGAATTCATCGGAAAGCTGCCCTGCAATATCGGGTGCAAACATATTCGCCGCAATGAAAATAATTGAAATAACAACACAGATTATAGCTTGAAACGTTATTGTTTCGTCAAGCGTTATATACTTTTTTTCATTCAGGCTTACAAAGCTTGGAACTTCGGTTTTAGGTTCGTCCGATATTTCGCCTATATTCTCTGTTTTTTCGTCAAGCTGTTCATTATCCATAAAAATCCCCTCCCGAAATAAATTTATTACGGGAGGACGGATTTTATACTATTATATTAGTCTTCTTTTTTCATTCTGATGATAGAGCCTGCCGGATATGACTTTTCGCACGGGATAACGAGCTTCATCATTGCATGGTTGGCATTTTCGACAAGCTCGCCGTTTTCGTCATACATTTCGTTTATAGTCATATCGTCATAGTGGCAATTCGGGGCGAGAATCTCGACCTGCGCGCCCTTTTCAAAGCGGTTGCGCTGAGTTGCGTAGATTTTTTCGTCCCTGCACTCGTCAACAATTGCAACAACGTCATATTCGCGGATATATCCGCTGTTTTCATAATACTGGCTGTCCTTTGGATGACCGTAGAAAAAGCCCGTGCAGTATTTTCTGTGGCTGACCTTGAAAACCTCATCACGCACCCAATCAGGAAGTTTGAAGTTATCGGGGTCTTTTTTGAAAATATCCATTGCCATACGGTAGGCGTTCGTGACAACGGAAACATAGTATGAGGACTTCGCCCTGCCCTCGATCTTAAAGCTCATAACCCCTGCTTTTGCGAGGTCGTCGATATGGTCGATCATACACATATCCTTTGCATTGAGGATATATGAACCGTTTTCGTCCTCATAAACGGGATAAAACTCGTTCGGACGCTTTTCTTCCATAAGGTGATAACCCCAGCGGCAAGGCTGAGAACATTCTCCCCTATTTGCATCACGGTTGGTAAGATATGCCGAAAGCAGGCATCTGCCGGAGAACGACATACACATTGCGCCGTGTACGAAAACCTCGATATCAAGGTCTTTCGGTGTCTTTGCGCGAATTTCCGCAATTTCTTCAAGCGAAAGCTCACGGGCAAGGACAACACGCTTTGCACCCATATTGTAAAGCTCGTTTGCCGAAGCATAGTTGACAATACCCGTCTGGGTGGACATGTGTATCTCCATATCGGGAGCAAATTTTTTCACGAGAGCCATAAGTCCGAGGTCGGCAACGATAACAGCGTCAACGCCGCTTGCTACCGCTTCCTGCATAAAACCCTCAAACTGTGGGATCTCGTCATTTCTCGGCAAAGTATTGCAGGTGAGATAGACTTTCACGCCTTTTGCGTGTGCCTCATCAACAGCGGCTTTCATTCCCTCGCCCTCGAAATTTTTCGGAGCGGCTCTCATACTGAAAGCCTTTCCGCCGATGTAGATCGCATCTGCACCATAGTCGAGCGCAGCCTTAAAGCGTTCATAGTCGCCTGCAGGCGCAAGAACCTCAAGATTGTTTATATCCATTAACAATTCCTCACTTAATTCCTGCAAGAACAAGATTTGCTTCGTGTTCCTCGTTAGTTCTTGCGTAATAAACCTCACCTGTATCGACATTTGCGCAGAAGTAATAATAGTCGGTATCGGCAGGATAAAGAACCGCGTTTATAGCGTCAAGTCCCGGGTTGCATATCGGTCCGGGGGGAAGTCCTGCGCCCTCGTAGGTGTTATAGGCTTTGAACATTTCCTTTGACGGGAACTCGATATTCGGCTTGATGACCTCTTCGACATATTTTCTTGTCGGGTCGGATTGGAGGAGCGGATAATTATCGGGATCTGCAAGCCTGTTTCGGAAAACAGATGCCACTCGCTTCATATCATACACCGAGCTTGCCTCCGCCTGAACCATTGAAGCCATTGTCAGCATTTCTTCAAATTCCAAGCCAAGGTCGTCCATTCTTGCATAGATATCCAGGGTTATTCTTGTTTCAAAGTTTCTGTAGATCTTCTTGCAGACGATCTTCGGATCTTCTTCAACATAAAATGTATAGGTATCTGGGAAAAGATAGCCCTCCATTTTGTAGAATTTCATCGCGCTGACCTTTACAAGCTTTTCAAAATCGAATCCGAAGCTTGAATTGTTGAACTCGCGGATAAAATCAGATGCACTGCAAACGTTGTTTTCTTCAAGCTTCTGTGCAGCGTCCAGAAGGTCGATGCCCTCCGGGAAAGTTATATCGACCGATTCACGCGTGTCGACAGCACCCTGCTGAAGCTCGTGAACGATGTTCTCATACGACATATCGGGCGAAAGAACGTGTGAGCCTGCGACGAATGTTCCGTCCGAACCCTTTACACGGGAGTAAAAACGGAAGAAGTATGTGCTGTCAATTATGCCCTCATCGGCAAGGATATCCGCAATATCTGCAGTACCCGAATTCATCGGTATCTCGACAACGACCTCGACGCTTGATTTTCCTATTCCGACGAAGTCCCTTGCGAATTTCAGCACGAAAGCCGCACAGAACACCGCAACAGCAACAATTATCGCTGTCATAATAAGTCCAAAGATAAGTCTGCCATTACCTTTCTTTTTGCGTTTTTTCTTTTTTGGTTTCGGCTGACGTTTTTCCTCAGGCTCGTCCTCAAATTCATCATCGTCCGAAATTTCGGATCCGTCTACCTCCGATCTATCTGTACTTTCGGGAGAATCAGTATTTTCAGCAGCCTTTTTGTCCTCATATTCGGAATATTCCTCTATTATGCTGTTGATATCGGACTCATCTTCCGAAGTTGATGTTTCGTCGCTATGTAAAGTGTTTTCACTTTTCACATCAGATATTTCCTCGGGAATGTTCTCCGCGGAGGTTTCCTCAGCGTTAGTGCCTTTTTCCTTATTTTCGTCCATACTGCCCCTCCTTTAAGCCTTTATTTTCTTGATATATTTTTCTGTCACAATAAGATTTGCCGCAACATCGAATTTGCCTCTGACAAGGTTTGAAACTGTACAGCTGCAATACTCAATGCCTATATTATATAATCCGCTGTGTGCGGAAAGAAATCTGTCATAATAACCGCCGCCAT
>UQQA01000025.1 GCA_900543105.1 uncultured Ruminococcus sp. | reverse complement strand
TCTGCAAGCAGATGAGGTGCTAAGGCTTTAGCCGGTGGTTTTTAGAGGTGACCTTTATACTAAACGCCAATTGAAAACCATACAAAAATCGCCGCATAATCTTGCATATATGGATTATGCGCAGACTTTTATCTGTTGTTTTATTGGTGTTTTGTATGAAATGTTTAAAGCTGGTGTTGCAGACGCATCTCATACCCGCCCTTTTGCAGAAATTTCTGAAACAATATCCCGCAGCTGTGCCGTTTGAAGCTGTAAGACTTCAAATGGCATTTCTGCTTTTACGAACCTTTATTTTTTTTACAACGCCAACTCATTTTCCAAAAAGCTTTCCTGCTCAACAGTCACCTGTGCTTTGACAATTGCGGCAATAACATCATAAAAATCGGCATATTCGGGGTCGTCTGTCAGCTTTTGAAGCTTCGTTATGTATTTATCGTCCCTTTTCAAGCCTTTGTTTTTATAGCGTTCAAACGAATCTATATCCATATTAAGCGGTTCAAGCGACGGAACTATGCTTTTCAGACGCATAAACATTCTGAAACCGCCGTAATCTATGTCGCTCCATAAAAATGTCGGGATATCCTTGCCGCTGCAAAGTTTACGAAAAAACTCTCCCCGTTTTGGGCTGTAGAAGCCGCCGTGATACACAACAAGCTCACGCTCTGTTCTGCTGTTAAGGCAATACTCGGAATAGTTTGTTTTGTTCTCAATAAAAATGATTTTATCCGTATCGGAAATATCAATGCTCTCTATCTCCGAAACGCTTTCGTCAAGAACACAAGCGCCGTTTCTGATAGGTGAATAATCGACCGTTCCGCCCCGAAAATTTATCCGAACATTTCCGCAGAACTCAAAGACCTCCGACATCATTATTATCCCGACCTGCGCCAGAACTTCACGATCGCTTATTTCATCAATATCCTTAAGATCGGGTTCGTTGTTTTTTATGACCGTAATAACGAACGGCTTCATTTCCCTCTCAAAAAATTTTGAATCACTGTAAAGCCTTATGCTGAAAGCTCTCATTGAAACAGACTTGCCGTTCAGATCATTTATCCCGACAAGTGCCGACAGAAAGCCATTAAGAAACGGCTCTCCCCTGCTCCATACACCCGTGAGCTTATTGTTTTCACTCATATAGTCACGACAGGACACAAGATGATCCTTTATCCAATCCAAGCTGATTTTTTCCAGCGCATTATCAATAAGTTCAACAACTCTGCCGACCTTTTCGGTTCTCTTTTCCCGTCCAAGATACTCATAAACTTCATCGGCATTTTCAAGAACGAGCCAGATGCTTTTTATCAGATAGTCTTTTCTTGTCCAGTCAAGGTCAATATATCCCTTGCTTTTTAATTTCAGCACATCTTCTCTGAACTCACGGTATTCGCCGCTCTCCATATCGGGTATCGGTATCTCATTCTTGGCAAGCTCTATCCTTACCCTGCGGTTTGAAGTGGGAACTCTCGCCTCATATTTGTCAAGCAGCTTATTGAGGATCAACGATCCGTTATCCATGCATCTCACTCATTTCTTTTGTCCATTCCACAACGGTCGATCTGTAAGCATTGTCGGCAGCCTCCTTGTAAACGAGCAGGGTCTTGTCCGCAATAGGTGCAATTTCGGATGCCTTTTCGGGAGGCGAACAGATTATAGCCTGCAAACCAAAGCTGCGTAAAAGCTTCACACTTTCAATGATACGCTCGCCGTCCATTTTATTGAATGCTTCATCAAAAATAACAAGTCGAACCGTATTTCCCGTCTCCTTTGGGTCATTTGTCTTGTACAGCTGAGCAAAAGATGCCAGAACTGCGATATAAAACGGTGTCTGGGTTTCTCCGCCCGACTTTGTGTTGATAGATTTTGAAAGCCGTTCCCGCCTGCCGTTGCTGTCAGTTGTTATAAGGTCAAATGTCAGATATGTCTGATATCTGCTGAACATCTTCACACTCTGCACCGACTTTTCGGAATTGCTGTCAAAGCTTATGATCTGTTCAAACAAATTGTCAATAACGGTCTTGTATTTCTCGGTAAAATTATAGCTGAACAATCCCTCTGTGCCATCATCAAGCAAGCTCGACATCAGCATATTGTAATACTCAATATATGCCGGAGCAGGATCAACTGAAAATTCGTATTTATCATTTCCGAACTGCACCATTTTCAAAGCTTTATTCAGTTCATCGATCTTTTCCCTGGCACTTCGGATATTATCTCTGAGCTTGTAGATAAAGTCGGACTGGAACTGCTCCATAGCGTCATTTTTTGCTTTTGCGATCTTCTCACGATATTTAGGCAGCTCATAATCTCTGATCTTCCGATAGGCTTCTTCATACTCATCGTTATTGCTCACATCAGCGACCCTGAACGAAGCCTGCTCCGATTTATTGTATTCGTTTCTCTTTTCAACGAGGTCTTTTTCTCCCGCGAATATAAGTGAAGCCGTTCCCTTGATCGGTGAGACAAACTTGTCGGCAACAGCACTCGGACTTCCGCACTCCGCAAGCTCTGCTTTATATCTCGGGATACCATTGCTGTTCTGATATTCCTCTGTATATTCCGAATTAATCTTTAGCTTGCTTTCAGCGATCTTCCACTCCAGTTCGGGAATTATCCTTGAAACGGTATCATCTCTTTCGTGTTCAAAATCGGAAATAAACCTTATTGTTTTTTCTTTTTCATTGGCAGCAGCATCTGTTTCTGACTTCTTGGCGAAGATCTTTTTATCCATCTCCTCTATCCACAAAAGGTCTATCTTATCCAGGGTCTGCTGTATTTCGATCAGCTTTTCCTTACATTCTTTTCTGTTTTCATACCTGTTGAACGCAGAAACGACCGTTGAGGAAATGTAGTTTTCGGCTAAGAACCACTCGCCCGAAACAACGGGAGCAACAGCCGCCTTTTTCTCGGATAATCCGGTCAAAACGGTGCTGATCTCTTCCAGCTGTTGTCTGTTATTGGCTATCTGTATCTCTATCGAATTCCTTCCGATATAAGGATATCTATAAGTCTTGGGATTAAACGGTTTGACGGAAAAGTTATTATACAGCATACAGTCCTTTGTGACCGATGTTCTGAAATCACGTATCTTATCATCGTCATAACAGCGAATAACTTTTCCAAGCAAACGATCAATATATGCCTGCACATACTTATCATTGCTTTTTACTATCTTTGCAAGGCTGTTTTCCATTGTTTTCGGAGCGGCTTCATATACCTTTTGCAGATCAACGACAGCATATTCGTATATGTCCTCACGCCTGCAAACTTCCCTGTATATACGGTAAGCGTCCATAAAATATTCGGGAGGAACGATGATGTTCATACGCTGTGTGTTGAGATAACCCTCGACTGCATCGTGCCAGTCGTCGTCTGTTATCTCGATCTTGTCAGCAAGAAAGTTGACCGGAATATCCGAACTGTACTTTTTCTTCAGCCCGTCTTTGATGACCTGCTTCAGCTTTACGGCTTTATTCGGATATGGCATTACACCCTTCTGAAGCTGCTCGATACGGTTTTCAAGCTTGCTTTTCGTATCTCTGAGCTCTTTCAGTTCAGCCGCAAGCTCGTTTGCGATCGCATCAAGGCTGTTCTTCGCATTGAGATACGATTCTCTTATCTTGGAAAAATACTCGGGAGATAAAAGCTCAAAGTCCTCCTCCGAAAACTTTTCCGTTCTTTGAAGAAATGTCCGGACGCTCTTTATTTCTTCGATAACTTTTTCATCTTCAAGCTTATCGATACAGTTTGAAAATCTTCCGTTCCAGCGTACAGAAGCTGTTTTTATGTCTGTGACAAATTCAGAAATATTTTTGTTGTGTTCCGAAATAGTATTTGTGTAGCGCTTTTCCTCCGCTTTGAGCCAGTCGCCGTTTTTGTCGCTCCAATACTTTGCCTTTTCGTTTATAAGCTGTGTATGCTCATTTTCAAGACGTTTTTTCAGTTCTTCAAGCTCTGCTTCTCTCTGTTTGTATTCTTCAATACGATCATTGTATTTTTTCAGATCGGTCTGTGCTTTTTCAAGGTCAAGACAATGACTGTTATATGTTCCGTAATCAATAAGGAACTGCTGTATTCTGCGGCGTGAACGCAGCTTTTCTATCTCAGCATATTGTCCGCATATTTCTTCAAGCTTACTGAGTTTGCCCTCAAACCGTTCAGCCATAGCCTCCTGATCCTTATAATAACGGATATTCTCCTGCATCGCCGCAATGTCGATATCATCTTCAATATCACAGACGTTTTCGGTTATGAATTTTTCTATGTTGTTTATCGGCTCAAAAGATATTGCTTTTTTGAGCATTGTAATAAAATTTTCACTGTAAACATTGAGTCTGCGAAGAAGTGCTTCACGATAGCCCTCGGAAGTGTCCCTCGTTTCATATTTGTTCGGATATTTTTCCTTGAAAAACTGCGTCATTCTGCGGCTGTCCATTGTTTTTCCGTTCTCAATGAATCTGTTTGCTGGAATGTCGCTTTTCAGCCAGAAAAAGCGCTTGTTTATATCGCTTCCGTCCGAAAAAATATCAAATACTGCACCAAGGCAGAAGTATGACGACTTAAAGTCATCATAAAATTCCGCAACGATATATGTGCTGAAATCCTTGCCCTCACGCAGGCTCTTGTTTCCGTTTTCAATGTCCTCGCCCATCGAACCGATAAGATAGCTTTTCAGCGTTCTTTCGGATTTTTTGCTTGCGGCACGGTTAAAGGCAACGCTGCGTGTTTCGCCCATAAGCACGACCTGAAGAGCATCGATTATCGTTGATTTGCCTGCCGAATTCTTGCCCGTAAGAAAATTGATATCTCCGAAATCAATAACAATATTCTGAAAATAGTGCCAGTTAATCAGCAATAATCTCGTCAGCCTTTTCATTCTTTTCATCCTCCGCTTTAAGCATATCACATATCGTTTTGCACTTTTCGTTCGGAACAGCCACAAGTATTGACGGCAGGATCACGAATCTGCACTCCATATCGTCATAGCTCTCGTCAAGATGTCTTATAAGGCTGTGGTTTTCGAGTATCCTGAACGAATCCTTTATCTCTTTCTGCGGCGGCTTTTTCGGGTATATCGAAAACTCATTCACGATCTTTCCGAACAGCTCTCCGACAGTCACGCAGACATCATTGCTGCTGCTCGCCTGAACTCTCATATCCTCATATATTATCCTCATCGTGATGAGCATTACCGTTGTGAGCTTGTTCAGTGCAAGCTTGTTATATCCCTCAACATTCCTCACATATATAATTCCGTATTGTGCGTCCTTATATATCCTCCAGCCGCTCAGACCAAGATAATCCGAGAACAATTCAAACTCATTTTCAATAAATCTGTACTCCCTTGAAACAAGCTTGTCCGCACCGTCACGAAGTATATATGTCGTTGACATGAGCTTGTTGCATATTCTTGAAAATTCGTCCTTTTCTCTTTGAGTCATCTGCTCAAACCGTTCTAAATTCATTTTGTACCTCTTTTTCTGTATGTCATAAGCGGTATCTCATATTTGCCCGAGATCACTTCTTCATCGGCAAACTCTATTGAATATTTCGAGCTGCGGTCATTCGCCTGAACAACGGACAAAAGCGTCATAATATAATCATCATCATTTTCAATTGCGATCTCTCGGCTCGTTATCTCATTTTTATCACCCAAAAGCCTGTCAACATATTCATTGACATTCTTTTTGCTGTATTTATTGTTAAGCACCTGCATTGCCGCAGCCTTTGCTTTTACCTCAAAATCGACAGGTGCTTCTGTCATAATAAGCTCGGAATTCCGTGTCCTTTTAACGGCTTTCTTCTTTTCGTATAAGCTTTCATCACTTATAAATGACTGCTCATAAAGCTCAAATGAATTGCTTGTGAGCTGAAATGTCTTATCAGCCTTTTCTTCATCGGAAAGATTCTTGAGCAGCGTGATAAGATTACCCTTAACGCTTTGGTCGGAATTAATAAGATAATCTATCTTCTGCGTGGTCGCACGGGTGTATCGGCGGTTTTTTTCATCTATCACGCTTATAAACTTTTTGTCAAGATCATCATAGGTATCAATAATGTAATGTATCTTATGAAGAATATCCTTTCTGAATTTTTCCTCATCGCCGTCCTTTTGTTTTGAAAGCTGATACTGCACCATTCCGTCTATAACTTCATCTTCCACTATCCACTTTTTCAGAATATTCTGCATCGGTATCTTGTATTTCGGAACGGAATCTTTGATTTTCAGCGGGCGCAGTATTCTTGAAACAACTTCCTCCTGATATATTTCATAATGGGAATGAAGAACATTGTTTACATTGAGTGTGTTGATAAGCTGCTGATTGTAATATGTGATGCTGTGATAAACCGATTTAAGGCTCTCAACAAGGCGCTCTGTGCGTTCCGCTCCGTCATTGAGCGCAGTTATCATCTCAAACGGGTCACGGGTCTCATCGGCAAGCTTCAAAGAGGAATACGTTGAATAAACATACGCAAAATTCTCCGACTCGGATACATTCGCAATATCATATAAAAGCTGGATTATCTTGTAGCTGAATCCCGGAACGGTTATATATTCCCTGAAATCATTCTCCGTTTCGACCAGTATCCAGCCTACGCTTTTAAGTTTTCGCACTAAAAAATGAGCCTTGCCAGAAACAGTCTGCTCGCTTTCAAGCAGTTCTTCCTCGGTAAAATCCGCCGAAATAATATCATCATCAAGCTGTGAACTTATCATTGAGATAAGATCATTCTTGGGTATTTTCAAATGCTGTTTAAAGGCATCAAGCAGAACAAAAAGGGTTTTCACATACAAATTTTTGTTTTTTGAAGCAAGTACAGAAAATAAATTTTCGGGTATAACATCATATAAATTCAACTTATCCACCCCTTTATACTTAACACCAATTAAAAACCATACAAAAGATCCGGCAAAAACTCACCGCTGTTGAAAACAGATTTATATGAATTTTGCGCCGATTTTTCCTGTATTTTATTGGTGTTTAGTATTAGTATTACTACCACTTATATCCTATTTTGTATTATACCTTATATTTATGTTAAAATCAACAATTATTACGCATAAATATTACAAAAGTCTGAAACTATCCACATTTTGGGACAGTTTCAGACTTTTTGCTGCACTTTTTATTTTTGAGTTATCAAAAAAATATTTTCAAAGCGTGTTGTCCGATATTTTCTGCTTCAAACAAGAATAATAAATTCATCAGAAAATCTGCCGTGAGGGAGGTTTTTTGAGGTGACCTTAATTATTAACATCGGCTTACGATCCAACGATTCATATAATATCAGCCAAAGTGTAAATATCTGTAATTTTATTACAAAATTAAGAGTTAGAATTGTCATTAAGATAATAAACCTTTTCAACGTGATTGTTTATCGTTGTCGTCTTGCTTGTGCGGTCGCCTGTGTAATCATAGGTATAGGTTTCAACAACAACATTATCACCCTGCTGAACGGTTGCCTTTACAAGCCTATTATCTGCATTGTAAACATACAAAGCAGTTTTGCCTGCTCCAACTACACGGACAAGATTACCTGCGTTGTCATATTCGTAGGTAGTGCTATCTTCTGATACAAGCTGATTGAGTTCATTATAAGTGTAAACAGTTTCAACGCCATTTACAGTTTTCAAGGTGCGGTTGCTTACGCTGTCATAAGCATAGGTGTAGGTAGTTACCTTTTTGCCCTTGGTAATCGTTTCGTAAGTAAGGCGATAGAGTTCATCATAGGTATATTCAACAGTTCTGTCAAGCTCTTCAACCTTTAAACGCTCTCCGCTTGCGCCAAAAGTATAGACATATTTTACCACAATATTACTATCGTTGTCAATAGTTTCTTCGCAAATTAATCGATTTAATTTGTCATATTCGTAAGAAACCGTCAAACCGTTAGCATACTTGACAGCGGTACGGTTACCGTTTGCATCATACTCGTAAACTGTAGCATAACCGTTTCTGTCGATTACTCTTGTGATTCTGTCAAGAGTGTCGTATTGATACGATGTATCGCCAAATGCTGTTGAAACCTTTGTAAGGCGGTTCGACTTATCATACTTGTAGCTTACATAGTTTCCGTCTGGGTAGTCAACTCTTGTCAAACCGTCCATGCTGTTGTAAGTGAATGTTGTTGTGCCTGTGCTGTAGGTTACGGTTGATATTTTTCCGTCAGCCGTATAGGTATAGCTTACCGTGCCGTCAGGTGTTGTTTTACTTGAAACCCTGTCAAGACTGTCATAGGTATAGGTTGTCAAGTTGCCGCCGAAATCGGTTGAAGTAAGCACATTTCCGCTTTCGTCATAGGTGGTGTAAGCTGAATTGCCGAGAGCGTTGGTAGTTTTAACTACTCGTCCGAAATCATCGTAAGAATAGCGTGTAACATTTCCATTTGCATCGGTAACGGAGATCATATTTCCTACTTCATCGTAAGCATATTTTGTAACATTGCCGAGTGCATCTGTAACGCTTGTGAGCCTGTCGCCGCCGTCATAAGCATACTTTGTTTTGTAGCCGTGCTGATCTGTCTGTGATGTCACACGTCCTCTTGCATCGTATGTTGATGATACAGAACTTCCGTCAGGATATGTTGTCTTGATTCTGTTTCCGTTGTCGTCATAGCTGTAGGTATAGACATTTCCCTTTGCATCTGTCATGCTTTCAAGCTGAGATTTGCTGTTGTATGCAAAAGAGGTGCGATTTCCGAGAGCATCGGTGATTGCGGTGTTTCTGCCTATCTTGTCGTATTCATAATATGTCGTTCCTCCGCTTGCGCTTGTTTCGGAAACGAGGTTGTAGTTACTGTCATAGGAATATGTGACCTGTGCGCCGTTAGGATAGGTCTTTGAAAGCAGGTTTCCGACCTTATCGTATGTCATTGTGACTGTTCTTCCAAGGCGGTCTGTTGCTGTGAGGTTGTTTCCCTCACGGTCATAGGTGAATGTTTCCGTTGTGCCGTCGGGATAGGATATTTTCACAAGGTTTCCGAAGTTGTCGTAATCGTAAGATGTTTTTCTGCCCTTTTCGTCCGTTGCGGAAGATACTTTTCCCATAGAATTGTATTCTGTGGTCGTTACATTGCCGTCACTGTCGATGATCTTGACAAGATTGCCCGAATTATCGTAGAAATACTGCTCCGTAACGGTTTTCTGCGCTCCGTCCGAGGTGTAAGTCAGCGTTTTTTCGGTGCAGTTGCCGTCGGCATCGTATGTGAACTGTGCCGTTGTGCCTGCGCCGTTCGTTGCGGAAATGACATTGCCGTTGCTGTCATAGGTCATATTCATATACGAGCCAATTTCATCGGCAACAGAGGTCAGTCTGCCCTTGGTGTCGTAGGAATAGTCAATGTCGTTGCCCATCGCATCGGTCGTGGAGGTCGTATTGCCCTTACTGTCGTAAGCTACCGTCATTGCGGTGATACCCATTGCATTTATGGAGGTGAGCTGTCCCTTGGAGTTGTACTCGTTAGTGACGGTATGTCCCTCTGCATCCGTCATGGTGAGCATATTTCCGGTGCTGTCATAGCTGTAAGTCGTCACATTGCCCATTGCGTCCGTTTTGGTCGCAGGGTTTCCGTTTTTGTCGTATGTATTGCGGACGGTGTTTCCCATTGGGTCGGTCTGTTTGAGGATATTGCCGTACTGATCGTAAATGTAGCGTGTCACGTTGCCGTTTCGGTCGGTGATGCGTTCCTCACGTCCGTCAACATCGTGGTCGTACTTTATCTCATTTCCGTCTGCATCGATGGTCTTGATAAGCCTGCCGCTGTCATCGTAAATGTTTCGTGAGACCTTTACCCCTCTCGGGTCGATGATATCGGTGAGGTAATGATCTTCATAGATGAACTGCGTAACTTCTCCCGAAACATCGGTCACGGAAGCAAGGTCGCCGTTTTCGTCATAGGTGTATGTGACCTTTTTATCCGTCGGCGAAACGATGCTCTTTATCCTGCCCTTGTCGTCACGGTCAAAGACGATGCTCTTTCCGTCGGAATGGGTTATTCCCTTTGCGGAGAAAGTGATCTTGCTTCCGTTAGGCTCGGTAACAGACTCAACGCCGTTTGTCTTATGGATAATATATACTGTGCCGTCCTGTGTCGTCAAGCGGTACTTTGTGTAGACGAATTCGGAGAAATCATATCTGTCAAGGAGCATGCCGCTGTTGAGCGCAAGCTCGTCCATTCCGACTATCTCAAGCTTCGACTTCGAGCCGTTTTCAGCCTTAAAGCTTACGTTTACGCCGTAGTCGGGGGAATAATACTGATAAACATTCTTTACTGTCATGGTGAACTTGTCCGTCTTGCCGTTTCCGTAATTCACGGTCACGATATGCGCCCTTGTTCCCTTTATGTCATAGTTTACATTTCCGAGAGAGCCTGTTGACGAGGTATATTTCCAGTATCGGCTCATGTTGCAGCTCTCGGTAAGGGTGAGTCCTGCTGTAGACATATTCCAGCCATAGCCGAAATCGCCGTTTGTACCTCTGTTTCTGCTGTCGTATGTTCTTATCACCGTGAGCGGCAGACCCGATACGTTGAAGTCCATATCTTGGAACGACAGCGAGAAATTGCCTATCTTCATATTGCCCTCAACAGAGATAACATTTTCGAGTGAAATGTTCTTTGTGTCGCTGTAAACGGTAAGGCGAATATTATACAAACCGTTGTTGAGCATAGTTGTGTCAAGCTTTCCGAGGAGGTTTGCGTTCACGGCTTCCGTACCCTCTCTGATAAGGGTATAGTTTTTAGAGCCGACAGGAGCATACTCCAGCTTATAGCTCTTGAATTTTGTTCCCGCAGCCGTGCCTACAACAGATATTGGCGCAGTTACGGACTGTCCGTCTTTCGGCGAGTAAAGCTTGCAGACAAGCTCCTCGTTTTCGACTTCGTCCTCATTGGTGATTATCGTTTCTCCCGTTGTTTCATCATAAACAACGATAAACGCACTTGTAAGGGTAATGCAGTTTCCGAATGTGTCCCATGCGTTTGCAACAACGACATGGTTGTCAACATGTATCTTGGGAATGATGACCTTTCCGTCCTTGTCGATCGGGTACTCTATTCCGTCATAGGTATATTCCACTCTTTTTATTCCGACATTGTCCTCTGCAACAATTGTAGCAATGATGTCATCGCCCTCGTAATATCCGTCGGGCTTGTCGTAGGTTATCGTCATGGTCGGACAAACGCTGTCCATAACAAATACGGTGACTTTCTTTTCGAGAACTTCGCCGTCATTAGTCTTTGCGGAGATAACAAAGCTATGTTCAAACAGCTCCTCCGCTTTGAACTGATAGGTAAGCTCATCTGAAAGCGAGATATCCTTTCCGTCGAGTGTCGCTTTTAACGTTTCGGGGGAAATTTCATCTGTTATCTTTACCGTAAGAAGCGCACTTTCACCATATTCCACAAACGGCTCTATCTCTGCGGTAAGACGCTTGTCCTCAGTATCGATCGGCAGAACAACAACAGTCTTTTCGCACTCGGAAGAAAAGCCCTTGATATCCTCTGCGGTGAAGCGGAAAACATATTCTCCCTGAGAAAGCTTATCAATGACCAAAGTTCCGTTCTCGTCAAGAGCCTTTTCCTCACCGTTTACATAAGCCTTGATCTCCTTTATCTCACGCTGACCCTCCGCAGTAACAAGGACTGTCAGGCTGTCGCCCTCCGAATAGCTTTCCTTGTCAAACACTGCCGATATCACAGGCGCAGATGCTTCGTTCACAGGAACATTTGCAGATGCTTCTCCGACATTTCCTGCTTCGTCATAGGCCTTTGCTGTTACTGTGTAAGTTTTCTGCTCTGCATTTTTGATAGTGTAGCTGCCGTTTCCGTCAAGCTCAACAGCCTTTCCGTCAACCGTCACTTCGAGCTTTGTGACAGCAGTATCGTCCTCAGCCGTTACAGTGAATACAATGTCGTCACGTTCAAGATATGTGTCCTTATCAAATTTTATTGACACGACAGGGGCTTCGGTATCGGGAGCAACGAACTCATTCACAGCGACCGATTCCTTTGCAGTACCCTCATTTCCTGCCTCGTCATACGCCTTTGCCGTTATTTCGTATGTTTTCAGCTCTGCATTTTTGATAGTGTATCTGCCGTTTTCATCGACTGTAATGACCGATCCGTCAACAGTTACTTCAAGCTTTGTTACTGCAACATTGTCCTCTGCCGTTACGGTGAATATGATATCATCGTTCTCGAAATATGTGTCCTTCTCAAGCGAGATCGTAACAGTCGGTGCTTCTTCATCTACCGAAGCAACAATTATGGTTTTTGTCACAGTACCCTTGTTTCCTGCTTCGTCATAAGCATTTGCAGTGAACACATACTCGCCCACTGCGGCATTTTCTATTGTAACGCAGTTATTTTCGTCAATTTCCGCCTTGTTTCCGTTGACAAAAGCTTCGATTTTGTCAACGCCGACATTATCTGCCGCAGTTATCTGTGCTTTTACAGTATCGCCCTTTGAAAATTCTTCTTTGTCAAAGGAAATATCGACCGTTGGAGCTTCCTCATCGGCAGCTATCGGCTCTTCAACGGTTATTTTTGCAGATGAGGTGAACTTTCTGCCCGTATGATCTGTAACTTCCGCCGTAAATTCATATTCACCTGCAGTGTTTGTATCAAGGACATATTTTCCGTCCGCCGTAAGTGACACTTCTTCGCCGTTGAGGGTGTACTTTATCGATGCGATCCTGCTTTTATTTGACAGAGAAACGGTATAGCTTGCTTCTCCTCCTACAAGTACCTTTTCGGACGAAGCAGATACAAAAACCGACGGGATTATTCCGTCCACCGTAATAACAAATTCCTTTACATCGGATCTTCCTGCCCAGTCAAACGCTCTTACAACTACGGAAAATGTTCCGTTCCAGTTTGGCATCGTGAGCGTAAAGTTTCCGTCATCATCTACCGTTATTGCAGTATTTCCGTTGAATATTACCGAATACCATGATATTTCGGTGTCATTAAGGTTTTCTATCTTTGCATTTATCACCTGTTTTCTGTATGCATATTCGGGAAGATCAACAGCTATTTCAGGCGCAGGCGATTCCTGTCTGTCGGGATCAATATCAGCATAGCTGTCCGCAGGTTCAACTGTTATATTCTTAACAGCAGTAACTGTTTTTTCGCCGTCGTTCACAGTGCATACTATCTCATAGCTGCCCGTTTTTGTAAATACTGCGTTCGTAAGAAATGCAGTGCTGTCCCCGAATGTCACGCCATCTTCTGTGCAGGACCATTCCACCGCAATATCCGATTTAAGACAGTCATCGGAAATATTCGCACGGATATTTAACGGGTTATTCACCTTTACAGTATCTTTGCAAACGACCTGTGCGGTCGGCTCGGCATTTGAGAACCCGGGTGCCTTTGCCTTGTCGGACATAACGGTGATGTCAAAAAGCTCAGGGCTTCTTCCATCGGAGGACACCGTCATATCGACATTAAGCTTTACATATCTGCCGACCAGTCCCGTAAGCTTCTCATAGTTGTTTACAGGCACATCTTCGCCGAAGTTCACACCATCAGCACTTGCGGAGGCATAAACCGTGATCTTTCCGTCGCCATAGCGTTTTCCGTTCCAATAGATGTGCGACCAGTTGATATCGTCCTTTTCGCTGTCAAAAACCACTGACCAATTTCCGCTGTCGCTGTATCTGCTAACAGGAACAGTAACATCATCTGCATAGATGATATGCGGTTTTCCCTCACGGTCATAATACACACATGATGTATTTTCGGTAAGCTCTGCAAAGCCGTCCTTTGCGTTCACTGACAATGGGATAGATATCCTTTTGGCTTCATCTATCGTAATTCTGTCAAAATTCCATTCAAGGGTAACGCTTCCGTCAGCATTTTCGATGACTTCTGACGGAGCAGGACTGATCGATAAAATATCAACGCTGTTTTTGTCCTTTATCGTTGTCCTGAATGTTGAGTTTCTTCCTGCAACATTAAATACCTCCGAAGCAAAATATGACATGATCTTGCCGATGTCGGCTGATGTTGGAGCGTTTTTATATATACCGTTGCTGTGAATAGCAATATTCTGCATCTGGAGCGTTCCCGTGCCGATCATCATTGCAAGGATCCTTATGCCTTTTTCGCCGGCGGATCTTGCTGCCGACATTGTGAGAGATTCGTTATGTCCCTCTCCGTCGGAAAGAAGAATGATATATTTGCTTCTTTGGGGAGAGTCTGCACAGAGCATATTTACAGCCTTGTTGATACCCTGATAAATGTAGGTGTATCTTCCTCTTGTATTAATGCTATCTATCGCAGAATACAGCTGTTCCTTGTCAGATGTTAATTCGCTGTACACATTGATCATGTGTGAAAATCCAACAACAGCGATCCTGTCATTATTCTTCATTAATGATACAACATTTTTTGCAGCTTCTTTTGAAAAAACCGTTCTGTCTCCGATCATACTTCCCGATTCATCTACGACCAAAATGAGGTCAACAGCATTTTCATTGATATCAGCGTCGCCAAAGCCACTCAGATCATAGCCTATATTTATTTCCGTATCTTTTTCCGACAGAAATGTCTTATCGGAAAAATATCTGACCTTTACTCCCTTACCGCTTTCGGTATCACCGAAGATCTTTTCGTTTGCCGTCGCTTCACCTGCCGCCTTATCCGCAAGAATAAGCTGATCGGGCACAGCAAGGCTGACCCCATTAAGAGTTCCCTCATTGAAGTCTGCATCGGTCGTGTATGTTTTTACGATACCATTTGAACGGGACTGCACCATATCAAAATTTGCGCCCGTAACATTGAAAATACTTCCGTTAAAGCTTATGCTGTCAGCACAGATAAAGCCTTTTACGGTCGTATCATAGGTATTAAAGGTCACATTTCCTTTAGGCGCATACATTGCACCGTTGATATTGATCTGCGAACCGTTGATAGTTATGTTTCCTTTTTTGGAATAGAGAAAAACACGTCCCGTTGTATTGAAGCTTTCCACATTATATGTGATATTGCCCTCGGCGATAATGTAGCAGTCGCCTTCAAAGGTCGTACCGCTGATCGTAACATCGCCGTTTACCTTTATTGAGCTGTTTACAACGGTCTTGTCCTCTATGTATGCAGGACTTTCCTCAAAATATTCGTATGGCTGTGCGTTTTCATTGATCACACCGTCATAATCAGGCATTGCTATGGAAGAAATGCCCTCATTTGTTTCAGTAATTTCTGTTTTCCAGCCATTTGCAGTTACAGTTCCCACGGCATCGACTTTGCCGTTTATGTACAGCTCCGAACCGCCGTAATTAAAACTGTTTCCGGTGTAAATATTTCCTGTAAAATTGCTTTTCCAACCGTACAAGCTCAATGGATTTGTATTGCTGCCGGAAAATATGGCATAGTCATTATTTTGAGAAATCATTGGTACATAGACCGTTTTTTCAACGATCTTTTCATACCCATTTTCAGCTGTTACAATAACCTTATATGAATATCTTTTAGCACTATTTATTGACTTTGCCTTAACCTGCCATAAAATATTTTTCTCGTTTTCAGGATCCATAGTTCCAATTTCAACGATTTCAGTATCACTATCGGTCAATTGTAGTCCCTCAGGAAGAACGATCCTAACCTTTATATCTTTAACGGACTCATCACTTACATTTTTTAAAAGTGCATCCACACTGAATGGATTGGGAGAATACCCATTTCCGTTTGATGTTAATTGCTGCGGCGCATCAACAGAAACAGCTATCGGAGGCTGCATATTTACATCTATATTCGCTATGCTTAATGCATAAAGAAATAGATCATCCATTACTCTTTTGGCAAATCTATCATAGGTGTTAAAATTATGCTCCCATGTTAATCCTGAAGCTATGATTCGGCCCTTACCACATGGGTATTCAACCAAAGTAGGAGCATTGCTTTTAGAACCGCGAATTATAACATTACTGCCCTTTGGCAATGTCTCTTCGTCAAAATAGTCATGACTGCAATAATTACTGTAAAGCAAGTCATCTGAAAGTGAATTACCATCGGACAACTCAGCAGTTACAATAGGGTGATCGTAATCAACGATGTAATTATTATAATCATAATCTAAATGCTTTGTCACACCGCCGGGCAATTCTGTACTTAACCTTCCATCTGCCCAACCCGCATCACAAGCTCCGAATACAACTACACCACCAAGTTGAGCAAATGATTCAATACTTTCTTTAAACGAACTGTAATTGTTATACGTTGAAAATTGCTGATCATTTGCAAAAACAATTACTGAATAATTTCCCAAGTCCTGATACAGAAAATCAGATGTCTTTACTTTTTTGTATGCTGCACCAATGCTGTCCAAAACAATAGAATTTGCATTACTGCGCCACGGATAGGTATCTTCAATAAGCAATACTTGGCTTTTGCTATTATTCTGCAAAGAGAATAATGATATATCATCTGAAGATATCGGCACATATCCATCAGGTGCTGAAGCGGTCGTAACTCCACTGGTAGCATCTGTTGATATTTCAGCATTTGCTATTTCTTTGCCCACTATCTCCGCATGGATCGGCAGCCATATCTCAGGCACCATAGTAAGAGTCATAGCGACCGACACCAAGCCTGCCAAAATTCGATCAACACGTTTTTTTACACGATTACCTATCATATTTATCCCCCTATTATTTTATACTAAACACCATTTAAAATTTGGAAAAAATCAAGCCGACAATCTTGGATATATTGATTTCGGCGCAGATTTTTCCTGTATTTTATTGGTGTTTTGTATTATTCACTGATCGGATGATATCCTCTTTTTTGCATAAACACCTCAAGCAAAATAAGCAATGATATCGCAGTATCTGTTGCGGTCAGCATATAGCCATACCAAATATTATTTAAACACAAAAGCACAGCTATTGCAGCTGAAACCCAATATACACCGGCAGAAATGATCCTGCTGCGTTTTTTCTTTTCTTCGCTCAAATATTTATGCCTGTTTTTCACGGGCGCAAATATCCATATTGGTATATATGATAAAAGCAATAAAACAAAAGATATGATCATACCATATTCCAATTTGCTTATGACTTGTGCAACAAAAAAAGTTACCCCAAAAGTGAATACAAACGCTATATTGCATCTCAAATAGGTTTCGGCATGATAACCGCCTGTATATGATCTCAGAAATATGAACAAGGTCATAAATATCAATCCCGCAGGCAGATCTCCCAATAAAAGTCCGCCGAAAATAATAAGCATAAGATTTATCAGAGATGAAACAGATATTTCTATCCCATATTTATATATCTCCTTCATTTCTTCATCTACCTGCATATTTCGACATATAAAAGCTAAAATTTTTTGCGATATTTTTTCCATAACGTCCCCCATTTTCATCAAAATCCATCTCATTATATCTTAAATATTTATTTTGTCAACAATTTTGGTAAGTTTCACCGCATATTGTGAAATTTGGCAGAAATATCTCAAAAAAACAAGGAACAACAAATAGAATTTACATCTATCAGTTGTCCCTTTAAACATTATTATTTTGATACCTTACTGAGCTTGCTCGGTTCCTTAAACTGATAAGTACCAAAATGTGAAGCAGATCCCGCAGCTGCCTTCGCCATCTTTTCAGCAGCTTTGGCAACAGCAATCGCTACAGTTTTCTTAAGCATAGTTATTCCTCCCTTCCTTTGCAATTATTTTGATAACCATCAACATAATACATAAGATGAATAATAACGTCAATGCTTTTGGTAAGTTTGGCGATATTTAGGTAAGTTTGACATAAAATAAACTTTATTTATACATCATAACTTGACAATAAAACATATTGCCCTCTTCATAAAAGCTTGCTGTTCCATTATACTTTTCTGCAATAGAGCGAATGGTTTTCACTCCATATCCATGACGATCTGTATTTTTCTTCGTGCTTTTAAGTTCGCTGTTTATTTTTATCACTGATCCAACAACTGTATTTGCAACAATTACCAGCACCATATTTTCATCAGAACGTATAGTAACCTCAATATATCCATTGTTACAATACTTTGCAGCCTCAATAGCATTATCAAGAATATTTCCCAAAAGATTGCACAGATCTATATCATCAATTCCTTCAATGCTGCTTGATGATGCGCATATCACCCGTATTCCCTGCTCTGATGCTATAAGAAGCTTTGAATTGAGAATAGCATTAAGAAAATCATTATGCACATCGATCGTCATTCCTATTTTCTCCAGATTGCCGGATACTCTGTTTACAAAAGTATTTGCTTCATCATACTTATGTTCTCTGTATAATGCAGAAATAACCTCGAGATTCTGTTTCATATCATGTCTCATTCTATGCATCTCTTCATACTGTTCTTTTACGTTTTTGGCATAGCTTATTCTATATTCCTCCTGCTGACGGATTATACGAAGTTTTTCTGCTTCCGCATTGGTTTTGCTGAGAGAATATGTCATATAAAAACTTACGATATTAAGAATAATAATTCCCAATTCCGCAACTCCGATCAATCCCGCATGATACTGATCTAAAGATACATCATATAACGTTATATGCATACACGCCATAGATATGAACGAAATGCCAAGGATCGACAAAACCAATTTCCATTCAACTTTATTAAGTGTAACAATACTGAATTTTATTATTAAATCAAAAATACAGCAAATAAATATCTGAATAAAAATAATGGTACAAACTCTTTCAGCAGTATATGGCTCATAAATAACTGTAACATTCCTTTTAAATATCGTTGAAACAATAGATGATACTCCAAAGCTTACACTCGCCAAAACAACGACCGATATCAGGGCTGAAAAAATTTTTCTTAAAAAGCTCCCCTTTAAGAAGATCATTTCATAAATCAAATAGATCAGTATATAGATTATTCCGCCAAACCCTTCATACACTGTTAGTAAATTTATTAATGTAACACAGGCAAAATCGAAACAAACACCTATCACATACACTAATTTTCCTCTTAAAGAAGTGAAGTCATTATTAAAAAACAAACATATAAATCGAATTACAATTATAGATTCAAACAGGCTCGCCGATAATTCAAAAACTTTCCATAATATTTCTGCCATATAAGCCCCTACCTGAAATCTCTATTGAATTTTATATACATCATATCCAATTCATTTTTATATTTTCTGCTTATACCTATCCTCTGACCATCTCTCATAATCACCTCATTATTGGGATAGTCAATTCTGATCATATGCATCATATTTACAATGTTCCTATTATGAATACGAACAAACAACCTTGGTGATAATATTTTTAAAACGCTGTCGATCGTACCTCTTATATGCAGCTTTTCACCTGTTATTAAAACATAATCTACATAGTTTCCCTTTACTCTGTACCCACACTATTTCGCAGGGTGCAATAACTTTTTTCTCTCCCAAAGATATGTCCAAACAAATCTTCATATATGCAGATAAGTGTTCTGAAAGTCTATTAATAACACGATTAAGTTTTCCTTCAAGCAATTCAAAAGAATCCTTTGGCACAAAATCAAATGCTTCAAAGTCAAATACATCATAAACCAAGCTTCTTTCGGTCGTAACAAAGATTATGTAAGTTTTCGCCGAAATTTTTCGTATTTCCTTTGCAACTTCAAAACCATCCATATCAGGCATAATAATATCCAGAAATACAATATCAAACGGGTCTTTCTTATGATGTTCCAAAAATACCGTTCCGCTCATATAATCAGTAATTCTATTAGCCACATTATACTCTTCAAGCTTTTCTTTAACCATTCTTACTAACATTTCAAGAAAGACCTTATTATCATCACACACCGCCACTCTCACCATAATAACACCCTCACTTTACATATGTTAAGCACGGCTTAACTTTATTGTTATTTTCAGTATAAATATTAAATATATTTATACTTTTGAACACAAGTAAAAAAATATATTGTAAAATTATAGCGATTACTGTGATAAGGAGTTATACATCCTATGCCATTTCCCGAAATACTAAAAGAGCTTCGAGAAAAGAAAGGCTTTACTCAAAAGCAGCTTTCAGAAGCACTTTATTTATCTAAAACTGCAGTTTCACAATATGAAAACGGAACTCACACTCCAAGCATTGAAACACTTATAAAACTTGCAGATATTTTTGATGTTTCAATCGATTACCTTCTTGGAAGGACTTCTGTTCCTGTAACATTTTCCGCCTTGAAAAAATCTTTTACCCACGAGGAAAGTGTTGACGATTTTATAAGTATGCTTTTGTCACTTGATTATCATCACAGAACTGATTTAATAAAGCAAATGGAATATATTAAATTTCACAATGATATTTCAAAACATCAAAATAAAAACAGGAAGAATTAATTTATATATAATTAAAATCAGGTAATTAAAATCAGGTGCAGGAAATATTGACAATAGTACCTGAGAACTATATAATAGTTAAATTATGAAATATAGACTATTAAGGAAGGACAATCAATGAACAGATTAAAAGAAAAGCTTACAGAAAAGCTGAAAAACAAGTCGATTAACAGTAAACTCAAAACATCACACGGAATAATTGTCGTATTATCTGTAATTATTGCTGTGGTACTTCTTGTTGGAATGACCGTGATAGCCGGAAAAGTTAAAAAAATATTTGTTGGGCCAATGACTAATGTAAGTGATATCGCTGACATTAAGTATGGACTGACAGATCTTCAGAGTGAGATAAACAGCTATATTATTGCGGGTAATGCTGGCGCAGGTTCTGATTATAATGGATTTTCAAGTAATATGGAAGCGGATGTAAAGCTTGTCACGGATGCTGTCCAGTCACTTGATGAAACAATAGATAACAGCGAAGGAAAGGATGTCCTTGAAAGACTAAAAAGCAAGATTAATGAAGGAGAGAAGATAAGACCACAGCTTATGACACTCCTTAAGAATAAGGATCTTAATAATGCTTATACATACAATAAGAATACATACAAGCCGGTCGTAAATGACATTAAGGAATTGTCGCTTGAGCTTGAGAGCATCATTAATGCAAGCGGACAGTCATATTATAAGTCAAGCATGATATCAAGCTATGTGCTTATTGGAATCGGAGTGGTACTTCTCATTATTGCGGTCGCTGCTTCTGTCATGCTTACAGGAATTATAACAGATATGCTTACGGCACCAATCAAAGAGCTTGATGATGCTGCCGCACACATGTATAACGGCGACCTTGGAGCAGCAGATAATATTACATATGAGTCAGAAGATGAGCTTGGTGAGCTTGCCGAGGCCCTCAGAGGAACAATGAATGTACTTCATTCTTATGTTGATGAGATTTCTGCTACATTAAGAGAGATAGCAAAGGGCGATCTCACAAAGCCAAGTGAGAATATTACAGATTTCAGAGGAGATTTTGCAAGTATTAAGGAATCTTTTGTATATATACTTAAGAATTTCAATATAACACTTACTAACATCCAGAATACATCAGGACTTGTTGAAGCAGGTGCAGCAGATATTTCCAGTGCGGCGGTTGAACTCTCAACAGGCACAACAGACCAGGCAAGCTCGATTGAGGAGCTTACTGCAACTGTTGAGACAGTAGCAAACCTTGCAGAGACAAGTGCGAAGAAGACTCAGGAAGCATATGAAAGCATTGAGAAAGCCGCAAGGGATGCTAAGAGTGAGCAGGTAAGAATGCAGGAGCTCACAGAAGAGATGGCGAATATCACAGCTATTTCAAAAGAAATTGAGAATATCACGGCAACTATCGAGGATATTGCATCACAGACAAGCCTTCTTGCTCTTAATGCATCAATTGAGGCGGCAAGGGCAGGCGAAGCAGGTAAGGGATTTGCGGTTGTCGCAGATGAAATCGGCAAGCTTGCAACGGACAGCTCTAATTCAGCAGTCAACACAAGAGAACTTATCGGCAAGACTATGGAAGAGATTGGCAAGGGTAATGATATTACGGCTTCCGTAGCAGAAGTATTTGGGAAGATAATAGGACAGATGCATGAATTTGCAGAAGTTGCGCGTACTACTAATGAAGCTTCAAAGGGACAGGCAGATGCGCTGGCTCAGATTGAAGCAGGAATTGAACAGATTTCAGGCGTTACACAGAATACCGCAGCCGCAGCACAGGAAAGCAATGCTATCAGCACACAGCTTTCAGAAAAGGCAGATGAACTTGATGAGCTTGTACGCCACTTTAAATTATATTCGGCAGTTGAAAAAAAGTAATATCGCAAGTATAATATAAGGTATGCGTCAGATTTTGCTTCGCAAAACTGTTAGAAGAATCAGGAGGATTTAAGGTGGCAGATTTAACCAGTGAGATTACAAAAAGAAGGACTTTTGCGATAATTTCCCACCCGGATGCAGGTAAGACAACTCTTACCGAGAAATTCCTGCTTTACGGAGGGGCAATTAATCTCGCCGGCTCTGTAAAAGGCAAGAAGACAGCTAAGCATGCTGTGTCAGACTGGATGGAGATAGAGAAGCAGAGAGGTATCTCTGTAACGTCTTCAGTATTGCAGTTTAACTATGACGGCTACTGCATTAATATTCTTGATACACCGGGACATGAGGATTTCTCAGAGGATACTTACCGTACACTTATGGCAGCTGATTCGGCAGTCATGGTTATCGATGCATCCAAGGGTGTAGAGAAGCAGACAATTAAGCTGTTCAAAGTATGCGTTTTAAGGCACATACCTATATTTACTTTTATTAATAAGATGGATAGGGAAGCTAATGACCCATTTGAGCTTCTTGATGAGATTGAAAGCGTA
>UQQA01000024.1 GCA_900543105.1 uncultured Ruminococcus sp. | reverse complement strand
CCCCGATCTGCACAAGCCGCTGATAAGCTGTATGGAGCGTTACGCCTGGCTGCTCATTGTTGCTGTATTCTGCACGAAGAACAGAGCGGACGGCACTCGGTACTATCGGACGGCTTTGTTGGAGATAGGCCGAAAGAATTTCAAGACGTTTTATTCGGCCGTGATCTTCATTATCGGAATGCTGACGGAGGGGAGATTCGGACGCTTTTTCTCGGTTGCACCCGACCTTAAGCTATCAAAGGAGCTGCAGGCGGCGATCCGAAAGATAATAAAATCATCTCCTGCACTCAATGACGGAGAAATATTCAAGCCGCTGAGAAGTGAGATTCGATGCTTGCTGACAGACAGCGAATACACTCCGCTTGCTTATTCGGAAGATAAAATGGACGGTAAAATGGCGAATATTTTTCTTGCGGACGAAGCCGGGGCAATGGACGATTACCCCGTCGAGGCAATGCGCTCTTCGCAGATCACGCTGAAAAACAAGCTCGGTATCATCATTTCCACGCAGTACCCGAACGACAACAATGTTCTGCTGACGGAAATTGATATGGCGAAGAAAATTCTTGACGGCTTCGGGAATGAACTGTTGAGCAAGAGATATTTTGCACTGCTGTACGAGCCTGACGATGATCTTCTGACGGGTGAACAATGGCAGACGAACGACCTTGTGATCTATCAGAGCAACCCGGTTGCAGTTGACTACGAATACATTTTCGATGACCTATGCGAAAAAAGGGCAACTGCGGTTTTATACGAAAGCAAGAGGGAAAATTTTCTTTGTAAGCATTGCAATATCCGATACAAGGGACTTGGCGTTGAGGGCTTTGTTGATATTACGCTGGTTCGGGAGTGCCGAAAAGAGGAAGGCCTTGATTTCTGGCGTAACCGCCGGGTATGGCTCGGGCTTGACCTATCGCAGACAGAGGACAACACGGCTGTTGCAATGACCACGTTCGAGGATGATACTGTTTACGCTAAAGTGTGGGGCTTTATCCCTACGGACAACATCGGTAAAAAGACGGACCGTGAGCAGGTCGATTACAGACGGCTTATCCGTGAGGGCGTATGCTTTGACTGCGGTGACAGAATAATTGACTATGGCTTTATAGAGAATTTTATTTTATCAATTACCGAAAAATACGGTGTTGATATCGTACAGCTCGGATTTGACAAATACAATGCGATATCGACGATCCAAAAGCTTGAAAGTGCGGAAAATCCGATAGAGTGTGTCGAGATAGGGCAACATTCAAGATTTTTGCACCGCCCGACCAAGCTTCTGAAAGAATCCATACTGCACAAGACGTTCCGATACGACAAAAACGAGCTGCTCGAAATAAACTTTGAGAACGCACGATGCACCGAGGACACAAACCTCAACAAATATGTCAACAAGAAAAAAAGCGCAGGCAAGGTCGACTGTGTTGTTGCGCTGATAAATGCAATGTATCTGATGCAGCTTGAAATGGAATCGTCCGTTTCGTGGGTTGCGCAGGTATTCTGATGAAGAGGAGCTAAGAGAATGGGTTTATTCAGAAAAAAGGAAGAGAGAGCAGCAGAAACTACTGCGGTAACGGACGAAGAGAGCCTTCTGAAAGCGTTCATCGGAGGCACGTCGTATATCGATAAGACTTCGGCTATGGAGATACCTGCGGTTCAGGCGTGCGTTGACCTTATTTCCGATGTTATTTCGACTTTGCCGATATGTCTTTATGAAGAGAAAAAAGGCGAGGTAAAAAAGATAACCGATGATATCAGAGTGCATCTGCTTAACAAGGACACGGGCGATGTGCTCAACGGAACGGCACTGAAAAAGCTGTGGGTACTTGATTATTTTCTCGGAAAAGGCGCATATACATACATTGACCGTGACATTTATGGCAATGTCAAGGGCTTATATTATGTGGACGAATCAAGAGTGAGTATTGTTCCGAATGTTGGCCCGATTTTTAAAGACTACACGATCTCTGTAAACGGAAAGGGTTACCTCAGAAGTGACTTTATCAAAATTTTACGCAAGAGCAAGGGTGACGGTAAAGGGACGAGTGTTATCAAGGAAAGTGAGACGCTGCTGCTCGTGGCGTACAACACTATGAAGTATGAAAATGCCATAGTGAAAAAGGGAGGAAACAAGCGAGGTTTTCTCACATCACAGACTCAGCAGACCAAAGGGTCAATGGACGCTGTGAAAGCGGCTTGGGGGAAAATGTTTTCCAACTCGCAGGACGCAGAGGACAATATCTGCGTTTTAAATGCAGGCATGGACTTCAAGGAAGCTTCGGCAACGTCGCTTGAAATGCAGCTGAACGAAAACAAGAAGACCAATTCGGACGAAGTATGCCGCTTATTCTGCGTTCCGCCGTCAATATTCTCAGCTGCGGACGAAAAGGCAAAACAAGCTTTTATATCCAACTGTATAACGCCGATGCTGAATATGATCGAGGCGGCTCTTGACAGTGACCTTCTGAAAGAGAGTGAAAAGACTGACAGATATTTTGCTTTTGACACAAGAGAGCTTACAAGGGGCAATATATCGGAACGATACCGTGCGTATGAGATAGGACTTAACAACGGATTTTTACAGCTTTCCGATGTGAGAGACCAAGAAGACCTTCCGCCTATTGACTTCCCGTTTATCAAACTTGGCGGACTTAACAATGTATTCTATGACCCGAATACAAAAACAATATACACGCCGAATACAAACGAAACGGCTGCTATGGGAGGCAATACAAACAAAATGCAGGAAGTTTCGGAAAATGTATTGCACAGCAATCCGGAAAGTGATATAATCGAAGAAAGAGCAAATCCATATCACGGCAAGGACGGAAAATTTACTTTTGGCAAGGTGAAAATGACAAAATCGGAATATAGCCAAGTGTCAAGCGAGATAATTACGAATTATCCCCAATTGCCTGCAAACGGTAAGTATTTTGACCATTTCTGCAATTCTCACTATTATGTTTTCAGCGTAATTGAACCGGGAACATATAACTTTGCCGCAAAAATCAGAATAACAGAAAAAAATAAAAACATAATAACGTTTTTAAAGGAGAATTATATCAGTGAAAAATAAAAATCCACTTGAAGGAAAACTGCTTGAACTCTTCGATGCACTTGAAACCCGCATAAAATTCAGTAAAGATAAAAAGCTTGCATTTACGATAATGCTCTGCGGAATTGACAATGATGATTTTTGCGATAAAATGTTGAGCATGATAAAAAGCAATCCCGAAATATCTGTTGAGGAACTTAACAAGGAAATTGGGGAAATCCTTGAACCTATTGGGATCATAGATGAATAAACAGGAGAATAAACCGTTTTGCAGTTAAATGCAAGGCGGTTTATATTTTTTATACAGAGTAAAACAACTGTCCGTTTTACTCTGTTTTTTTATGCTATAATGCAGGTAAAGGACGGAATGTCCCTATTAAGCGGTAAAAAACGAACAACATAGGAGGAGAGAACGCAATGAGCAGAACAAAAACAAGCAGAACTATGAAGAAGCGCACAGCTGAGTTCCGTGCGGAGCAGGTCAAGACCCTTGAAGAAAAGAGGGGCGCACTGCTCACCGAAATGGACGGCATCATCGGCGGCGCAAAGGCAGAAGTCAGAGCCTTTACAGAGGAAGAAAACAGCAGGATCACGGCTATCACAGATGAGGTCGAGAGCCTCAATGCGACTATTGCTGCGGAACGCAGGGCGGCAGATATCAAGGCGCAGCTTGCGGCTGAAAACAAGACCGATGACGGAGAAGCTCCGACACCTCAGCCCGAAAGCAGAGCCGAGAACGGCAAGCCGACCAATGCGGAGATCAGGGCGGTTGCAAATTATATCAGAAAAAACTGCAATGCGGCAGTAGCTGAAACAAGAGCGGACAAGAACCTTACTATCGGTGAAAACGGAGCTATTATCCCTACGTCTATAAGCAATATGGTAATTAACAAGGTCAAGGATATTTGCCCGATCTTCTCGGGAGCAACAATGTTTTCCGTCAAGGGTACGCTCAAAGTTCCCGTATGGGGTACAAAGAGTGACGGCAGCGGTATCACAGTAGGTTTTCATCAGGAATTTGACGAGCTTACAGCTTCCGCAGGAAAGTTTACTTCCATCGATCTCAGCGGCTATCTTGCAGGCGTGCTTGTAAAGATCGGCAAGTCGCTTGTAACGAGCAGTGACATTGATATCATTGATTTTGTAACAAGCGAAATGGCAAAGGAGATCGCATATTTTCTTGAAAAAAGCTGTCTTATTCCCGAAACGGAGGTTGAAACGGAAAATCACACAAAGGTCAAGGGCGCACTTTCCACAAAGACAACCGTTACAGCGGCAAGCAAGACGGGCGTTTCGGCAGATGATCTTATCGCTCTTCAGTCTGCTATCCCTGCGGTATATCAGGCGAACGCTTGTTGGACAATGAGCAACGATACATTCCTTTCGATCAAGAAGCTTAAGGACAGTACCGGTCAGTATCTGCTTATGCAGAACACGAGCAATATTTCAAATGCTTTTCCGTTTATGCTTCTCGGAAAGCCCGTGTATATCTCCGAAAATATGCCGGCTGCGGCGGCAGGCGTGCGTTCCGTGCTTTATGGCGACTACAGCGGTCTTGGCGTGAATATGCGTCAGCAGCTTGAAATGCAGGTGCTTAACGAAAAGTACGCAACACAGCACGCAGTCGGTATTGTCGGCTGGTTTGAATTTGACTGCAATGTCATTGACCATCAGAAGCTTGCTGCGCTCGAACACGAGGCTAACTGATGAAGCTCGGAGAGATAAAGCTTGACGATGTACGGAAGTATCTGCGGCTCACGGAGGACGAACACGAGGACGATGCTCTTATCGAGGGTATTATGTCCTCGGCAAAGTCCTTTATCCTCAGCTACACAGATCTGACGGCGGAAGAAGCGGACGGGATAAATGATTTTCAATACGCTTTTTTATGCTTATGCTCGGATATGTATAATATAAGAGATATGACCGTACAGCAGGACAAGCTCAATCCGATTGCGAAATGCACACTCGATATGCACCGTGCGAACTGCATAGGCTGATTTGTGTTCAAACACTTAAATTGAGGAGGAAAAAATGAAAGAAATTCCCGAAAACAAACAGGACGCAATAAAAATTCTGAATAATCAGTTAGGGCTAATAAAACAGGAAAGCGAAAAAAATCCTAATCAGCTTGTAGAACTCACAGATGCAATGTGCAAAGTGACAAGTGCCTTAAAATCTCTTTGCGAATCGGGGATAATATGGTGAATTCTTCATCGCTTCGGGAAAGAATAATGTTTCAGGTGCTTGACGACAACGGGGAGTGGCACGACCTTATAACGGTCTATGCAGCTCTTACGGGCTTGCGAAATTCGGAATACTGGATAAACTATGCAGGCGGCAATGCGGACGAATGCCTTAATGTATCTGTACGGTACAACAAGCTTATTATGAGCATTATTCCACAGAGAGGGCGGTTTGTCTGTAATGGCGTGATATATGAGCTTATAACGCCGCCCGATGATGTGCTTTTCCGGCACAAGGAGATCAAATTCAAGGCGAGGAGGCAGATAAGCTGATGAGTATTGATAATGTTCTCGAAGCTCTCAAAGAGTGTTTCGGGGAAATACCGTGCAGCCATGACGGCTTTATATCATTACCCAAAGACCATACTTTTGCGGTATGGCGCATTTCGCACCGCAAGGCAGACGGCGCAGACAGCTGGAATATGTTTTGGAAAGTCAGCTATGAGCTGCGAATTTTTTACCGAAACAATAAGACGGCGCAGGATATCGAGCGTGAAACGGAATTTGAAAATGCGCTTCGGGAATGCTCCGGTCTTGAAAGTGACTACGAATATGACGATGATGCTAAGCTGTACGTCACGGTTTACAGCTTTACGGATATAATTGATTTTTAGGAGGTTTTATAATGGCATACGAAACCAAGGAATACACGCTGGGCAGCGGTCATCTTCACGTTGAACTGCGTGATGCGAAAACTTTTGATCCCGACACATACGAATGGGATAAATTCTTCGCAAGTCAGACCAACCTTATCGGAAGAATAAAGGGCGGCGCAAAATTTGAATACAGCACAGAAAAGTACGAGGACGAGGACGATCTCGGATATGTTAAGATAAGCGAGATCACCAAGGAAAATGTCAAGCTCACTTCGGGTGTAATGACATGGAACGGTGAAGTTCTTGCTACACTCTGCTCCACAGCAAGAGTGACTGACAACAGTGACGGTTCGCAGCGTATCAAGATCGGCGGCCTTGCGAATCAGAAAGACAAGGTTTACATCATCGGCTTTGAGCATAAGAGCAAAAAGCTCCGTGTTATCATCGTTGGTAAAAACACCGAAGGTTTCTCGTTTGACTTCAAGAAGGATTCGGCAACGGTCATTGACACAGTATTTACAGCCGAAGCTGCGGATGATGAGGGTACTCTTATCATCATTGATGACTTCAGAAAGAAGACTTCGGCAGATAAGAACACACCAAGCGGAGAAGACAGCACACAGAATACTTAACGGAGAATAAGCGCTTATGATCAATCTCGGGCTGAAAGATATTCCGATACAGCTTATGTCGCAGAAGGTAACGGTCAATATCTGCACAAAAGCTGAATGGGACATTATACAAACATATGACGGCTCGGACAAAGCGGCACAAAGAATAAGCGGTATGCTGCTTGACGGCATACCGCTTAATTTATGCGACCGCAAGCTGCTTGCGGCTGTTTATATTGAGTTTATAAAAAAGCTGCGTGAAAAGCTTGGGTTGGAAGTGCCATATTATCCGACCAAAAGGGATAAGGAATATGAAGTCAAATACACGGCATATACCGTCACTGACAAGCTTGTTGCCGATTATGCGAATATGAACATATATGAAATTGACAAGCTGCCTATCCTCGATTACTGGCTGTTGGAGCGTGACGCCTTTATTGCGGCTCTTTCCAAAACTAAGGACGGCAGGAAATATCTCAACGATGCGTACCGCATAACGCAGGAAGATGCGGACGATGATCTTGAACTATAAGGAGTGAAAACAATGCAGATAGAAGTAAGAGGCGATAAGGTCGTAATTGATGGATACGTAAATGCGGTAGGGCGTGACAGCAGACCTATCCGCTGTCAGACAGGTGATTTTGTTGAGCAGGTCGAGCCGGGTGTTTTCAGGAAAGCGTTAAAACGCGCCAAAAATATAAAGCTGCTGCTCAATCACAGGGCAGACCGTGAGCTTGGTTCGACGGCTGACGGCAACCTCACGCTCACAGAGGACAGCATCGGTTTGAGGGCGCACGCCGAGATCGGTGACGAGGAAGTTATCCGAAAAGCCCGAAATCATCAGCTTTCGGGCTGGTCGTTCGGAATGTATGTAAACGAAAGCGAAATGGAGCAGCGGAGCAATGCTATTCCACGGCGAAAGTTAAAGGACATTGATATGTTTGAGGTTTCGATCATAGATACAACGATGCAGCCCTGCTATGCCGGAACTTCCGTTGAATGTCGTGCAGAGGGCGAAAACGCAGCATTACTCGAGACCCGTGCATACGATGATGCGGTTGAGGTCACGGAAAAACTTCCCGAAAATTATTTTGATGATGCAGAAAGACAGCTTGCACAGCTCCGTGCCGAGAGTGCTTGGCTTGATGCGGAAAAGAGGTTGGAAAAACTGCGGTACAATCCTTATCACGACCCGACAAATGGGCGGTTTACTACGAGTTCGGGTGGCGGTGGTGGTTATCTGTTTGTAGGCAGGGGCGAAAAAGGCAAGGGGCAGTATGTTTATGACCGAGATATTGATTCCGAGTATGAAGAGTGGAAGAAGCAGAAAAAAAATTCAAAGCGTGAACTTGACGCAGCTCAGATTGACAGAGCAAACGCTCAAGGCTCAAATTTCTACGAAGCCGGAACTGCTATAAAAAATGCATACGACAGAGAATATGACGAAATTGAAAATCTGAATATTTCTGATGAAGAAAAGTCTGATGCCCGCAATAAAATATATGAATACTCTTCCGCAGAACTTGAAGCAAGGCAAAAGTATTTTGATGTTTATACGGCAGGCCCAGCCCGTAAAGTTTCCGGTTCTGATAAGGCTTTGGACAAATCACAGAAAATAAGAGGAGAACACGAAAACTATATGGCTTCGCTGCGTGACAAATCCTCAAAAAACACTTATAAAGCGCAGAAAGAGAAAGAAGCGGAGTTATTCATTAAAGCAGGTGCGGAGGCTGATAAAACAGGCGCAAGAGAAATAACAGTCAATGGAGAAACCTGGTTCAGAACCACCAAGACAAGCAAAACTTGGACAAAAGGGACTTTGAAAGACTATAAGGCACAGCAGGCGTATAATAAAACACAGAAAGACTTATGGATGGGTGACCCAAAGAGAAAGCCGTGGTCGAGCTTGACAGAAGAAGAAAAGAAACCGTTTTACAGATCAGAATATATTCATTCTGATGATGGCGGATTTTCTGAATTTGGCTGAAATGCGGAATTGAGATACCGCTCCGATCAGGCTCGCAATGCAGACGGCACTTTTAAAAATGAAAATAAATTGCTGAAAACCGTTGACAAATCAGAAAATAGTGGTATAATAAAATCTTCCGCTGAAATAAGTGCTGTTGGCGCAAATAAATTTGAAAAAGGATTTTCGGAACATAATCTTGCCGAACATTGGGGCGGTACTCACGACCATTCGGCAGAATATCCCGGATATACCAAAGAACAATATGCAGAAAGAGCTTTGGAGCTGGTTCAAAGTGCGGCAGACGGAAAGAATATACTTGGGTATAAACTCCAAGATGGAACTATTGCACGTTACGATGTAAAAACTAATGATTATGTTAAAGGTCATCCCAATATTGGTGTTTCAACAATGTTTAAACCTAAACGAAAAACGGCATATTTTCACGATAGGAAACGAATTGAGAAAGGAACAGTAAAATGAAAAATAATTTTAATTGTCCTGTTTGCGGAAAACACACATTTGCAAATAACAATACAGATGAAAAATGTCCTGTTTGCCATTGGTGGAATGACATTGTACAAAACACCGATCCCGATTATGACGGCGGAGCGAACGAAATGAGCCTTAATGAATATCGCCGTAACTGGCTTGAAGGCAAGCCTTGCAAATAATATTCAAATAACCGTTTTGCAGTCAAATGCAGGACGGTTATTTTTTTTATATCTTCAAGTGTCCGTTTCGGGCACTTTTTTTATGGTATCATAAAATCAGAAAAAGTGGGGAGCAGGTGAACTGGATGGAAATAAAAATAGATGCGGACGATCTTTCGGAAGTTATCATGGAAAATATAAAAAAATACGCATCACATAAATGTAGTGAAATCTCAAATGCAGTAAAGGAATGTACAAAAATTGCCTATAAAGACATTAAAGATGATTCCCCAGTTCGGAAAGATAAAAAAGTCGTATATGTTCACGGTGCAGCAAAGCCGAATTATCAGCCGGGAAGCTATAAAAAAGGTTGGGTAACGACCACCAAAAGCTATGAACGAGGTCGCACACAGGGCTATGTACGCAACAAGACAAATTATCAGCTCACACATTTGCTGGAGCTTGGACATAAAGCGAGGGACGGCTCTTGGGTAGAGCCTATACCGCACATTGTTGATAATCAAAATGAGGCTCGAAAAAAGCTTGAAGAAATGATAGAAGAGATACTGGAGGAATAAGCCATGGCAGGAAAATACGGATATATGGCGAAGATCGGTGCTGATACGTCGGGACTTACGGCGGCACTGTCAACAGTTGAAACCAGTTTGAGAAATACCTCTGCCGAGCTTAAAGCGGTCAACGAGGGGTTAAAGCTTGACGGCGGTGAGAATGCAGAAAATCTCACAGCGAAATTTGAACTTTTACAGTCTGCGATTGCAGATACCGAAACCAAGCTTGAAAAACTCCGCTCTGTTGAAGAAGCGGTGAACAGCGCCGCTTCCAATGGTGACATATCGTCAAGTGCGCTCAGGCAGTATCAGAATGAAGTCAGCAACACAGAAAGCAGTTTAAGGCAGTACGAACAGCTTTTGAAAAACACGCAGTTACAGCTTGACAATCTCAACAGAGTACAGCAGGAAAGCAATGACACGATGCAGTCGTCGACAACGGCTTATGATAAATACAAGGCATCATCTGCGGAAGTGGACGAAGCCATAAAAAAGCTTACAACGGAATACGGACAGCTCGACAAGGCTTTAGCATCGAATGCCGAAAGTGAAGTGCTTGCTTTGCAGAAAAAGCAGGTCAAAAATGAGCTTATCGAAGCCGAGAGATCAAAGCTTCAAAAGCTTGAAAGTCAGTATCACAGTATGCGCAGTGCTATGGACAGCGGAGATATCGGCGCAGAGCAGTTCCGGGAATATGAGAGAGAACTCGACAATACTGTTCAGAGGCTCGGAGAGCTTACAAAAAAGAATGAAGATGCTTCCGATTCCACCGAGGAACTTGGAAATTCGACAAAGGAACTTGGGAATCAGATCGAGAACGCAGGTCAAAAGGCTGTAACATTCGGAGATATTTTCAAGGCTAACATTCTTTCCGATCTTGTAATGGACGGTGTGCGCAAGCTCAAAGATGAATTTGTGGATTTCGCAAAAGAGGGCATAGAGCTTGCTTCCGACCTTACGGAAGTGCAGAACGTTGTTGATGTTACTTTCGGGGACAGCTCGGGTACGATAAACAACTGGGCGAAGCAGGCGGCGACCTCTTTTGGCATGTCGGAGCTTGCGGCCAAGCAGTACACGGGAACGCTCGGTGCAATGCTCAAATCGCAGGGCATAACAAGCGACAGCGTTGTACAGCTCTCGACCGATCTTGTCGGACTTGCGGGCGATATGGCTTCGTTTTATAACATTGACATTGAAACGGCATTTGAAAAGATACGTTCGGGTATGTCGGGCGAAACTGAGCCGTTGAAGCAGCTCGGCATCAATATGTCCGTTGCAAATATGGAGGCTTATGCGCTTGCGGAAGGCATCGAAAAGCCGTGGAAAAAGATGTCGCAGCAGGAACAGACCATGCTGCGGTACAATTATCTTCTGAAGCAGACGGCAGATGCGCAGGGTGACTTTGCACGAACTTCGGACAGCTACGCAAATCAGCAGCGTATCATGGAGCTGACCATGCAGAACCTTTCGGCGGAGCTTGGCGAGAAGCTTTTGCCGGTTGCGCTTGAATTTACGCAGATGATATCAGCATCAGCACCGAATATCATGGACAATATCGTTGATATCGGAAGTGCGGCGGCTACTGTGGCAACTTATCTTATTGAGCATAAAGATGCTGTTGTATCTCTTATAGCGGCGTATGGCTCGTTCAAGGGGGCTGTTGCGGTCGGTTCTGCGGTAACGGCTGCGATAAATGCATATAAGACGCTGACAACGGCAACGCAGGCGGCAACGGTGGCGCAGGAAGCGAACAACGTTGCTGTTGCGGCTAACCCGTATATACTGCTTATATCAGCCGTTGTTGCGGCAGGTGTTGCGATAGGCTCATATGTGATGCAGCTTGACAGCGCCATTGAAAAGGAAAAAGACATAAAAAAGGCTGCTGACGAAACTGTGAACAGTGCCAATGCGGAGGCGGCGACTGTTGAAGCCAAAGTGGACAGATACAAGAGGCTTTACGAGGAATACAAAAAAACGGGCGTTGCAACGGGTGAAATGATCGAGCTTGCAAAGCAATTGCAGGAGCTGTCGCCCGATACCATTAGCCTCATAGATGAGGAAACGGGAGCATATAAAGAGCTTGGCAACGAAATAGACAATGTTATCCAAAATATACGGCTCAAAGGCATTGAAGAAGCAAGAAGTAACTCGCTTAACAGCTACTACAGTAATATAACCGAATATTATAACAAGCAGGCGCAGGCTTATCAGGACTATTCGCAAAAAGTTTCGGGGATATCCGATAAAACGCTTGCAGAGATTGAAAAAGGCTCGGAAGGCGCTTATGGAAAGGTAATAGAGCTTTTGCAGGGCGGTGCTGATGGCATTGCGGCACAAGAGTATGCCGATGCAAACGGGCTTGACTACTCGGCTTTTGAAACTTATCAAAATGCGCAATACGATCTGCATAATGTACTCGATAAGACCAACGAAAAAATCGCAGAACAGGAAAAGCTCATTGAAGAAACCTCTGCAAGCTATGATAAGCTTGCAGAATCAATAAGCGGAGTGAGTGTGGTCGATACACAAAGTTCCGAAGGCTCATACTGGGGCGATTATTATAAAAAAAGAAGTGAGGAATCAGAGAGTTTCCTCGAAGATTTATCCCAAAAGCAAAAGGAAGAAGTTAAACTATATGAAGAAACTCTCCAAGCGGAAGTAGACAAGCTTGATGAAAAGCTCTCACTGCGGAAGATCAGCAAAGAAGAGTATTACGCCGAGCTTAAAAAGTATCTCGACAGTCATGTGAACGAGGAATCGGCTTTATACTACAAGCAGCTGTCCAACTATGAGAATTACATTGACCAAAAGGATAAAGCAGCTCAAAAGGATATTGAAAATCAAAAAAAACAGGCAGAAAAAGAGGAGGAAGAGCGAAAAAAAGCCGTCGAAAAGAAAATTGACGACGATATTGAAGCACTCAAGCTTAAGGCTGAGATCGATGATAATTATTCCACGGAACAGATGTGGGACGATATTGAAGACATTATCAACGGACTTGACAAGCAGAGCGAGCAGTACAAGAAGTATAACGCCGAAATTCTCAAAGGGCGTAAGAAGCTTGCGGACGATCTGGCGGAAAAAGATAAAAAAGCCGCAGAGGAGCAGCTTAAGCAGCTGAAAGAAGCGGCAGACAAGCAGGAAAAGGAGCTTGAAAGTCAATACAACGAGCTTATAAAGCAGAAAGAAAAGGCTAAAAGTGATCTGCTTGGCGTTGACCTGTCCGACACTGTTACTGACAAGGACGGAAACGACAAGGAAGTTCTCACCAATCTTGACGCAGAGATCAAAAAGATAGACAGGTATAAAAATTCGCTTGAAAAGCTGAAAGGTCTTGGAGCGTCCGACAGCCTTATCGAAAAAATAGAGTCCATGAATTACGAGGACGGCAGCAGGCAGAATTTTATAAACACGCTGCTTGGTCTGTCAGATGACAGCTTACAGCTTTATTTTTCCGACTGGGAACGATGGCAGGAAAAAGCGGAGGAAGTTTCGCAGGGCCTTATTTCGGACGATCTTGACGATCTCAACCAAAAGACGACAGATGCGGTCGACAGCATATTCGGTGACGTTGCCAATGGTGCATATGAGGACGGTGCAGAGGTTGCACAGAACTTTTTGCAGGGCATTATAGACAACATGGGTGATCTTAACGATGCGGCAGCTATATCCGCTATGCTTGGCATTACGTCCGGAACGGGAGCAGGTACAAATGCATCGGCAACGGATGCAAGTACAAGCAGTGGTGGAACGAGCGGCTCGACAACGGAGGTCAGCTCCAAGACACCCATTATCATTAATCTCAACGACAAGGAATACATCAAGACCTATATAGAAGACCTGATAGCGAGCGGAAAACGCTCGGGGGGAAATACGTTTGGCTTATAAAGGAGGCTTTACGATGGCGGAAGAATATGTTTTGCAAAAAGGTGAAGTGCTTAATGGCGGGTATTCCGTGACAATCGGCGGATATACGCTGCGGCTCATCGGCGGCTACAGCCCGACATGGACCAACGAGTATGACACCGAGAACCAGTTCACAGACTACAAGGGTGATCCGGTACGAATTCTCAGAGGCAGGCGTTTCAGCCTTGAAATTTCTACGGGGCGGCTTTCCGCTGAGGATAAGAACGCTTTGCTCGAAGAGCTGAAAAAGAAAACAATTGCTGTCAGCTGTCCCGATTTTACGGGGAATTGCTACACGGACGCTGTTCCTGCGAAGCTTGAACAGGCAAACTTCCTCGGCACACGCTACAGCACGAGCATCACGCTGACGGCGTGTGAGCTGGACAAGTCGGGACTTGGGGATGGGCTTTAGCTACTATCTGATTATTGATGGTGTTTTCTATTACACTTTCGGCGATCTGACGCTTATACAGAGTGCTGACGGAATGGGAACATCGGGCATAAGTGCGGCGGAATTCAGCTTTACGGTATCGTATGAAGAATATGCGCAGAAAAAGCCGAAATCGGGTGCAGAGGTTATTTTCGGTTTTCGTGACGATAACAAGATGTACTGCTTTTTTGTTTCGCAGAGGTCGCGAAAAGGCGGCACGGTATCTTTTAAATGCTATGATAGGACATTACTGTTGGAGATTTCATCTGATTTTGCCGGCATATCCTACTCCAACGTCAGCGAAAAGGACAAGGACAGCGGAGATATCTCAATGCTGTCCCTTGTAAGGCACATTGCAAATTATGTCGGATTTAACGGTTGTACAAACCACATCACCGAAAACATCAATTTTGCGAGCTCATATAAGCTCAAAAAGACAGATATAAAAGGCAAGTCCTTAAGGTCATTGCTTGAAACGATATCAACTGTATGGTGCGGATATTTCACCGTTGCAGCGAATAACTATCTTGATTTCGTGTTTTTTGGCGAATCGGCACATACGCTGTGTTCGGTTCAGACGCACGCTGCAATTGCTATGCAGTCGGAGCGCTCACCCATCACAAGAGTGATCGCTTATACGGGATCTGATTATTATTATGCAACGCTCAAAGATGAAAACGGTAAAGAAGTGGAAGCCGATGTGCTTTCGACGCTTACAGTGCAGACAAGCTTTGCTTCACAGGAGTACGCGGATAATCTGTTGTCGAGAGTACAGGGATATACATACAGAGCATGGCAATGCGGTAAGGCGGTTATCGTTTTATCAGAGTATCTGCCAACAATAAGTTTGAAAATGAATGGCTATCATTATCCTGATGGGGTTGAACCGCTTACTGAGTTTTTAGCAAACTACATGACGCTCAATTTTACAAGCACAGGCGTATATGCGACAATTGGCAGCAATGAAGTCACCGAGGACGAATGTGCTTATCTGGGGTATTTTTCCCGAAGACTTGGTGAAAAGATAACAGATGGTGAAGTGCTTGGAAACAACACGCTTATAACCCGTTATCAAGGCCTTATACATCTTGGCGAGAAGAAAAAGGACGAAAAGACGGGCGAGGTCACACAGAACCGATACGGATATTCGAGTGCTACTTCGGATGGGGTTGTCAAATTTGGTGGTGCAATGGTTTCGAAAAAATTCCCCAGAATAGCTTTAAAGTCCGATCTAAGCGGATTTACAGCGAATTTTGGGGAAACAAGTATCGAATACGAAGTAAACATCAACGGTGATAATGTAACGCTCAAGGAAAAAGGAAAGGACGGTGAATAAAATGGATTTTGCAACAGGGTTTGCTACCGGCTTCGCTATGGGTAAAAAGATGTTTGAAAGCGGCAGTAAACCCGAAGAAGATTGGACACCGCCTGCCGACTGGCCCGATATCCCCGAACCGAGCGATTATGAGATGTATTTCCTGATAGACGTGTCGGCTGTTCCGCAGACGTTTGCGTTTGTGACCACTGAACCGACAACCGCAAATTCGGGTGTGGGTGCGCTAAGTATTGACTGGGGGGACGGCTCGATTTCGGAATTTGCAGATAATGAGTGGAGGACAAGTAACTGCACACATGAGTATAATGCTACAGGCAAATATGTAGTAAAGGTTTCCACATCGAAATCAAGCTGTTTTTTACAGCAGATAAACCCGACATACGCAAACTCAATACTATTGGCGGCAAAACTCGGCAACGAGATACTTCTCAACAATGGTTCAAGCTATCATACGCAAGCGGCGTTATGCAATCAATACTATCTGCAATATGTAAAATTCGGAGGAAAAGGCGGTCTGCCCCGTCAGAATGCTTTTAGTGGAGATTATTCTCTTCATAAAATCGATATCTCAACTTTGCCTGTAGTAATACCGTTGGGAACTTTCAACGGTACCTATTGCCTGAAAAAGTTTGATTTTTCGGAAGCAGTTGAAATTAATAACAGCGGAATAAGCAGCTGCGGAGTTGAAAAGCTTTATCTGCCGAAATGCAAAACCATCGCAAGCGGCGGCATCGACAATAATTATTCGCTGAAAAAGGTCGATCTTCCGCTTTGTACATTGGTAGGAAAAAACGGCTTGAGCAATAATATGTTTCTTAAAGAAATATGCCTGCCAAGCTGCACAAGCATAGGAGATAATGGAATGAACGGCAATTATTCTCTGGAAAAAATAACGGTTGCCGAGGGCTGTTCTTTTGGAAAAAACTGCTTTGCATATTGCTATAATCTCATTCCGCACCCGGATGGTTCAACAAATTAAAATAAGAGGAGGAGAAAATACAATGGTAAAAACAGTAACACTCACGGCAGACACGCCGCAGAAAGTCACGTTTGAGGGAGCATATCCATATTACTGGATAGACAACAAAACCGCATCGGACGTATATGCATCGGTCGGAGTTCCCGAAGCCGACAAGGACGATACATACACTATTACAGCAGGCTCTCAGCTCCGCATTTCGGGCGGTGTTGGCAATGATGGAATTACTTTGCTCGGTGAGGGTAAGGTGCAGATAGTTGCGTCGGCTATTGCAGCCTGCCCTTTTAAGGTCGCCCCTGCTGTCGGTGGGGGCGGAGGAAGTGACACGGTCGATGAATTTCTGAATATTGCATCGACAAATCCTGTGCAAAATAAAGCCATAAAAGCCGAGCTTGACAAAAAAGCAAACAGCAAGCACAGCCACAACGTTGCGGATATCTCGGATTTCCCCGACATTCCCGATGAAACGGCAATAAGCGGAATGGGATTTACCAAAAACAGCGGCACATACTCCAAGCCCGAAAGTGGAATACCTAAATCCGACTTATCGTCCGATGTGCAGGCAAGCTTAAGCAAGGCAAATACTGCTCTACAGTCACATCAGAGTTTGGCAGGTTATGTACAAATTACTGACAGCAGGCTTACAGACGCACGTCCTGCAAATGGCGGTAATGCTGCAACCGTCAATGGTCATACGGTAGGTGCTGATGTGCCTGCAAATGCAAAGTTTACGGACACTACATACTCAAAAGCAACAAGTTCCGCAGACGGGTTAATGTCTGCAGCTGATAAAAAGAAGTTAGATGATATAGTAAATAGCGGTGGTGGGATATCCACTATAAATGAAATTCCGCCCGTGAACGGCAACATTGCGCTCACGCAAAGCCTTATCCCGTCGGACGGGACGGCTTATCAGATGCCATACTACATTCAAAGCGGTACGGTAACAACAACAGGCACTATGCATACAACAGGATTAGCTGTAAGCTTTAAAAAAGCTTACAAAACGCCTCCGCTGCTCTTTATAACGGCAAAGGAGCTTACTATCAATAGCAATCATCTTAATGTCATTGCAAATTACAGAGATCTGACAGCAACCGGATTTGTTGCAATGGCAAGATTTTTTAATAGCTCCGGCTCGCTCACTGCGTTAAACAGTACTAATTATGTCACACAAATAAACTGGCTTGCTATCGGACAATCGGAGGTATAAAAATGGTTAAACAGATAGTTATTGATGATAACAATGTTGTACAGCTTTGCAGCATTGACGGCATTATTGAGGGCGGCATCAATGTTCCCGATATTCCCGATGTGGTCAAGGCTTGTCCTGCAAAGTGGAAGTTCGAGAATGGAAAATTCGTGCCGAACGAAGCTTACACCGAGCCTGCCGAAGAGGAAGAATTAACGCTTGCCGATGTTGCTCTTGCGGTGGCGGAGCTTGCGGAAACGTCGGCTTCGGACAAGCTTGAAGTCGAGCTGGCAATAGCGGAATTAGCGGAGGTGATGATGAATGGCTAAGCTTTATTTTAATCTTATCAAGGCGAACAAGAAAACGCTTGACGATGTGCCGCTTAAATGGCGAGAAGAAGTTAAGAAAATGCTGGAGGCAGAAAATGAAGATAACTGATGCTTTGCTCACGCCGAACAAGTATTCCCGACCGCAGATACAGCTCAAAAGTGTGAAAAAGGTAGTCCTGCATTATGTTGGGAATCCGAAAAGCTCGGCTATGGCTAACAGAAACTACTTTGAAAATCAGAAGAATGGCGGGAGATATGTTTCTTCGCACTATATTGTGGGATTGGAGGGAGAGATACTTAGATGTATTCCCGAGAGTGAAGTTGCTTACTGCTCTAATCAGGCGAACACATACAGTATCAGCATAGAGTGCTGTCACCCCGATGCTACGGGGAAATTTACCGATGCGACAACGGCTTCTGCGGCTGAACTTTGTGCTTATCTGCTTAAAAAGTATGAGCTGGTTGTCGATGACCTTATACGGCATTATGATGTGACTGGCAAGCAGTGTCCGCTTTGGTTTGTGCCGACGAAGTATCAGTCTGCCGATGTTGCAAATGCTCGGTGGGCGGGGTTCAAGGCTTTGGTATCCGAAAAAATGGGGAGAGAATTTCTTATACGGGTAAAAGATGAGGAGCTTAATATTCGTGCAAATGTCGGCATCGGAAGTGCTGTTGTCGGAAAGCTGAAAAAGGGTGAAGTCTGCACGGTAACGGAGGTTCGGCTTTACGGGAAGGTGCCTTGGGGAAGGCTGAAAAGCGGTGCAGGCTGGATAAGTCTTTTGCCGAAATATGCAGAGGAGGTGGAAAAATGAGTAATGCTGTAAAGAGCGTAATGGCGGCATTCTGTGCGCTGTTCGGGTATTTATTCGGGGCGTTTGACGGAATGATGACGGCGCTGATAACGCTCATCGTGCTGGATTACATAACGGGGATAATTGCGGCTGTGGTCGAGAAAAAGCTGAGTTCCGAAGTCGGGGCAAGGGGCATTGCGAAGAAGATGATAATGCTGCTCGTGGTGGCTGTGGCGAACATTGCGGACAGGAGTGTGATCGGTGAGGGAAATGTTCTGCGCAGTGTTACGGCGATGTTCTACATTGCGAACGAGAGCATAAGTCTGCTTGAAAACGGTGCGCGGCTCGGAGTACCGATGCCGAAGAAGCTTATTGATGTTCTGGCGCAGCTGAAAAAAGAATAAAAGGCTCAGAGCCGCACTATTCCGTAAAAACTTCGGAATAGTGCGGCTCTTATTTTTTGTGCTGGGCGATCTCTTCGTACTTATGCTTTGTTGCCATTCCGCCTCGGATATGACGTTCCTGCTTATTTATTTCCAGAACTTTTTTTACTGCCGGGTAGAGCCGTGGGGCTATTGCCGGCAGTTTTTCGGTGAGGTCTTTATGTACTGTAGATTTGGAAATTCCGAATTCTTTTGCGGCGGCACGGACGGTCGCGTTATGCTCGATGATATACTCGCCGAGGACAACGGCTCGGTTCTCCGTATCCGCTTTTGGTGCAAACTTCATTACTCTCACTCCAATGCAAATTTGTGGTTATGTTATTTATATGCATTTGGAAATGGGAAAATGAACGGGTGGAGAGTTGGAAAATGAAAATATAGGTCAGCGAAGATGAGTTCCGCAGTTCGGGGTACTTTGTTCGGTGGTGCAGGAGCGGGAGTTAGATACATACAATGCATTGGCGGCAATATTCGTTGATGCGGGATGCAAAAAGCTCAGGAAAGCTTTGATAGAGGCTGAGAATGAGCAGGCTGAAAAGAATGCCGAGAAGAAATGAAATAATCTATATTCCCCTGCATATGTGAGATGCAGGGAAATAATTTTTGATTCATTTTTCGTATATAGTATTTAGTGAATCTATATGGTAAGTTTTTATAACAGGAGGATATTTAAAATATAGAGGCAAAATATTGCGTTTATGACCGAATAGTGGTATAATGTTCTCAGCTTAAGATTGAATATGGGGGTGACAACGTGGCAATTCAAGTTGATCTTACAGATATTGTGATGGCAGGAAGCGAAATGATTTTTTACCATTCGGCTATTAAAGATGCGGAAAAGCTTGATACAGCACGGATAGATGCATTTGAGAAAAGAACTGATCTGTTCAATAAGCTCAAAGCTAAATGTGAAGCGCAGGGGTATACAGTCAAGCAGGTAAAGTGGTTTTACGGTGTTCAGCAATATGTTGATGTAATGCTCAACTTGCAGAAAAACAAGCACAAGGCTCTTTGCAATCGTTTTCCGACGGAATGCAGCAAAGCTAAGGCTGCTTTTGATGAGTTTATGCGTTTCGATGATGTGAATATGGTTGATGATGCTTACAAGAACTGGAGCAGGGAGTATGAGCGGTTAATAAATGCGGCAAAGGTCCTTGCTTATGAAGTCGGTGAGGACGATTATCCCGAGGTCAGGGCTGTCAGCGAGCAAGCCAAGAGATTTCTTGATGAAACTGCTGAACAGATCAATGAGATCAGACGGCGTTTGGAAGAAAAGCGTCAGAAAAGATTATATGCAATAAAGCAGATACAGCCTGTTGAGGGGCATAATCTTGATGAACAGCAGATAAACTGTATTCTTGAAGATGCACATAATCATCTTGTTATTGCAGGTGCTGGAACGGGAAAGACGACTACTATTGTTGGGTATGTGAAGTATCTTACCAAGATGAAAATATGTCAACCCGATGAGATATTGATGCTTTCGTTCACGAAAAAGTCAGCGGAAGAAATGGAAAACCGCATAAGAGCGGAAACTGGCATTGATATGGATATTTTCACATTCCACAAGCTTGGTACTGAGATCATCAGAGGTGTTGAGGGCAAAAAGAGTACGGTTTATAGTGGAAATTTTATCAGGGATTGTATATATGATCATTTATCCGATGAGAAGTATAGGAAAATGTTCATTTCATACTGTATGTTTATGCCGACAAAATCAGCAGACGAGTTTGAATTTGAGAGCAAGAAAGAATATGACGAGTACATACAGAATACTTCGCCGGTAACGATAAAAGGCGAGGCTGTCAAAAGCTACTGTGAGCTTGAAATTGCAAATTTCCTTTACAGCAATGGGATAAGCTACACTTATGAAAAGAATTATGAATATGATCTTGCGGACGAGGGACACAGCGGATACAAGCCTGATTTTTATCTTGATGATTATGGGATATACATTGAATTTTTTGCGGTGAACAAAGAGGGCAGAGTTCCCGATTGGTTTGCTGCAAAGGCAGGAAAAACTCCATCCGAAACGTATATTGACGGTATAAAGTGGAAACGTGAAACACATAGAAATTTCAACACAACGCTTGTTGAGGTATCTTATGCGGACAAGCAATGCGGAAGGATGCTTGAAAATCTGAAGGACAAGCTGCAAAAGCTTGGAGTAAAATTTTATCCCAAGACTGATGCGGAGTTGTGGGAGTGCATACAGCGTGAGAATAACGCTCTGATATCGGGGGTGACAGAATTAATAGGAACGATCATTACTCACGTCAAGTCGAATGGTGAAACTATCGGTCAGCTTATGGAAAAAAGCATATTCCTACGATTTGCGCCGATACTAAAGCTTACAGAGCCGATATTTAATGATTACACGGAGATGCTTCGCAGTACTGGTCAGATAGATTTCAACGATATGATAAATCGTGCGGCTGATTATGTTGCAGATGGACTTTGTACGCACGACTATAAGTATGTGATCGTGGACGAATATCAGGATATGTCTGAGGCAAGGTATCATTTACTGCATGAAATGCGCCAAAAGTCGGACTTTGACCTATTTTGTGTAGGTGATGACTGGCAGAGCATATATCGTTTTACGGGAAGTGACATCAGCTGCATACTTAACTTTGAGAAATATTGGGGAAAGACGGTGATATCAAAGATAGAAACCACCTATCGTTTCGGAAAGCAGCTTATCGACATAAGCGGCAGGTACATAATGAAAAATCCTGCGCAGATAAAGAAGGCTTTGCAGAGCAGCACGACGGAGAGCGGATTTCCGCTGAGTTTTATTGAGGGGTACAATGACAAGCTGCTTATAAAGTTCATGGCAGAAAGGGTAAGAAAGCTTGAAAAGGGTGCAACGGTATTTTTTATAGGAAGGTACTCGTCTGACAAAAGAATGTTTAATGATTCCGTATTTGAACAGCAAGCGAATGATGCGATAGTTTTGCCCGAACGTCCTGATTTGAAGATGGTATTTATCACGGCGCACAAGTCAAAGGGCTTGCAGGCAGATTATGTTTTCATTCTGAACAATTCGGGAAATGTAAAAGGTTTTCCGAGTAAGATACAGGACGATCCGATAGTTCAGCTGCTTCTCAAAAACAGCGATGTTTATCCGTTTGCGGAAGAACGCAGGTTATACTATGTTGCGATGACGAGGGCAAGGAAAAAGGTATGGCTGCTTATCCCACAGAATAATGTTGGGTTGTTTGCGCGGGAGTTCAAGGCTGCTTTCGGTGACATAGTTAAGAGGTATGAGTTACAGAAGAAGCTTGCAGAGAAAAATTCGAGAGTTTGTCCGTTATGCGGAGGACAGTTGGTACGACGCAAGGGCAAGTTTGGTGAATTTTATGGGTGCAAGAATTATCGCGTGACCGGATGCAGGTATACTTTGAATATTTCGAGAGATAAACCTTTTGTATGAGGGTTGGTTTTTTAACAATTCATCAATGTCTGATTCGTTTGTAAATGTTAAATTATTAGGTGCGGATTAATTTAAGTAACTGATATAAGTCTTGGCTGACCTTGTATATTATTACAAAAAGGAAGAAAAACAATACTGAAAAGTTTGGAAGTTGTTTTGTCAATGTAAGGGTATTAGCATTAAATGATACTTTCATGTTTGATTTAGTTTTCGCAGATTATTGATAGCAAAATTATGTTGAAAGTTATAAAAAAACATGTTATACTTATAAAGATAGATGAAAATTTTGTAGTATTAGTAACTATGTTATGAAATAAGGAGAATAATTATGGATATAAATATGTCAATTCAAATTTTTTAAATAAA
>UQQA01000023.1 GCA_900543105.1 uncultured Ruminococcus sp. | reverse complement strand
TATTGAAGGAATTATTACATAATGAGTTATGCAGATAATGTTTTTATAGATAACGTCAGGGACATACTCGAAAACGGAACGTGGGATACGGATATGGACGTTCGCCCGAAGTGGGCTGACGGCACTCCTGCACACACGGTAAGCCGTTTCTGCGTTGTGAACCGCTACGATCTTTCAAAGGAGTTCCCTATCATCACTCTGCGCCGCACTTATCTCAAAACTGCGGTAAAGGAACTGCTCTGGATATGGCAGAAAAAGTCGAACAACATTGCCGATCTCGGTGCGCACATCTGGGACAGCTGGGCTGATGAGAACGGCTCTATCGGCAAGGCTTACGGTTATCAGCTCGGAGTGAAGCATCACTACCCCGAGGGGGATTTCGATCAGGTCGACCGCGTGCTTTACGATCTGAAGCACAACCCGTCGAGCAGGCGCATCATCACGAATCTTTACAATCATCACGATCTTTCGGAAATGGGACTTTACCCTTGCGCTTACAGTATGACGTTCAACGTTTCGGACGGAAAGCTCAATGCTTTGCTCAATCAGCGTTCGCAGGATATGCTCACGGCGAACAACTGGAACGTTTGTCAGTACGCTGTACTTGTTCATATGTTTGCGCAGGTATGCGGCTTGGAAGCCGGCGAGCTTGTTCACGTTATTGCGAATGCTCACATTTACGACAGGCACGTTCCTATTATAAAGGAAATTATCAGAAACGAGCCTTATGATGCTCCGAAATTTGTCATTGACAAGAGCATTGATGATTTTTACAGATTCACACCCGACAGCTTTTCACTGGAGGGTTACAGATATCACGACGGCGACTTCAAGATCGAAGTTGCGATATAAGGGGGCAGAAAAATGCTTACTGCGATAGTTGCCGCCGATGCTGATCACGGAATCGGAAAGAACGGCGATCTGCTTTTTCACATTCCCGAGGATATGAAGTTTTTCCGAAGCACAACGCTTCACCACGCTGTTATAATGGGCAGAAAGACGCTTGAATCACTGCCGAACGGAAAGCCTTTCAAGGACAGACGGAACATTGTTTTATCGAGAGATACGGACTTTGCGCCCGAGGGTGTTGAGGTCGTTCACAGTGTTGAGGAGGCTGTCAGGCTTGCCGAGGGCGAGGACGAGGTTTTCGTATGCGGCGGCGGTGAGATATACCGTCAGCTTCTCCCCTACTGTCAAAAGGTACTTATCACGAAGATAGACGCTCATGCAGGTGCGGAGGTTTTCTTCCCCGATCTTGATGCGCTCCCCGAATGGCGGCTTGCGGAATGTTCTGAAGAACATGAACACGATGGGGTGAAGTTCAGATTTTGCACATACGAGAAAATTAATTCGGAATTATGAATTCGGAATTCGGAATTGATTTTCACAGCGAATATTTTTGTTGTTTGCGTTTGAAAATTTTATCACAGATTTGGGCGACCGCAGGCTATGTATTCATATAGTTTGCAAATAAAACGGACAGAAAAAATCCCATACGGTTTAAACAATAGATGCGGAAAAGATAAATAATTCCGAATTCCGAATTCCGAATTATTTATCCCACTGTCTTTATACGATTCAAGTATGAAAAGAGGACTCTATGGACGAAAAACTGGAACAGTTCAAGCAATGGATAATCGAGGCTGACAAGATAGTTTTCTTCGGCGGTGCGGGCGTTTCTACCGAGAGCGGTATCCCCGATTTCCGCAGTGTTGACGGTCTTTACAACCAAAAATACAAATATCCGCCCGAAACGATATTAAGCAGGTCGTTTTATGTGAATCATCTTGCGGATTTTTACGAATTTTACCGTGAAAAGATGCTTTGTCTTGATGCGAAGCCGAATTCTGCGCACTATGCGCTCGCAAAGCTCGAACAGATGGGCAAGCTGACGGCTGTTGTTACGCAGAACATTGACGGCTTGCACTATGCGGCAGGCAGCAAGGTGGTTTATGAGCTTCACGGCTCAATTCACCGCAACTATTGTCTGCGATGCGGCACAAATCACCCTGCGGAATACATAAAGAGCGTTGACGGTCCTCCGCCCTGCTTAAAATGCGGCGGTCTGGTGAAGCCCGATGTTGTGCTTTATGAGGAAGGCTTGAATCAGGACACGGTGAACGGTGCAATAAAGGCTATTTCCGAGGCTGATATGCTTATCATCGGCGGAACATCGCTGACGGTTTATCCTGCGAGCGGACTTATTGACTACTACAAGGGAAACAGGCTCGTTCTTATAAACAAGACGCCTACGCCGAAGGACAGTGCTGCCGACCTGCTTATCCAGGACAGCATCTGCAAGGCTTTCAGCGTTGTTGACGAGCTTTAAGCTGACTAACTAAGTTGATAAACTTTGATGACGAATTTCACGACATTTTAAAGGTGGATAATTATGAAAAAATATGCGGCGGCTGTAATGCTTTCGGCTTTGCTCCTCACTGCCTGCGGAACGGAAACGGGCGGCAAAGAGCAGTCACAGACCGTACTTGCCTCCGAGGAAACGACCCTGACAGCAGAAACGGAAGAAACCACTTCAAGCGTTTCCCGAACCAAGGAGGAAGAAGAAGAATATTCCCGAATGATGGGGACGGCGAACTGCGTTGTTACGCACGAGGTCATTTCTGTTGAGGGAGATCCCACGCTTGGATATGGAACAGAGGCACAGACTGAAAATGTTCCGGAGGGCATTGCTCTTAATGAAAATGCGGAGTTCTGCCTTTCAAAGCTTGATTTCGGAATGTCAATGTCAGAGGCTGAATCGGCTGTTGATGCGAAGATAAACGAGGAAATGCTCAACCCCTTTTACAGCGTTTATGATGATATTTCCGTTGATATTGACAACAGATTCGACGGTGCGATGCTTTCTTACGGTGAGAGCGGATTAGATGAAGTTACACTTTATGCTTATCCTTTGACCGAAGATGAATGTACCGATTTGAGAGATAAGATAATTGATTTTTTCAGCACAGCTTACGGCTTTTCTTACGATGAATGGGAGATAAAAGAAAACAGCGACTACCGCAAAAAGGATGGTGTTTCTGTCTACACGAGAGTTTATTTATCCGATGGCTCTTACTCCGTTAATCTGCTGCTGACAAGCTGGAATCACAGAAATTTCAAGGACTGCGAAAATCAGCCGATCTTACCATAAAATACAACAAAGGAGTTTAAATAAATGAATTTACCACAGTTTATTACAGATGAGATAATCGAACGTGCGCTGCGTGAAGACATCAACTATGTTGACGCTGCGACCGATTATCTTCTTGACGATGATGATGTTTCGACCGCACGTTTTGTTGCAAAGGCAAGCGGAATCCTCTGCGGAATCGACATTGCTGTCCGTGTTTTTGAGATGCTTGACAAGGACATTCAGGTGCAGATCAACATCAAGGACGGCGGCAAGGTCGAAAAGGGCGATGTTATTGCTGTTGTGACGGGCAGGACAAAGGCTATACTCAAAGCCGAAAGAACTTCGCTCAATATTCTGCAGCATATGTCGGGAATTGCTACCGAGACTGCGAAATACGCTGAATGTTGTAAGGGCACCCGTGCGCACGTTACCGAAACGAGAAAGACGCTCCCCGGACTTCGTGCTATTGAAAAGTACGCTGTAACTGTCGGCGGCGGCAAGAATCACCGCTACAATCTCTCCGACGGTGCGATGCTCAAGGACAATCACATTGACGCTTACGGCAGCATCACAAAGGCTGTTGAGGCTCTCCGCAGCAGAATGGGTCACATGATAAAAATTGAAGTTGAGGTACGAAACGAGGAAGAGCTTCGTGAGGCTCTTTCCTGCAATGCAGATGTTATCATGCTCGACAATATGACCTGCGAACAGATGAAGAAGTGCGTTGAAATTGCGGACGGCAAGGCTGTACTCGAAGCTTCGGGAAATGTTACGCTCGACAATATGGCTGAGGTTGCGGCTACGGGTGTTGACATTGTATCGGTAGGTGCGCTCACCCACTCGGTAAAGGCGTTCGACATTTCGCTCAGGATCGATAAGAAATAAGGCGTTTAAAATGAAAAAAAGAATGACTATACTTTATGATGTCGGCGGAAAGCTCTACATCAATCTTACAAACAAATGCCCTTGCAACTGCACGTTCTGTATCCGCCACAACGGTGACGGGGCTTACGGCAGTGACAGCTTATGGCTTGAACACGAACCCTCTTTGGACGAGGTAAAGGCGGCTTTTGCAAAGGTCGATATGTCGAAGTACAAAGAAGTTGTTTTCTGCGGCTACGGCGAGCCTATGGAGAGGGTGAACGAGGTAATTGCGGTCGGTGAATTCGTCAAGGCTACTTACGGTGACGTGACAGTCCGTCTTAACACGAACGGGCTTGGCGACAAAATTCACGGTGTTCCGACGGCGAAGCTTTTGCAGGGTGCTGTTGACATTGTTTCGATATCGCTCAACTCCTACTGCAGGGAGAAATACAACGAAGTTACACGCCCGAAGTGGGACGATGCTTTCGATGCGATGCTTTCGTTTGCGGCTGACTGCAAGTCGTATCTTCCGCAGGTGGTCTTCACGGTCGTTGATGTTATCCCCCCCGAGGACATAAGCCGTGCAAAGGCTCTTGCGATGAGCATCGGCATACCGCTCCGTGTACGTGAATACGAAAACTGAACAGTGATGTCCGTTCGGGCGGTTCGTACTGTATTTTGCGGTAAAACTTTGCTTGCCAAACAGAAATAATTTTATAAAGGAATGATATAAATGTCAAAAAGCAGTGCTGAAATGACTAAATTCAAGGGTGTGGACGCTGTTGAGCTTTGGTTCGGCGGTTATCATGCTTTCGTTATGCCTACGCTCGGTTCAAACGTTATGCGTTTCCGTGACGAAGAAAAGGGAATGGAAATTTTCCGTTACTCGGACGATATGACCATTGCCGAATTCATGCAGTCGCCCGAGATCTGGGGACTTCCGACACTCTATCTTCCGAACCGTCATGACAGGGGCGTTCTCCGCACTTCGGACAACGTTTACTATCTCCCCGAGAACGAAACACGCTTCAAGAATCATCTTCACGGTTTTCTTCACAAGCGTGCTCACAAGGTAAAGGAAATGGGTGCGGACGAAAACCACGCATTCGTTACTACAACATACAAATATGATGAGAGCGACTATTTCTTCAACTGCTTCCCCGTAAAGTTCACGGCTGAGATAACTATCGACCTTTCGGCAAAGGGACTTACGCACACTATCACGCTGAAAAACTGCTCCAAGGTCATGATGCCTGTTTCCATTGCAACGCACACGACTATCAACGCTCCGTTCGTTGACGGTGCAAAGCAGGAGGACATCACGCTTCAGGTTCCCGCAGTTAAGAAGCTACAGTTCAACAAGAAGCGCTGGCTCCCGAACGGCAGACAGCTTGCGCTCACCGACTATGATCTTGAATATGTGAACGGCACGAAATGTCCTGTTCTCACGGATATATGCAACGATATGTACACCGCAGGCACGATAAAGCTTGACGGCGAGGATTTCTACGGCTGTGTAATGACGGACAAGGCAAGCGGCAAGCGCATTTGCTACGAAGTTGACGATGAGTACAAGTTCTGGATAGTATGGAATCATGAGGGCTTTATGGGTTACTTCTGCCCCGAGCCTATGACTGCGCAGGTCAATGCGGCTAATCTTGATCTTCCGTTTGAAAAAACGGGTTACTTTGAGCTTGAACCAAAGGAAAGCTACACTGTTTCGCAGAGATTTTTCACGAAGTAAATTTTACCGAAAAAATTCGCCGCAAGGTTCTTTCGACCGAACCTTGCGGCTGTTTTTATTTTCTGCGGTATTTTCCGAGGACGAGGAAATTATTTTCCGCTGTGTTTTTGTTGCAGAATTTCACGTTCGGCTGTTCATCTTCGGCATTTTCAAACAGTCCGAGAGAAATATACGCATTTTTCGGAACGCCTGAATTTTTAAATTTGAATTTGTATGTGCGCGTTTTGCCCGAAGCAAACAAGCCTGAACCGACATCGTACTGTGCAGTTGTCGTTTTCAGTACCCTGCCGTTTTTATCTGTTAACGCTATCTTCATCGTGAGAGGAAAAAATGCAGGTGCTGTACCCGTATTTTTCACCTTGAATGTGAGCGTTGAGGTCTTGTCGGAGGTATCAAGCTTCGCCGATGTGACTGTGAAATTATATCCGAGCCGATTTGCGGCGGATATAACACTGTCTTTACGCTCGTTATACATTCTCGTTCCGTCGGTCACTCCGCCGCCCAATGCAAGATATGTAAGCTTTCCGTCATTTATGGCTCTGTTCAGCTCGCTGTCCGACCACTTTCCCCTATCCGCAAGATTGCTGTAGCCATAGCACATTTCGCCGATCGCAGGAAGCTTTCCTGCCGCGGGCAACAGGCTTTTTGCGCTGTTGTCAACGCCGAGAAGCCCATCTCTGCGGAGCGTCACGCCCTTTGAAACGGCATAATCGTTAAGCTCGGGAAAATCATCTGAGGCATTGAAAACGACTGTGGTCTTTTTAAATAGCTTCGACCATTTTTCAATGCACTGCTTCTGTATCTTCAGCGACGGCATTGTACTGCCATCGAGGCCGTAGGTATGCCATTCTCCCCAGTTGCCGAACGCGCGGATGTCGATGAACTCGACCGATTTATTGCCGTCATATTTTTCCGCAAGTGCTTCGGAGAATTTATAGAATTCTTTAAGATACACGGGGTCGTCCCAGACGGGGGTGCGCTGTACAGATGATTCGCTGTAGAAGCTGGATGCCTTAGCCATAACATATTTACAGCCTTTGTCATAGACAAACTGCGGAACAAGTCCTTTTTCATCAATTGAACCCGAATCGGACGGGATAACTCCGAAAGCAAAGGTCTTGCCGTTCTCCTCGCACAGAGATATCATTTCATCTATAGACGACCAGTCATATACGCCGTCGTCCGTTTCGATATTTTTCCACTTAAATCGGGAATAAACCACCGAAGTGATATCCCATGCAGGGTTGTTTTTTACCCCCTCCTCGGGACTTTCAAAATACCAAGGGCTGTAGACATACTGCACCCAGCCTTTATGGGGATTTGTCACGGCCTTTGTTTCCGTCTGAGGTGCGAGATCGATCTCTGCGGCGGCTGCATTTATAGGCATTGCCAAAATCATTGCGGTGGCTAAAACAGCGGCAAAAAATTTTCCTGCTCTCATATATTTCACTTTCCAAGATATAAAATTGACGGCTTGTATATTCCAAATCATACTTTTCAAACATACAAACCGTCATTGTTTATTTATGGTCGCCTCTAAAAACCATAGTGCCTCAGATGCGCAGTCAGATTTTTCGTCAGATTGTATAGAAATTTCGCAGGCATACTGTCGTATGTCAAGAAATTTATGTGCAAGATGACGGAAAATCTGCAAGCAGATGAGGTGCTAAGGCTTTAGCCGGTGGTTTTTAGAGGTGACCTTATGTATTAACTTACAGCTTAACGATAACGCCTGTAAGTCCCGGAACGGAACCGATAGCGTTTGCTTCGTCTGTATCGATATGCATTGCTTTTGCATAAGAATCGGAAACTCTGCATACTACGTCGCCGAGGATAGCCTTTCTTTCGGGAGTATCTACCTTTACCCAGACTATGTCCTTATCCTTTACGCCGAGTTCTTCTGCGTCTGCCTTTGTGAGGTGGATATGTCTTTTTGCAACGATAACGCCCTCTTTGAGCTCAACCTCGCCGCAGGGTCCTACGAGCTTGCAAGCGCCCGAGCCTGCTGTATCTCCGCTCTCTCTGATAGGAGCTGCGATGCCGATAGAACGTGCATCCGTTGCGGAAAGCTCTACCTGATCTGCCTTTCTGCACGGTCCGAGAATAGAAACGTTTGCGAGGGACTTCTTAGGTCCTACTACTTCTACACGCTCTTCGCAAGCGTACTGACCCGGCTGCGAAAGATCCTTTTTCTTTGTGAGGGTATGACCCTTGCCGAAGAGAACTTCGAGGGTCTCCTCTGTAACGTGGACGTGACGCGCCGATGTTTCAACGATAAATTCCTGTGACATATTAAATTGCCTCCAAAACGATAATTTTTTAAGGTTGCGCCAAAATATTCGTTAAGGTGAACCTTTGTCCATTAAAAAGTATAGCACTTCTGAAAAAAATGTCAAGTTATTTTGCGTGTTCTGCTCTAATTTGCATAAATCATATAGAATTTGGAATAACACGCTTTTTAATGCGTAATGCTTAATGCGTAATGCGTAATTAGCTTTGCTGTTTCGTTAAAATATAAAAAAGCGGTACATTCACGGTCTAAATAATACCGTGAATATACCGTTTTCATTTTCGAAAGGTTTGCACAATATAATTACGCATTACGAATTACGCATTACGCATTGAATGTCAGTTTTCCGTAAGGATAGCGTCTATCGCCTTGTCTGTGCTCCAGAAGAACTTGTCGCTGCCCACATCTGCGCTCAGACCGCAGCGGTCTATCATTTCCATAACAGGCGGCTGGATAGCTGTGAAGAACACCATTACATCTTTCTTGGAAAGCTCCTCAACGACTTCCTGCAGAGCCTGAACGCCGCTTGCGTCTGCGAACGGAACGCCTCGCATCGAGAGGATTATTATTTCTCTGTCGGAGATATCGGAGAGCTTATCTTCGAGGATATTCGCTGTGCCGAAGTAGAGCGGGCCTGTCATATAGACAACGGCTGTTCTCTTATCCTTGAGGTGGTCGGGGTGGTTTGGAAGTCTTTCGGGATCAACTTCGGAAACGCTTATCTGCATATCCGAAACCTTGAGGACGAACATTATAACAGAAAAGAGTACGCCGATAAGAATTGCGATAGTAAGGTCGAAGATGACCGTTGCGATCATTGTAAGTAGGAACTGTGCCATTTGTGTCTTTATTTTGCGGTTGAAGATGCCCTTGATGACCTTCCAGTCGTTCATTCTCCAAGCTGTCATCATAAGTACGCCTGCGAGAGCTGCGAGAGGTATTCTCGAGATAACGGGAGCAAGGAAGAACATTGCAGCGAGGAGGACTATTGAGTGGAAAACGCTTGTAAGTCTTGTTTTTCCGCCCGATTTGATAGCAACGGCCGTTCTTGCGATAGCGGCTGTTGCAGGAACTCCGCCGAAGAACGGAATGACCATATTGCCGATGCCCTGTGAGATAAGCTCCTGATTTGCATCGAGCTTTTCATTCTTCATTCTGCCTGCCGAAGCGCCGCAGAGGAGGCTTTCGATAAGTCCGAGTGCTGCGATCGAGATAGCGGGAACGATGAGCGCTTCGAGCTGTGGGACAGTGATAGCGGAAACCTCAAGTCTGTCGGGGAGGAAGATGCTCTTGGGTATCTCCCCTACCTGCGTAACGTCAAAGTCAAAGATAAACTCTGCGACAGTTGCGAGGATAATTGCTGCGAGCGAACCGGGGAAATACTGGTTTATTTTTTTCGGATAAAAAGCCATAAAGACAACGACTGCAGCGCCGATAAGGAACGCAGCGAGATTGAAATGCTGCTCCAGAGTGAAGTAGCTTATCGTTTTTGAGATAGTGGAGTCGCCCTTGCAGGTAAGACCCGTGAAGTTGTTTATCTGACCGAAAGCGATGATTATTGCGATGCCCGAGGTAAAGCCTGTGATAACGGGCAGCGGCAGGTAGGAAACTATCTTGCCGAGCTTTAAAAGTCCGCATATCAGCAGGATAACGCCCGACATAAGGCTTGCTATGAAAACGCCCTGAAGCTGATATTTAGCAACGAGCGAGAGCAGGATAGCTGTCATTGCACCTGTCGGACCGCTTATCTGATACGAGCCGCCCGAAAGTGCGCCGATAACGATGCCTGCGATGATAGCGGTAACAAGACCGGCTGCGGCAGTTGCGCCAGAAGACACGCCGAATGCGAGTGCGAGCGGAAGAGCGACTGCTGCTACGGTGACGCCTGCGAGTGCGTCCTTTGCGAACGCTCCTGCGTTGTAGCCCTTGAACTCGGTTTTGAGCCTTGTTCCGTAGTTTTTGAAGATATTCAAGAAAAAACACCCCTTGATCCCATTTTTTGCAAAAAAAATTTGGCAGCAAAGCAAACCGCTTTGGGTAATTGGCAGGTCAGTTTGCAAATTATCCAAAGCTGTCCGCTCGGTAACGCAAAATATTTCTTCACATTACCTGACTTTAAGCCGCCGACTTTTCTATTTTACTCCTTTTTTCGGGAAAACACAAGTAGAATTGTTTCGGCATAATTCGGGAGAAATTATGCAAAATGCTGTAATTATTTAAATGCGGAATTCGGAATTCGGAATTATTATTTCTTCGCAAAATTACAGCAAAAAACACTCTTCCGTAGGGGCGGATCCTATATCCGTCCGTTTCAATACCTGCATTTCAGGCAAATTCTCTGTAGGTGACGGGTTTCCCGTCCCGCATTGCACAAACGATTTTTCGGTCTACGAATATTTTTACCAAACCCTTGACGCAGATTTTTTATAATTTTACTTGAATAAAGCTTCAAAATGTGATATAATTAGTTATCTGTTATGATTAGAGGGAAAAGATATGAAAATTGTTATGCTCGAGGCGGCTTCCGTTTCCCGTGGCGATATTCCTTTCGATGATATTTATAAATTGGGCGAAGTCCGTGAGTTTCCGCTCACTCCTGCCGATAAGATAGTCGAGAACATCGGTGATGCGGAGGCTGTGCTTTGCAACAAAACGCCTTTTACGGCTGAAATTATGGAGAAATGCCCGAATCTGCACTACATTGGCATCTGCGCAACGGGTTACAACAATGTTGACCTTGAAGCGGCTTCACGCTTGGGAATAGCTGTGACGAACGTTCCTGCTTACTCCGATATGGCGGTGGCGCAGCAGGTTTTCGCATACATTCTCCGCTACTGCAACAGGACGGGCGATTATGACCGCTTTGTCAAGGACGGCGGCTGGGTTCGCTCGGCTTCGTTCTCGGTGTTCGATTACCCTACTGTTGAGCTTGACGGAAAAGTCCTCGGAATTTACGGTTTCGGCAGGATAGGTCATGCTGTTGCCCGTATCGCCCGTGCATTCGGAATGAAAGTGCTTGTTCACACACGCACTGTCCGCAATGAGGACGGCGTTGAATATGTTTCGCTTGACGAAATGCTTTCGCAAGCTGATTTTATCACTCTGCACTGCCCTCTCACACCCGAAACGAACGGACTTGTTGACATTGACTTTCTGAAAAAGTGCAAGCCGACTGCTATGCTCATAAACACCTCCCGAGGTGCTGTTGTGAACGAAGCCGATCTGCGGTATGCACTTGACAACGGGATAATTGCGGCGGCAGGGCTTGATGTGCTTGCGCAGGAGCCGATGGCTGCGGACGACCCTCTGCTCGGTTCGGACAAATGTATGATAACTCCGCACGTTGCCTGGTCGCCCATTGACACCCGCAGGCGCTTGATGAAAGTCGCTGCGGAAAATCTTGCGGCGTTTATCGCAGGAAAACCTATAAATAAGGTGAACTGATATGGACTTTACGAATATAACTGCCTGCGGCGGTGACTGCACGGGCTGCGAGCATTACAAAAGCGGCGAATGTGTCGGCTGCAACAACAACGGCGGTATCTGCGTCAGAATGTGGAGCAGCGAATGTTCGCTCTGCAAATGCTGTCGGGAACACAACGTTCGGTTCTGCGGCGTTTGCGATGATTTTCCGTGCGGACTGCTGAAGATTACTTTGACATGGAACAAAGACGGCATCAAAAATCTGAAACGGCTCGGGGAAATTTACTTAAAGGAGAAAAACAATGTTTAACATCAACGATAAAAAAAGAGTGGTAATAAAGCTTGGCTCGTCCACGCTCACACACAACACGGGAAAGCTCAATATCCGCCGAATGGAGAATCTTGTAAAGGCAATGGCTGACATTCAGAACAGCGGCAAGGAGCTGACGCTCGTTTCGTCCGGCTCTATCGCTCTCGGACGCTCGAAGCTCGGTCTGACCGAACGCCCAAAAGAAACACGTCTGAAGCAGGCGTGCGCAGCTATCGGGCAGTGCGAGCTTATGTATATGTATGACAAGCTTTTCGGTCAGTACAACCTCACCGTTGCGCAGCTTCTTCTCACGAAATACAGCATTGAAGGTCCGAGAAGCCACCACATCGTCAACACTATGGAGGAGCTTCTTTCGCACGGAGTTATCCCCGTAATCAATGAAAATGACACGGTCGCTATCGATGAGCTGGAGCTTGAGATCGGCGAGAACGATTCGCTCGGTGCTTATGCGGCTATTATCGCAAAGGCTGACCTGCTGATAATCCTTTCGGACATTGACGGTTTCTACGACTCCAACCCGAACACGAACCCCGATGCAAAGCTTATCCCGGTTGTACACGAAATAAACGATGATATCCGTGCGCTTGCTACCGACGCTGTTTCGGGACTTGGCACGGGAGGAATGATAACGAAGCTCAACGCTGCCAAGATCGCTATGGACGGCGGCATTGATATGGTGATACTCAACGGCAGAAAGCCCGATCAGCTCTACGATCTTTTTGACGGAAAGCAGGTCGGAACGCTTTTCACCGCCAAGGACTAAGGAGGAACTGCTATGAATTACGCTGAAACACTCGGCAGCCGTGCAAAGGCTTGCAGAAAGGCTGCCGCAACGGCAAGCACCGCCGAAAAGAACGCTGCACTTGCCGCAATATCCGCCGCTTTGAGAGAGGGCGTTGACATCATACTTGACGCAAACAACGCTGACCTTATCGCTGCCCGTGAAAACGGAATGAGCGAGGCGATGCAGGACAGACTTCGCCTTACCGCTGACAGAATAAACGGCATCGCTGACGGCGTTGACGATGTTATCAAGCTTGAAGACCCTATCGGCGAGGTCATAAGCGGCAGCGTTCGCCCGAACGGAATGAGCATCACAAAGGTTCGTGTTCCGCTCGGCACTATTGCTATAATTTTTGAGTCAAGACCTAATGTTACAGTCGATGCAGCTGTGCTTTGCCTTAAATCGGGCAACGCTGTTATCCTCCGAGGCGGCAAAGAAGCTTTCAACTCGAACCGCTGTCTTTGCAGCATCATGAGGTCGGCACTTGCGAAGGTCGGTTTGCCAGAGGATCTTATCCAGTTCGTTGAGGACACTTCAAGAGAGGTTTCAAACGAGCTTATGCGCTGCTCCGACTACATTGACGTGCTTATCCCGAGAGGCGGCGCAGGACTTATCCGTGCCTGCAAGCAGAATGCGACCGTTCCCGTAATTGAAACCGGCACGGGAAACTGTCACGTTTTCGTTGATGAAACGGCTGATCTTCCAATGGCTGTGAGCATCGTCAACAACGGCAAGACGCGCCGCGTTTCGGTCTGCAACGCTGTTGAATCTCTGCTTGTACACGAAAATGCTGCGGAAGAATTTCTCCCGATGATAAAGGCAAAGCTTGACGAAAAGCACGTTGAGATAAGGGGCTGCGAGCGCACAAAGGCTATTCTCGGCGACAGTGTTGTTCCCGCGACCGAAGAGGACTATGCGACCGAATTTCTCGATTACATCATCTCTGTAAAGGTCGTAAAGTCGCTTGACGAGGCTATTGCACACATTGACAGATACACGACCCATCACTCGGAATGTATCGTTACAAACGACCTTGCGAACGCTGAACGTTTCCAAAAGGAGATCGATGCGGCGGCAGTTTATGTCAACGTTTCAACTGCGTTCACGGACGGCGGAATGTTCGGACTCGGCGCAGAGATAGGAATTTCGACCCAGAAGCTTCACGCAAGAGGACCTATGGGACTTCGTGAACTCACCTCGATGAAATTCCTCATCGGAGGAAACGGTCAGATACGCGCTTAATCCTAAAACAGCGCAAAATTATTTCAAGGTGGTTTTATGAACAATAACGATAATAAGGACAAGGACATTTTTGACTACGACAGCTATGTAAAATCAAACGGAAAAAAGAAGAAAAAGGCAAAGCCGCCGAAGTCTGCGAAAGCGCCCAAAGTTCCCAAAGAGCCAAAGCCTGCAAAAGAACCGACCGCTTCGGAAAAGAAAAAGCCCGAAAAAAAGCTTGACGAATCGATCGAAAACATACGCAGGATGTTTGACGATGCACTCGGCGAGCAGACGGAGGAGCTTGCGGAGCTGACAATGGCTGAACCCGAGCCTGAGATGCCCGACCTCGGCAAGGGCGGCAAGCGCAAGGGTTATCTTATCCTCGGTGCAATGATGATGATACTTGCGGTGATAGGACTTTTTTCGACTGTGAACTTCACCGTTGACAAGATAAAAGCGTTCGCCGACAACACTCAGCAAAAGACCGAATTTGCTCGCTTTATCTACCCCGTTGTAATATGCGACCCTGCGCCGTTCGGACAGAGCGTAAAGCTTCGCAGTGACACTGTTATAACGGCGGCTATCTGGGATATCATTCTTTACGAGGACAAGAGCAAGTACGACTCGGACTTCGATATGATAATCGTTCCCGAGCTTGATGTTGAACAGCACGCGGCGAAGCTCTTCGGAACGGGACTTTCGATAAAGCATCAGTCTATCCTCGGTGCGGACTTACAGTTTTACTACAACGAGGATATAAAGTCCTACCGAATACCTGCAAACCCGAAATACTTCACCTACTCCCCTTACATTGAGGACATAACGAGGGTCGGCGAAAGCTACACTATAACTGTCGGTTATGTTTCGCCAACGCCTGCGTGGCTCACGCTCACGGGTGATGAAACGCCCAAGCCCGAAAAATATGTGAACTACATCGTTCAGAAGCGTGGTGACGAATACACTCTTCTCGGCATACAGCAATCGGACAAAGTCCCCGAAGAGGCAGGGAATTATTAATGCGTAATTCGTAATGCGTAATTCGTAATTATTTGATTCTGAAAATTTACGTCAATTACTGTTGGGGACGGGTTTTCCGTTCAGATTATATTAATTTAATTTCGATATAATGCTATAAAAATAATTCCGAATTTCATTATGCGGATTCCATATCCGCCCGATTTCCCACTTATTTTAAAACGAAAGGAATAAAAATATGAACAGTGAGATCAGAGATCCCGAACTTTGGCAGGACGGTGAGATAAAAATTGACTGGGTAAAGGCTAATATGCCGCTTTTACGCAGCATTGAAAAGGAATTTTCCGAAACAAAGCCTTTTGCAGGCGTAAAGGTTGCGCTTTCGGTACATCTTGAAGCAAAGACGGCTTACCTTTGCAAGGTTCTTGCGGCAGGCGGTGCTGAGATGTACGTCACGGGCAGCAATCCGCTCTCAACGCAGGACGATGTTGCGGCTGCGCTCGTTCACGACGGACTTAACGTTTTCGCTTGGTACGGTGCTACCGATGAAGAGTCATCGAAGCAGGCCCTAACATTATCATCGATGACGGCGGCGACCTTGTTCACCTTATCCACACTGAATACAAGGACAAAATTGCCGATGTTATCGGCGGCTGTGAGGAGACCACAACGGGCATTATCCGTCTTATCGCAATGGACAAGGCAAAGGAACTCAAATTCCCGATGGTTCTTGTAAACAATGCCGACTGCAAGCATCTTTTCGACAACCGCTACGGCACGGGTCAGTCCGTCTGGGACGGCATCAACCGCACGACCAACCTTATCGTTGCAGGAAAGAACGTTGTTGTTGCAGGCTATGGCTGGTGCGGCAAGGGCGTTGCGATGCGTGCAAAGGGACTTGGTGCAGAGGTCATCGTTACCGAAGTTGACCCGATAAAGGCAATGGAAGCTGTAATGGACGGCTTTAAGGTAATGAAGATGAGCGAAGCCGCAAAGGTCGGAGATTTCTTCATCACCGTAACAGGCTGCCGTGACGTTATCACCGAGGAGCATTTCTATCTTATGAAAGACGGTGCTATCTGCTGCAACGCAGGACATTTCGATGTCGAAGTCGATGTTGCCGCTCTCCGCAGAATTGCCGTTGAGTCAAGGGTCGCACGAAAGAACATTATGGGCTATAAGCTTTCCAACGGAAACACTGTCAACGTTATCGCCGAGGGCAGACTTGTTAACCTCGCCGCAGGTGACGGACACCCTGCCGAGATAATGGATATGAGCTTTGCAATTCAGGCACTTTCCGCACTTCATCTTGTAAAGAACAAGGGAAATATCGGTGCAGACGGAATGACTGTCGATGTTCCGAAGTACATCGACAACGAGGTCGCACGCCGCAAGATAAAGTTCTGGGGAATGGAGATAGATTCGCTTTCCGAAGAGCAGAAAAAGTATCTTGGTTCGTTCTAAAATATCAATATAAACCGAAAGGCGCAGGAAATCAAACTCCTGCGCCTTTTTAAATTATTTTATCTCCTGCTCCAAGCTGTCGAAGTATTCCGTATCAAAAAATTCGGAAAGTGTTATATCAAGACCGTCACATATCTTTTTTATCGTTGAGACTGTGGGTTTTGTGCTGCTTCGTGAGATGATATTATTAAGCGTTGACTGCGTAATGCCGCATATCGTCGATAATTTATTGAGCGTGATGTTTCTCTCATCGCACAGTTCACGGATACGTCTTTGGATAGCCTGTGTAAGCATTTTTTCAGCTCCGTTTTACTTCAAATACTTCTTCAAATATTTGCCCGTATAAGACTTTGCACACTTTGCGATCTCCTCGGGAGTGCCGCATTTTACGAGCGTTCCGCCGCCTACGCCGCCCTCGGGTCCGAGGTCGATGATATAGTCGGCTGTTTTTATCACATCGAGGTTATGCTCTATGACCAGTACGGTATTTCCGCCCTCGGTGAGCCTTTGCAGGACTTCAATAAGCTTGTGGACATCGGCTGTGTGAAGCCCCGTTGTCGGTTCATCGAGGATATAGAACGTTCTGCCCGTTGCACGTTTGGAAAGTTCGGTCGCAAGCTTTACTCTCTGCGCTTCGCCGCCTGAGAGCGTTGTTGAGGACTGACCTATTTTGATATAGCCAAGTCCGACTTCCTGCAGGGTTTTGAGCTTTCGTGCGATCTTCGGGATATTTGCGAAGAACTCAACTCCCTCATCGACCGTCATTTCGAGAACGTCATATATATTTTTGCCCTTATAGTAAACGTCAAGCGTTTCACGGTTATAGCGCTTGCCATTGCAGACCTCGCAAGGCACGAAAACGTCGGGCAGGAAGTGCATTTCTATCTTTATGATGCCGTCGCCCTCGCAGGCTTCGCATCGTCCGCCCTTGGTGTTGAACGAGAATCTTCCCGGACCGTAGCCTTTCATTTTTGCATCGTTCGTACCTGCAAAAAGTTCACGGATATCGTTGAAAACGCCTGTATATGTTGCAGGGTTGGAACGGGGTGTTCTTCCTATCGGCGACTGGTCGATAGCAATGACCTTATCAAGGTTTTCCAGTCCCTCCATTCGGTCGAATTTGCCCGGTCTTATCTTTGCACGATTCAATTTTGCGGCGAGGTGTTTATAGATTATTCCGTTGACGAGCGAGGACTTTCCGCTTCCCGAAACGCCCGTTACGCAGGTGAAAATTCCGAGCGGAACTTCAACATTGATATGCTTAAGGTTATTTTCAGCCGCACCGAAAATTCGGAGGAACTCTCCGCTGCCCTTTTTGCGCTCGGTCGGGACGGGAATGAACCGCTTTCCGCTGAGATACTGACCCGTTATGGAACGTTCGCACTTTTCGATGTCCTCAACTGTTCCCGCTGCGACTATCTCGCCGCCGTGAACGCCTGCATACGGACCTACATCGACAATATAATCCGCACTTCGCATCGTGTCTTCATCGTGTTCGACAACGATAACGGTATTTCCCGAGTCACGCAGTTTTTTCAGCGTTGCGATGAGCTTGTCATTATCACGCTGATGAAGTCCGATGGACGGCTCATCGAGGATATAGAGCACTCCGACGAGTGACGAGCCTATCTGCGTTGCAAGACGGATTCGCTGGCTTTCGCCGCCCGAAAGCGTTGCCGCCGATCGTGAAAGCGTGAGGTATTCAAGTCCAACGCTTTTCAGAAAACCAAGTCGGCTGTTTATTTCCTTTATGATGCGCTCGCCGATAAGACGCTGTGTTTCGGTGAGTTCAAGGTTCGAGAAGAAGTCAAATGCGGCATTTACGGACATATCGGTAAGCTCGGAGATGTTCTTTCCGCCGACAGTAACCGCAAGGCTTTCGGGTTTAAGTCGGTTTCCGTGACAGTCGGGGCAAAGCACTTCGCTCATACAATCCTCTATCTCGGAGCGGCTATACTCGGAGCTGGTTTCGTTATAGCGGCGCTGGAGGTTGTTCAGTATGCCCTCGAACGGCTGATAGTAAGTTCCGCCGCCGTAGACGTTTGAACGGACGATCTTCAGCTTTTTTTCGCCCGTGCCGTAGAGAAAGGCATTGACAGCCTCTTTCGGCAGGTCTTTCACGGGTGTATCGAGCGAAACGCCGTATTCATCGGCAATTGCGGAGTAGTACATCATTGCTATAGAATCATTGCTGAGAGTATTCCAGCCCATCGCCTTTATTGCGCCCTGCTTTATCGAAAGCTCCTTGTTCGGGATAACGAGGTCGGGGTCTATCCTGCGGAAAACGCCAAGACCCATACACTTCTGGCAAGCACCGAACGGGTTGTTGAACGAGAACATTCTCGGTGTAAGCTCCTCAATGGAGATATTATGCTCGGGGCAGGCGTAATTCTGCGAAAAAAGCATTTCCTTTCCGCCGATAACGTCTGCGATGACGATGCCGCCCGAAATAGCCGAGGCGGTCTCAACGCTGTCGGTAAGGCGTGAGGTTATCCCCTCTTTTATGACAAGTCGGTCAACGACTATCTCAATGTTGTGCTTCTTGTTTTTTTCGAGCTTTATCTCCTCGCTCAGATCGTAGATGATGCCGTCGCAGCGCACACGGACATAGCCCGACTTTTTCGCACGTTCAAGCTCCTTTGTATGCTCGCCCTTTCGTCCTCTTATGACGGGGGCAAGTATCTGGAGCTTTGTTCCCTCGGGGAGTGCTGTTATCGTGTCGGCGATCTGGTCAACGGTCTGCTGTTTTATCTCTCTGCCGCAGACGGGGCAATGCGGAACGCCTATCCGTGCATACAGAAGTCGGAGATAATCGTAAATTTCGGTGACAGTTCCGACCGTTGAACGTGGGTTGTTCGAAGTGCTTTTCTGGTCTATCGAAATTGCCGGAGATAGTCCCTCGATGCTGTCAACATCGGGCTTTTCCATCTGTCCGAGGAACATTCGGGCATAAGACGAAAGGCTTTCCATATAGCGGCGCTGTCCGTCTGCATATATCGTATCGAACGCAAGCGAGGATTTGCCGCTGCCCGAAAGTCCCGTCATAACGATAAGCTTGTCACGGGGAATTTCGAGATCGACATTTTTAAGGTTATGCTCCCTTGCGCCTTTGATGATTATTTTGTCGGTTGGCATTTTCTTTTTCCTCTTTCATATTCGGGTAAAGCTTACCCGTTCCTTTATTTTTCTGCAAATTTTATCGGGTGTCGGATAACCGTTTTCCGCTTTTCGGGAATGGTCTTGTTCGGGTCGGAAATATATATTTCGTGATGAAGCCGAGCATCGGTCAGGTCGTTTTCATAGCCGTTTTCCTTTATAAAGTCGTCCATAAGCGCGACCGAGCGCGGTTCATCGTCATAAGCTCCGATGTGCATTATCTGAACGCATAGTCCCTCGTCAACGGTGAGAAATTCAGCCGCCGAGCAGTCGAACTTTTTCTTTCTTGAAGCTTCTTCGACCGCCCACCGAAAATCTTCCTCCGTGACAAAATCGGGCAGGCGGATAACGGATATCCAACTGAACTTTCCCTTGTCGGAAAAGTCGATATCGCTGTTGCTGCCCTGCCGCCAAAAGCCTTCGAGCGGCGGAACGACATACTCGAAAAATCCGTCTATTTTATGCGAGCCTTTATAGCTCATTTTTATTGTATATGCAACGAAGTAAAGCACCCCGACTGCCTTTTTGTACGCACCGTCCGCTTCGTTCGGGTCGCCCTCGCCTCGGACGGCAATATAGTTCATTTTGGGAACGGTGAGAATTTCGGGGCGGCTTTTCGGCATATAAAATTCTTTGTATTCTTTCTTGAAATCAAAAGCCATTATGTCACTTCTTTCCTTTAAGTTCGTTTATCCTGTCACGCAGATAAGCGGCGTGTTCAAATTCAAGCAGCTTTGCGGCGTTCTTCATCTCGACGGTGAGCTTCTCGATAAGCGCCTGCTTTTCTGCGGCGGACATCTGCTTCTGTTTCTGCTTTGAAGTCTTGCCGTCCGTTTCGCTCTTGGACGAAATTTTGATAACGTCACGAACGTCCTTGATGATAGTTTTCGGCTTGATACCGTGCTTTTCGTTGTATTCGAGCTGAATTTTGCGGCGGCGTTCGGTTTCGTTTATCGCGCTTTCCATTGAACGTGTTACGCTGTCGGCGTACATTATTACCTGACCGTGCGAATTTCGTGCGGCTCTGCCTATCGTCTGGATAAGCGAGCTTTCCGAACGCAGGAAGCCTTCCTTATCGGCATCAAGGATCGCAACGAGCGAGACCTCGGGTATATCAAGTCCCTCACGCAAAAGGTTTATTCCGACAAGAACGTCAAATTCGCCAAGTCGCAGGTCACGGATTATCTCCATTCGCTCGATAGTGTCGATATCATAATGCATATAGCGGACTTTTACGCCCATTTTATCGAGGTAAGCTGTGAGGTCTTCCGCCATTTTCTTCGTCAATGTCGTGACAAGAACACGCTCGCCCTTTGCTGTGCGCTCGTTTATTTCAAGCAGGAGGTCTTCGATCTGCCCCTGAACGGGCTTGACGATGATCTCGGGGTCAACAAGTCCCGTCGGACGAATCACCTGTTCAACTATCTGCTCGGACTTTTCACGCTCGAACGGTCCGGGGGTTGCCGAAACGAATATCGCCTGACCTATCTTGTCGTAGAATTCATCAAAGGTGAGCGGACGGTTATCGAACGCTGACGGAAGTCGGAAACCATAATCAACGAGGGTGGTCTTACGTCCTCGGTCGCCTGCGCTCATTGAGCGTATCTGCGGAAGTGAAACGTGGCTCTCGTCCACAAAAAGCAGAAAGTCCTTCGGGAAGTGGTCGAGCAGTGTATATGGTATGCTGCCCGGTTCACGTCCTGCAAGGATTCGCGAATAGTTCTCAATGCCCTTGCAGAAGCCAATTTCCTCGAGCATTTCTATATCATAGCGTGTACGCTGTTCGATACGCTGCGCTTCGATAAGCTTATCGTTGTCCTTGAAATACTTGATGCGCTCCTCGAGTTCACGCTCTATCTCCCCTATTGCGCCGTTCATTTTTTCGCGCGAGATAACATAGTGCGAAGCAGGGTAAATTGCGGCGTGTGAGATTGTTGAGGTGACATTTCCCGTGAGAGGATCAAACTCGGAGATACGGTCGACCTCGTCCCCGAAAAATTCAACTCGGATAGCTGTATCGGTCGCACCTGCAGGGAAGATCTCAACGGTATCTCCCCTTACACGGAACTTGTTTCGGGTAAAACTCAAATCGTTTCGCTCATACTGGATAGAAACGAGCTTTGCAAGCAGTTCTTCGCGCGACATCTGCGCACCCTGACGTACAGAAACTACCATTGTTCGGTAATCTATAGGAGAACCAAGGGTGTAGATGCAGGAAACGGACGCTACTATTATAACGTCCCTGCGCTCGGCGAGGGCAAAGGTTGCACTGTGGCGAAGTCGGTCTATTTCGTCATTTATTGCGGAATCCTTTTCGATATAGCTGTCGGTCGAGGGTATATACGCCTCAGGCTGGTAATAATCATAGTAGGAAACGAAGTATTCGACAGCATTTTCGGGAAAAAATTCCTTGAATTCGGAGCAAAGCTGTGCGGCGAGGGTTTTATTATGTGCAAAAACAAGCGCAGGACGGTTGAGCTGTGCGATTACGTTCGCCATTGTAAAGGTTTTGCCCGAACCTGTTACACCAAGCAGGGTTTGTTCCTTATAGCCGTTTTTTACGCCCTCAACAAGCTCGCTGATAGCTTTCGGCTGGTCACCTGCAGGCGTATAATCGGAATGAAGCTTAAAATCCATAGCGTTTTCCTTTCATTGCAGTTCACGTCACATACTCGGCAGCATACCGCTCTTTCGCATTGAAACAGCGCCATCTCTGCCGACAATGATATGGTCGAGCAGCCGCACGCCAAAAGTTGAAAGAAACGACATTATTCGCCTTGTTGTCAGAACATCGGTATCGGACGGCTCACACGAGCCTTTCGGGTGGTTGTGCGCTATCGCAACGAGCGATGCACCCGAACGCAGGACTATCTCCGCAAGTCTGCGCATATCAACGGGCGCAGAGGAAGGTCCTCCCTTGCAGACGATGCTGTTTCGGACGAGGTGGAGGTCGTCATCGAATGCGGCAACGTAGAAGCACTCCTTTGCATCGCCCGGAAAACAGCCTTTGAACAGCTCGCAAAGCTTATCCGTATTATCGAAAACGCTGTGTTCGATGCGCGACATATTGTAAGCCCTCATCGAGAGCGGTATCATTTTTATAAGCACGGCAGAGTTGAGCGAAATTCTTCCGATAGCGACAAGATCGTCCACCGAAGCGTCAAAAACGCCGCATAAGCCGCCGAAGCGGTCAATAAGATTATGTGCAATTTCGTTGGTATCGATTCTCGGGCAGGAATAAAAAAGCACCATTTCAAGTATCTGATGCTCACTGAATCCCTCGAACCCGTTTTTGAGGAACATTTCCTTCATACGCTGTCTGTGTCCTGCGTGGACGTTCGGTACGCTGTTCTTTTCTTCCATAATGTTCCTCCCGTATAATTTTATCAAAACAAATGTTTCTTATATTATACACCATATTTTTTTAATTTGCAAGAGTTTTGAAAAAGTTTTTTCAATGCGTAATGCGTAATTCGTAATGCGTAATTATTTATCTGCTGTGAATTTACTGCTAAACAATAGCTTTGTTC
>UQQA01000022.1 GCA_900543105.1 uncultured Ruminococcus sp. | reverse complement strand
TGCCATTTCAAAGGTTATCGGAAAATCCCATTGTATAGCGATTCTCTGATTAATTTCTTTCTGCAATAGCTGCCTGAGCTGCTGCAAGACGAGCGATCGGAACACGGAAAGGTGAGCAAGATACATAGTCAAGACCGATCTTGTGGCAGAATTCTACAGATGTAGGATCGCCGCCGTGCTCGCCGCAGATACCGCAGTGGAGTGCAGGATTTACAGGCTTGCCGAGGTCGATAGTCATCTTCATGAGCTTGCCAACGCCAACCTGGTCGAGCTTAGCGAATGGATCGTTCTCGTAGATCTTAGCATCGTAGTAAGCACCGAGGAACTTACCGGCGTCATCTCTGGAGAAGCCGAATGTCATCTGTGTGAGGTCGTTTGTACCGAAGCAGAAGAAGTCAGCTTCCTTAGCGATCTCGTCAGCTGTAAGAGCAGCACGAGGAATTTCGATCATTGTACCAACGCTGTACTTGAGGTCGCTGCCGGATTCAGCAATGAGCTTGTCAGCAACTTCAACAACGATCTTCTTAACGAACTTGAATTCCTTAACTTCGCCTACGAGCGGGATCATGATCTCAGGAGCAACGTCCCAATCAGGGTGCTTCTTCTTAACGTTGATAGCAGCCTTGATTACAGCGCTTGTCTGCATCTTAGCGATCTCAGGATATGTTACTGTAAGACGGCATCCACGGTGACCCATCATTGGGTTGAATTCGTGGAGAGAAGCAATGATGTTCTTGATAGCTTCAACGGACTTGCCCTGAGCCTTAGCAAGAGCTTCAATGTCAGCTTCGTCTGTAGGTACGAATTCGTGGAGAGGAGGATCGAGGAATCTGATAGTAACAGGTGAGCCTTCAAGTGCTTCGTAGAGAGCCTCAAAGTCGCCCTGCTGCATAGGTTCGATCTTAGCAAGAGCTGCTTCTCTCTCTTCAACTGTATCGGAGCAGATCATCTCTCTGAATGCAGCGATTCTCTCAGGCTCGAAGAACATATGCTCTGTACGGCAAAGACCGATACCTTCAGCACCGAGTTCCTTAGCCTTCTTAGCATCTGTAGGAGTATCAGCGTTTGTTCTTACCTTGAGCTTTCTGTACTTGTCAGCCCAAGCCATAACTCTGCCGAATTCGCCTGCGATAGTAGCGTCAACGGTAGGAATGATCTCACCGTAGATGTTACCTGTTGTACCATCGATAGAGATATAGTCGCCCTCGTGGAATACCTTTCCGCCGAGTTCAAACTTCTTGTTTGCTTCATCCATCTTGATGTCGCCGCAGCCGGATACGCAGCAAGTACCCATACCACGTGCAACAACTGCAGCGTGAGAGGTCATACCGCCACGAACTGTAAGGATACCCTGAGCAGCCTTCATACCTGTGATATCTTCAGGAGATGTTTCAAGACGAACGAGAACTACCTTTTCGCCCTTATTGTTCCAAGCTTCTGCATCGTCAGCTGTGAATACTACCTTACCGCAAGCAGCTCCGGGAGAAGCGCCGAGGCCCTTTCCGAGAGGTGTAGCAGCCTTGAGTGCCTTAGCGTCGAACTGTGGGTGGAGGAGTGTGTCGAGGTTACGTGGATCGATCATTGCAACTGCTTCGTAATCCTTCTTGTGGCCTTCGTCAACGAGGTCGCAAGCGATCTTAAGAGCAGCCTGAGCGGTTCTCTTACCGTTACGGCACTGGAGCATATAGAGCTTCTTGTTTTCAACAGTGAACTCCATATCCTGCATATCGTGATAATGGTTTTCGAGTGTTTCGCAAACCTTGATGAATTCTGCATAAGCCTCAGGGAATTCCTTTTCCATCTGAGCGATAGGCATTGGTGTACGAACGCCGGCAACAACGTCTTCACCCTGTGCATTGATAAGGAACTCACCCATGAGCTTCTTTTCGCCTGTAGCAGGATCTCTTGTGAATGCAACGCCTGTACCGGACTCGTTGTTGAGGTTACCGAATACCATTGGCATTACGTTAACAGCAGTACCCCAGGAATAAGGAATATCGTTGTCACGGCGATAAACGTTTGCACGGGGGTTGTCCCATGAACGGAATACAGCTTCGATAGCGAGCTTGAGCTGTTCAACAGGATCGGACGGGAAGTCTGTGCCGAGCTGCTTCTTGTATTCAGCCTTAAACTGTTCTGCAAGTGTCTTGAGGTCAGCAGCTGTGAGCTCTACATCGAAATGTACGCCCTTTTCTTCCTTCATCTTGTCGATGAGCTGTTCAAAATACTTCTTGCCGACTTCCATAACAACGTCGGAGAACATCTGAATAAATCTTCTGTAAGAGTCGTAAACGAATCTCTCGAATTCAGGTGTCGGGTTGTTCTTGATCATTGCAGCAACAACATCGTCGTTAAGACCGAGGTTGAGGATAGTATCCATCATGCCCGGCATTGAAGCTCTTGCGCCGGAACGAACGGAAACGAGAAGAGGATTGTTAAGATCTCCGAACTTCTTGCCGTTTTCCTTTTCCATCCAAGCAACGCCTTCCATAGCCTGAGCCATGATCTCGTCGTTGATCTTTCTGCCGTCCTCATAGTACTGAGTACAAGCTTCTGTTGTGATTGTAAAGCCCTGGGGAACAGGAAGTCCGATCTCGGTCATTTCAGCAAGGTTTGCGCCCTTACCGCCGAGAAGGTTACGCATAGTCATATTGCCTTCTTTAAAAGTATAGACCCATTTTTTTGCCATTGGATTTTACCTCCGAATTTAATAAGTTTTTTCCGCAACGAAAGAAAAGCCGACCGATACGTTTCAGCTTCGCCCACTTTTCCCAAAGCAAAAGTCCTGACAACTTTCCGCTTCTGCGGTCATAGATATATTATAACAGATTTTGTCCCTCATTTCCATAGTTTTTAGACAGACTTTACTATAAAATTATATACAAATTTTTTGGTTATTTTGCATAAAGAAACTACAATAGTTACAAAGTCAAAAAATACTATTGAAATTTGGCGGCAAATATGCGATAATTATAGAGGATATTGATGTTTGAACTTATTGTACGATACTGTACTATTACATAATATTATTCAGGGAGGGCTGCTTTATGATAAAAAAATGCGCCGTTATCCTTGCGGGCGGACAGGGAAAAAGAATGAAGTCCGAACTGCCGAAGCCTATGTTTGAGGTCCTTGGCGAGCCTATGCTCGAATGGGTGATCCGCTCCTGCGAGGAGTCGGGGATATCCGATATATGCGTTGTAAAGGGCTATAACGCTCAGGTCATCGAGGATTACCTCGGCGGAAGATACGACACGGTTCTTCAGGAAGAGCGCAAAGGCACAGGTCACGCCGTTATGACCGCCATAGACTGGCTCAGAAGCAAAAATGCCGAGAATGTTATCATTCTCAACGGTGATGCGCCTTTTGTTGACGCAGAGACCATTACAGCCGCTTTTAAGCAGCACGAGGAGAGCCAAAACTCCGTTACCGTCATCACTTCGGAGATACCCGAGCCGTTCGGCTACGGAAGAATACTCCGTTCGGGCGACGGAAGCCGTATCTGCGGCATTGTCGAGGAAAAGGACGCTACTATCGAGCAGAAAAAGCTTCACGAGATCAACTCGGGCGCTTACTGGTTCAGAACAGACGACCTTATCACCGCTCTCGGCGAGCTCAAACCGAACAATTCGCAGAATGAATACTACCTCACCGACACCGTGTTCATTCTTCTTGATATGGGCAAGCGTGCAGAGGCTTACAAGTCGGAAAATCCCGATGTTGTGCTTGGCGCAAACGACCGCAGGGGTCTGCTTATGCTCAACGACACCGCAAGAAAGAACATTATCGGCAAGCTGCTCGACAGCGGAGTTGAATTTCTCTGCACGGACGGCGTTTCTGTCGGCGGCAGCGTAAAGATCGGCGCAGGAACGAAGATATTGCAGGGTACTATCATAAAAGGCAGCACGCTTATCGGCGAAAACTGCGTTATCGGTCCGAACTGCCTTATCGAAAACTGCGAGATCGGCAGGGATACGAGCCTCAACTACGTTCAGGCTTATGATTCCGTTATCGATGACGGCGTGAAGATAGGCCCGTTCGTACAAATTCGTCCCGGAAGCCACATAAAGTCGCACGTTAAGATCGGCGATTTTGTTGAGATAAAAAATTCGACCATCGGCGAACACACCTCCGTTTCGCACCTTACATACATAGGCGACAGCGATGTCGGCAGAAATGTAAACTTCGGCTGCGGAGTTGCCACTGCGAACTATGACGGTGAAAACAAGTTCCGCACCAAGGTCGGCGACAACGCTTTCATCGGCTGTCACACGAACCTCATCGCACCAGTTACGGTCGGCGACAGTGCATACACAGCCGCAGGCTCGACCGTCACAAAGGACGTTCCCGACGGTGCGCTCGTTATCGAGAGAGCCGAGCTTTCCTTCCATGACGGATACGGCGAAAACAAGCTCCGCTCACGCAGAGAAAAGTTTAAGAAGTAAATTATTCAAGACATTGCGCCTTGATCAATTTTTATAAAAACAAAAGGAGAAATTCAAATGAATCTTCACGGCAAGGATATCAGAATCTTTACGGCAAATTCCAACAAGCCTGTTGCGGAGGAAATTGCAAGGGAACTCGGTCTGCCTATGGGTCAGTCAGAGGTCGTTACATTCTCTGACGGCGAGATCAGCGTTTCCATTCAGGAAAGTATCAGAGGCTCGGACGTTTTCGTTGTTCAGTCTTTGAGCTCCCCTGTAAACGACAACCTCATGGAGCTTCTCATTATGATCGATGCATTCAAGAGAGCTTCCGCAGGCCGTATCACAGCGGTTATCCCTTACATGGGCTATGCCCGTCAGGACAGAAAGGCTAAGGCAAGAGATCCGATCTCCGCAAAGCTCGTTGCCGACCTTATCACAACAGCAGGAGCAGACAGAGTCCTTTCCATGGATCTCCACTGCCCGCAGATACAGGGCTTCTTCAATATCCCCGTTGACCACCTCCTCGGTGTGCCTATCCTTGCACCATACTTCGTTGAAAAATTCAAGGACAATAAGGACGATGTTATGGTAGTTTCCCCCGATCTCGGTTCTGTAACAAGAGCAAGAAACTTCGCAAACCGCCTCGGCGTTCCTTTCGCTATCGTTGATAAGCGCAGACAGAAAGCAAACGTATGTGAGGTTATGAACATCATCGGTGATGTAAGAGATAAGAGAGTTGTCCTCGTTGATGATATGATCGACACAGCAGGTACACTCTGCAATGCCGCAAAGGCTATCATCGACATCGGCGGTGCTAAGGAAGTTTACGCCTGTGCTACACACGGTGTTCTCTCGGGTCCTGCTATCGAAAGAATTTCCGCAAGCCCTATCAAGGAACTCGTTCTTCTCGATACTATCGCACTTCCCGCCGAAAAGCAGATCGACAAGATCACAATGCTCCACGTTGCTCCCGTATTCGCAAAGGCAATTCAGAGAATCTACGACGACGAACCTGTTTCTCCTCTTTTCAACATCTGATGCAGGGAACGCCCTGCGAACAGTTCGCATTTTTTCGGAACATTAACGCATAATAATAACATTACCCTGCAGGACGCTTTTCAGTCCTGCGGGGTTAGTGTGGTTTTACCGTATATTTTCGCCCGATATTATGTCAGGAGGAAAAGATGAAGCATAGGAAATTGCTCGTCAGACTGCTTATCCCGCTGCTTGTTCTGATTGCTCTTCATTCTCATTTCATTATTATGACGATACGGTGCGCAGGAACTGTTGTTCCCGATGGACTTTCCCCCGAGGAGGTCATTTATCAGCTCGAAACCTACTGGAACAGCGGAAACGAAAGGGGTATATCGCTGATCTGCTCCGAAAACTTTAACATTGCTCACGGTAAACTGCCGTACAGCTTTGGCGAAGATAAACTGCGTGCAGATGTACATATAACTGAGTGCAGTACAGTATCCCCCAAACTGTTGGCAAATCTGTCTTATCTTCAGCTTTATGACATGCACTGCTATAAGGTTTGCTGGAACAAAGAGGAAAGCTATGAATATGACTGTCGAAGCTGCGGTTTTGCGTTTATCCTTATCGCCAAGGAAAGCGATGATGGAAATGCGCAGTATAAGATATGTAAAATGCTTACTGGGATATTATAAACGAAAGGACACAAAATGAGTATATTCGATATTTTTGATAAAATTTCAAAAGAAAATCCCGAAACGGCGGCAGGAACGCCAGAATTCATAATATGCGGACTGGGCAACCCCGGCTCGGAGTATGAGCGCACACGTCACAACGCAGGTTTTATGACGGTCGATGCACTCGCCAAGAAATACGGCTTCGAGATAAAAAAGCTCAAATTCAAGTCGCTCACCGCAGTGGCTTCTATAAACGGTGTGAGCTGTCTTGTGATGAAGCCGTCCACGTTTATGAACAACAGCGGCGAGGCTGTCGTTGAGGCGATGAATTTCTACAAAATTCCCATTGAAAATGTTATAGTATGTTATGACGATATAAGCCTTGAACCGTCAAAGCTCCGCATACGCAGAAAAGGCTCGGACGGCGGTCACAACGGCATAAAGTCGATCATATATCTTTCGGGCAAGGACACATTCCCCAGAATAAAGCTCGGCGTAGGTGCAAAGCCTAATAAGGACTATGACCTTGCGGCGTGGGTGCTTTCGCGTTTCACCGATGACGAGATGAAGCTTATGAACGAAGGCACGGACAAAGCCGTTCAGTGCATAGAACTTATGGTAAAGGGCAAGATCGACGAAGCGATGAATAAATTTAATTCGTAAGCGGGGACGTGAATTAATTCGGAATTCGGAATGCGGAATTCGGAATTATTTACAAACTGTTGGTTTATCACGAAATACCGTTATACAATTTGGGGTTATACAATATTCGATTTATGCGTTTGCATTTCAATACACGTTCATCGGGCGGATATGGAATCCGCCCCTACGGTTTGATACTAATTCCAAACCGTTCTATAGACAAAGACGACAGATAGAATAATCCAAGTCAAGAAAGACGACCGCAGGCAGGCTGCCGCCTGTCAAGGGAGTCTGACGCAGAATCGGATTATTATATCCGAGTATTTGTCTATAGGTTGGTCTGGAATTAGTATGAGTTCCATTATCCGAAACAGCGGAGCTAATTCCGAATTCCGAATTTATAATGGTCCTCCCCTACGGTTTGCAGTATTTTTTCGGAACAGCGAAGCTAATTCCGAATTCCGAATTCCGAATTCCGAATTTTTAAAGTTCTCCCATCAAATCGACATCTTAATTCAAGAGGCAGGAAACAATGGCTGATTCTATTTTCACCAAGGCAATTGAACAACTTGATCTCTACAAGGATCTGAAATTTGCGCTCGAACACCGTGAAACTCCCGTTTCCGTTACGGGCGTTTCGGGCATACACAAGGCACAGCTTGCGCTCGGACTTTACAACTTCTCCCCGATGCTCATTATCACCGAGGACGAAGCTTCCGCTCGGCGTATGTGCGACGATATCAACGAGATGTCGGGCGAGGTGTGCAGTTACGTCTACCCTGCGAAGGACTTCACTTTCACCGATGTTGAATCCGTTTCGAGGGAATATGAACACACCCGACTTGGCATTTTAACGGGACTTATGAACAACTCCGTTCGCTTTGTCTGCGCTTCGGTCGAAGCCGTTATGCAGAGGACAATGCCGCCCGAGGTTTTAAAACGCCGCATTGTAAGCATTGACAAGTCAACTTCTATCGACACGAAAAAGCTTGCGGCTGACCTCATCGCGGCAGGCTACACCCGATGCGACACCGTTGACGGCGTTTCGCAGTTCTCGATAAGGGGTTCTATCATCGATATTTTCCCCGTTCAGGAAACTGCCCCCGTGCGAATCGAGCTTTGGGGCGATGAGATAGACACTGTTTCCTACTTCGACACCGAAACTCAGCGGCGCACGGACGAGATCGAAGAAATAAGCATCTCCCCTGCCTGCGAGGTAATGTTTAACAGCACAGACGAGTTCATCGAAAAGCTCAATGCGCTCTCCAAAGCCGCAAGAGGAAAACGCGCCGAATCCGTCCGAAACTGCCTTGCCCGTGACATTGACCGAATCAACACGGGTCTTACGCTTGGAAATATCGATAAATACATCTCCCTTGCATACGAAAAGCCTGCCGACATTTTCGATTATCTCGACCCCGAAAACAGCATTGTAATTTTCAGCGAATACAAGAACTGCATCGAAAAGATAAAGCCTATCCTTGCACAGCACTCCGAAGATGTAAAGCTTCTCCTTGAACAGGGTGAGCTTTGCAAGGGTCTTGACGGCTTTATGCTTGAACAGGGCGAGCTTTCACAGCGCACGGAGAAATTTTTCAGCGCATATATGAACACCTTTATGCGTTCGAGCGATGATATCCGCTTCAAACGTGCGCTCTCGGTGACGGCGAACACCTTTGCGCCTTGGGGCGGCGAGATACGTCAGCTTATCGAGGATCTCAAAAGCTTTCTTTCCGCAAAATATTCCGTTATCGTAAAGGCAGGCTCGGACAAAACCCTGCCTATCATTGCGCAGGATCTTCGTGACGAGGGCATACCGTGCGATATCCTCACAGAAAACTCCGAACTCACCGCAGGTCATGTCCTCCTTACAACGGGAAGCACAAGCTCGGGCTATGATTACCCCGACATCAGAACAGCGCTCATCACGCAGGCTCGTGCGCTCAACTCCAACAAGCGCAAAAAGCGTTTTAAAAAGGGCGCGGACATCAACTCGCTCGCCGATATTGCCCCGGGCGACCTCGTTGTACACTCGGAATACGGCATCGGACGCTTCAAGGGCATCGAAAAGATCGAGCTGGAGGGCATTGTCAAGGACTATATTACGATCGAATATGCCGATTCAAAGCAGCTTCACGTTCTCGTCAGCCAGCTTGATATGATATCACGATATATCGGTCCTCGCGACGATTCAAACGTAAAATTGAGCAAGCTTTTCTCGGGCGAATGGCAGAAAACACGCAGCCGTGTTCAGAAAGCCGTCAAGGATATGGCGGAAGAGCTTACAAAGCTTTATGCTATCCGTTCACAGTCACAGGGCTTCGCATTTTCGGGCGAATGTGACTGGCAGCGTGACTTTGAGGAGCGTTTTCCCTACTCCGAAACGGACGACCAGCTCCGCTGTGTACAAGAGATAAAGGACGATATGGAAAAGCCCGTCCCGATGGACAGACTTCTCTGCGGAGATGTCGGCTTCGGCAAGACGGAAGTTGCGCTCCGTGCCGCTTTCAAATGCATGCTCGACAGCAAGCAGTGCGTTCTTCTTGCGCCGACCACAGTCCTCGCTTGGCAGCATTACCAGACCGCAACGAAGCGTTTTGAGCATTTCCCGATGAAGATAGAGCTTCTCTCCCGTTTCCGTTCAAAAAAGGAGCAGGAGGAGATAATCAAGCAGCTCCGCCGAGGCGACATCGATATGATAATCGGTACGCACAGACTTGTTCAGAAGGACGTAAAGTTCCGTGACCTCGGGCTTGTTATCATTGACGAAGAGCAGCGTTTCGGCGTTGCGCACAAGGAGCGTTTCAAGGAGGCTTTCGCAGGCGTTGACGTTCTCACGCTTTCAGCTACACCTATCCCACGAACACTTAATATGGCAATGAGCGGTATCCGTGATATGAGCGTTATCGAAGAGCCGCCTATCGACCGCCACCCGGTTCAGACTTATGTTATCGAGCATAACGACGGCGTTCTTGTTCAGGCTATAAACAAGGAGCTTCGCCGCGGCGGTCAGGTCTACTATATCCACAATCGGATCGAAACGATAGAAGCCTGCGCGGATAAGCTTGCGCAGCAGCTCCCCGATGCAAGAATAGGCATTGCCCACGGTGCGCTGAACGAGGAACAGCTTTCCGATATCTGGCAGCAGCTTCTTGAACATGAGATAGACATTCTCGTCTGCACAACGCTTATCGAAACGGGCGTTGATGTTCCGAATGTAAACACCCTCATCATCGAGGACGCTGACAGGCTCGGACTTTCGCAGCTTTATCAGCTCCGCGGACGTGTCGGACGTTCGAGCAGACGTGCTTTCGCATATTTCACTTTCCGCAAGGGAAAAGTCCTCACCGAGATCGCCGCAAAGCGCCTTGACGCTATCCGTGAATTCACGCAGTTCGGCAGCGGCTTCCGCATTGCAATGCGCGACCTCGAAATAAGAGGTGCAGGCTCGATCCTCGGTGGAAAGCAGCACGGTCACATGGAGGCTGTCGGCTACGATATGTATATCCAGCTTCTCAACGAAGCCATTGCAGAATCCAAGGGCGAGCTTCCGCCGCAGCGCCCCGGTGAGTGCGTTGTCGATGTCCGTCTTGATGCGCATATCCCCGAAACCTATATCGAGAGCCTTTCCGCACGTCTTGATATCTACCGCAAGATCGCACGTTTGCAGACGAACGAGGACAGCCTTGAACTTATTGATGAGCTTATCGACCGCTTCGGCGACCCACCCCGTTCCGTTCAGGGTCTTATCACGGTCGCACTCCTGCGCAACAAGGCAAGCTCAATGGGCATCACCGAAATTCGCTGCCGAAACGATATGCTTTATTTCTATATCAATTCCGCCTCTCTTGAACAGATTCAGGCTGTCGTTGCCGAATACAAGGGCAGAGTTACCGTAAACGGCTCGGAAAAGCCTTTCATTGCGGTAAAGCTGAAGCCGAGCGACAAGCAGCTTGACATCATGGAAACCGTTGTTGACCTTATCTATAAAAATTCTGACAAGAAAGAAATCGCCGACCAAAAGGACTGATAAAATGAGATTGATGCACCTCTCCGACCTCCACATTGGCAAGCGGCTGAACGAATTCCCCCTGCTTGACGACCAGAGCTATATCCTTGACGAAATTCTCCGCATTGCAGAGGAACAAAAGCCCGATGCTGTTGCCATAGCCGGTGATATTTACGATAAATCAACGCCGTCAGCCGAAGCTGTTGCGCTTTTTGACAGCTTTATCTCACGCCTTGCAAAGCTTGTAACGCCCGTTTTTGTTATCAGCGGAAATCACGACAGCGCCGAGCGCATAGCTTTCGGTTCAAGCCTTATGCAGACGGCAGGCGTGTATCTTTCCCCCGTCTACAACGGAGAGAGTTCGCCCGTAAAGGTCGGGGACGAATTCGGCAGCGTGAACGTCTATATGCTGCCGTTCATTCGTCCGTCCGATGTGCGCCGCCGGTTTCCCGATGATGATACCGAAAGCTTCGACAGTGCGTTCAAAGCCGCAGTTTCGCACCTTAACGTAAACGAAAACGAACGGAACATTATCCTTGCGCACCAGTTCATAACGGGCGCAGCCGCAGGCGGTTCGGAGAGTGTTTCGGTCGGCGGTCTTGACAATATCTCGGCAGAGGTCTTTGAGCCGTTCGATTATGCCGCCCTCGGACATATACACCATCGGCAGAACATCACTTCCGAAAAAGTCCGCTACTGCGGAACGCCGCTCAAATACAGCTTTTCCGAGGTCAACGACAAAAAGACCGTAACCATTGCGAACATCGGCAAAAAGGGCGAGCTTTCCATAGAAGAAATTCCGCTTTGCCCGATTCGTGATCTAAGAGAGATAAAAGGGACATATCTTGAAATTACAGACAGGAATTTTTATGATAAATTCAACCGTGAGGATTATATTCATGTCACACTCACGGACGAAAATGACATTCCCGAAGCGATAGGACGGCTTCGTGCGGTCTACCCGAACATTATGAAGCTTGACTACGACAACACACGAACGAGGAAAAACCGCGTTGTCAGTGATCTCGCCGACGAAGTTCAGCGCTCCCCTGCCGAGCTTTTCTCCGAATTCTACCGGACATGCAACAACTCCGAGCTTTCGGAGGAACAGAAAGATTATATTGACAGCGTGATAAAGGAGATCTGGAGTTAAATTCGGAATTAGGAATTCGGAATGCGGAATTATTTTTGCTCCGCTTTTTCACATAAAGCCTATATCTGTTGAAATAATTTTTATGTCAAATCTTGCATACTATTTATTTTACACCGTCAAAGCCTTTTTGCCGCCAAAACATAAAAATTCCGAATTCCGAATTCACAATTCCGAATTTTGCATATTGCATTGACTTTGCATACAAAATGTGATACAATGTAATCACAAACCGATGAAAGGATCGTGATACTATGGCTAAAACCGAAACTCTCCATATCCGTGTAAATGAAAATGTCAAAGCAAACGCCGAGGAAACCCTTGCTATGCTTGGGATATCCATTTCCGAAGCTGTGAATATGTTTTTGTGTCAGGTCAACCTCACGGGCGGTATTCCTTTTGAGGTGAAAGTTCCTGCAAATGTCCCTCTCGCAATGGGTTCTCTTTCAAAAGCACAGTTTGATTTTGAGATTGCCAAGGGTGTTGATGATATAAAAGCAGGAAGAATTTATACGGCAGATGAAGTCGAAAAAGAACTGAAATCGGAGTTTAATATATGAAATATCAAATTTTTTACTCCGAAACAGCAAAAAACGACTTAAAAAATATCTATCGCTATATTTACAACGAACTTTGCGAACCTCAAATCGCCGCAAAACAAGTGCAAAGAATAATTAATGAAATACGCAGTCTTGATGAAATGCCGTCCAGACACAAGATCTATGATGCTGAACCGTGGCATAATCAAGGATTACGCACATTTTCTGTAAATAATTACCTCGTTTTCTATTTTGTTGATGAAATAAATGGAACGGTAAAAATAGTCCGCATTATGTATGGCGGAAGAGATATCAAAACGCTGCTTTCGGAAACACACATATAATACTAAACACCAATAAAATAAAGGAAAAAATCTGCGCCGAAATCGCATATATTCAAGATTGTCGGCTTGATTTTTTCTAAATTTTAAATGGTGTTTAGTATAAAATCGGCGCAGATGCGTATAAATTTTAGAATTTAATACTATAAGTATAATCAATTACAATAATCCGCCCCGAAATGACAATATCATTTCGGGGCGGTTCGTGTTATTCAGCTAAAATAAAATCAACTTTACCCGTCGGAACGTTTGCGGCGGAGCATATCACCTTTACTCTGTCGCCAACAGAATAGGCAGGCTTACCGCTGTTCGTTATCGTAAATTTGCCGTTGAACTCATAGTTTCCGTCTTTAAGACTGTCTATCGAAACAAGTCCCTCGACAGTGTTCGGCAGCTCGACAAAGAAGCCGAACTCCGTAACGGAGCTGATTATTCCCTCAAATTCTTCGCCGAGGTGAGAGCGCATATATTCCGCAACATAGCAGTCGTCACACTCACGCTCTATCCTCATTGCGGTAAGCTCGCAGGCGGAGGACTGCTCCGAAGCATCGTGCGCAAAGCCTGCGTAACGCTTGGTCATATATTCTTCGCTCTGCTTATTGTAGCAAAGGTCGGTGAGGATACGGTGTATCGCAAGGTCTGGGTAACGTCTTATCGGCGAAGTGAAGTGCGCATAATCCTTAAGCACAAGTCCGAAATGTCCGAGCGGCTTGTCGGAATACTTCGCTTTCGCCATTGAGCGGAGAACGAGGTTGTTTATAACGGGCGCAAGTGTGCTGTCTTTGACCTGCTCCAGTATCTCGGAGAGGTGTTTTGCCTTTATTTCGGTGAAGTGCGGAACTTTTATGTTCATCAGCGCCGCCGTGTCAAGCAGATCGTCTATCTTTTCGGGCGACGGGTCTTCGTGTACACGGTAAACAAATGGGATATTATGCTCACGGGCAGTTTTTGCCGCCGCTGTATTTGCCATAAGCATAAATTCCTCAATGATAAGCTCGCTCTTGCCGCGTTCTCTCGGGAGGACGTCAACGCAGACCTCATTTTCGTCAAGGATAAGCTTGCATTCGCTCGTTTCAAGCTGCGGCGCACCTCTGCCGATCTTGTTTGCGGTGAGGATAGAAGCCAGCTCTTCCATAAGCATTATGGTATCGGTCAGACCGTTATATTTTTCCGCGATTTCAGCAGGAATTTCCGTGCCGCTTTCCTTTGCGGCAAGAATTTTGTTTATCTCAGAGTAAACGCCCTTGACGCGCGAGCGGATAATTGACTTGCTGAACTTGTACTTCACAAGCTTTCCGCCCCCATCAAGCTTCATAAGGCAGGAAAATGCAAGCCTGTCCTCCTGTGGATTGAGCGAACATATCCCGTTGGAAAGCTCTTTCGGGAGCATCGGGACTACCTTATCGGCATAGTATATCGAAGTTCCTCGCTGAAATGCATCCTTGTCCAGTTCGGAATTCGGCTTGACATAGAACGAAACGTCCGCTATATGAACGCCAAGCTCCCAGCCGTCCGAAAGCTTTTTTACCGAAACCGCATCGTCGATATCCTTTGTGTCAGCACCGTCTATCGTGAATATTATCTCATCGCGCAGGTCAAGTCTGCGGCTTATCTCGTCGGTCGGTATGCCCTTATGCTCGGCGTAGCGAGCCTCGTCAAGAACAGCGTTCGGGAACTCGACTTCGACGCCGTTGATGTAAAGAAGCGCTTCCGCGCATACTGCCGCCTGATCGGAGCAGCCGAAAACTGCGGTTATCTTCGCTCTGTGGTCGGCGTGGCGAGTTCCGCGGCGTGTAAGCTCGGCGAGAACTTTGTCACCGTTGTGAACGGAAACTGCGCAGTCCGTGACCATTATCGGGTCTTTGAGCTTGTTGTCGGTGTAAACATACCAAGTGCCGCTTTCGCACTGTGCCGTGCCGGTAAACTCGCGGAAATTCTCCTCAACAACTTCGACAACTTCGCCGTCGGGAATTTCTCTGTCCTCGTTCTTCTTCGGGATAAGCCGCGCAAGAACGATATCTCCGGGCATCGCGCCGAGGAAGAATTTGCCCGGAACGAAAACCTCGCTGCCGTCGTCCCTGCGGATAAAGCCGAAATTCTTGTTGATGCGAACGACCTCCGCACGGAAAAGTCCGCTGCCTGCGGAAAGCTTGAAGCCGGCTTTCGTTTCGAGAACATCACCGCTCCGTATAAGCTCGGTCAAGGCGCGCTTGAACTCGGGCAGCTTCTGGCTCTTGCCCTTGCATTTGTTGTAAAGCACCTTGAACGGAACGCTTTTTTTGCCGCTCTGCTTCAGTATTTCTTTTATTCGTGTTTTGTAAATTTCAAAAGCTGCTGCCATAATCATACTCCCAACTTAAAAAATTCGGAATTAGGAATTCGGAATGCGGAATTATTTTTAACTCGTAAAATGCCATAATTCCGTAGGGGACGGGAAACCCGTCCTCTACAATAAAGTATTTTCTAAAAATTTTGATCAAAAAACGGGTCACAAATAATTACGCATTACGAATTACGCATTACGCATTGAATTAATTCCGAATTCCGCATTCCGAATTCCTAATTAAAAAAGGTCCTGTGTCTGAACGAAGCAAACACAGGACATTATCGGTCAATTTTTCACAAACATACCGACCGCAAGCACTTACTTGCCTGCAACAATGCCGATGATGTTTACGATAAGCGTCATAACAAACAATACGATAACAACGACCTTGGTAAGCTGGCTCAAAGCCTGCTCTCTTGTTGCACCGCCGGTCTTGTCAAAGAAGTTTGATGATGAGCCAGATAAAGCCGAACTCATATTCTGCTGCTTTGGCGGCTGAAGAATTGATAAAATGATAAGGATAATGCAGGCGATAAGCATAATAACGCCGCAGATGATTTCCCAAATGCTCATATATGACCTTCCTTTTTCATAAAACGTTGCTTGATTACATAATTATTTATTTTATTGTATCACAAAGTTTCCGAAAATGCAAGGGCTTTTCACAATTTATGTTTATATTGCATAATATGCCCCGAGCAATTCCGTATATTCTATACAGTTTAGTAGGTCGGAGTGTATTCCGTCAAATTCTCCGAATAAACCAGCCTAAAATAGTCCTCGCCGAACGGCATATTGAACACAGCATAATCACCGCATACCCGAGCCTTTTCGATATTGTGGTTGTCAGACATTCCGCCTGCGCTGAACCACGCAAGTCCGACCTTTTCTATATCATAGCCAACCAGCTTTTCAAGCGGATAATATATCCACACGTCACCGTAGATACTGTCGAAATAATACTCGTCCGAAAGCTGCTCGCCGAGATAATTTTCCTCGCCGTACCGAGTGAAGATCTCCGTGACCTTGCTCATTTCGACACGCTCTGCGGTTATATCCGTCCTTGTTGCAAGCTCTCTCGGCTCAACGGGAAAATAAGCGTACAGGAACTCATCTTTTTCCATTATATCAACATCAAAACCGTTTACGCCATCATTTTTAATATAAATATAGTCCGTCAGATGCGGGGCATACTTTTCAAGTATAAGATAAAAATGCTCACTATAGCTATGATCCGTTGCTTCGTTTACGCACACATCACAAATCTCTTTTGTATCAAATGAAGCGAACTCCGCCTCCAAACGGCTGTCCTTCGGAATGATCTTTTCTATATCCGACTGCGAAAATTCCGTGTCATAGAACGCCATTTCAAGCTTGCCTTGGCATTTGGATAAAATTTCAGTTATGTTTTCACCGTCAAAGAAAACGTCCTTATACATAAAGCCGACATAAGGATAAGGTACGCCATTGCCTTTAAAATACATCGAAACAACGCTTCCGTTCGGGAATTTTTCACAAAAATATTTTTCCAAAGCGGCTCTTATTTCTTCCTGCTGATAGTTGTCAAAGCATTCCGCCTTGCCGTTCTCCTTGAAAAAAACAACGCTGAATTCTTCACCGCCGCAGTTTGCCGAAAAGGCTGTACTGAAGTTATTATTATCCGTAAAATAAGTCGGGTAAACCTCGTCCCGTTCAAGACTGATATCCTCAAAGCCGTATTTCTCGGCAATATGATCTTCCGCCTCGGCTTTGGCAAAGGCTATATCTTTGTCATACTTGTGACGATAGTAATACTTTACACCGTATACAGATAAAACTGTTATAAGAATTACGGCTATGGCTATGATCGTTTTTGTTTTGTCTTTCATCTTTCACCCCTAATTACGTCTGTTTTATGTTATACTAAACACCAATTAAAAACTATACAAAAAATCAAGCAAAAACTCTGATATATGGATTTTGCGCAGATTTTTTGTCTATAGTTTTATTGGCGTTTAGTATTACTATTGCTGTGTATTAAACATGCCCTGCGTTAATAGAAATTCGGAAATTTTATGAGTTAAAACGAAATATGCAACGGGCGGATATAAAATCCGCCCCTACAATTTTGGCTTTTCACAGAAAAAAACGAAACCATAATAATTCCGAATTCCGCATTCCTAATTCCGAATTATTTCTTTGTTATCTTCGTTCCCTGACGTGTTTCCTCAACAACATATCCGAGTGCGGTTATCTTGTCGCGGAGCTCATCGGCAAGGGCAAAATTCTTTTCCTTTCGCGCTGCCTTTCTCTCCTCGGCAAGCTTCTTTACCTCTTCGGGGAGGTCGTCATTGACATTTTCAGCGGCTTTGTTGAGCTTTTCTGCGTTCGCGATAAGTCCGATAGAAAGCACCTTGTCAAACTCCCCGATAAGTGCAAGCTTTGTTGCGGAGTTTGTGCCGTCACGGAGAACGTCATAAACTGCTGTTATAGCCTGCGCAGTGTTCAGGTCGTTATCGAGCGCATCGGTGAAATTCTTCATAAGCCTGTCGTAAGAGTCCTTGTCGACATCTCCGCCGTTTTCCTTTAAAAGTGCGGCGATCTTTGAGATCATCTTATTATAGGAAACTGCGGCGTTGTCGAGGTTCTCATACGAGAAAACGAGCGACTTTCTATAGTGTGAAAGCAGGCAGAAGAAGCGGTAAACGAGCGGATCGTAGCCCTTTTCTTCGAGGAGCGAAACGGTGAGGAACTCGCCCGAGGACTTCGACATTTTGCCGCTGTTGGTGTTGAGGTGGTGAACGTGGAACCAGTAGTTGCACCACTTATGTCCGAGGTAGGATTCGCTCTGTGCGATCTCGTTCGTGTGGTGAGGGAAAGCATTGTCGATGCCGCCGCAGTGGATATCGAGGTACTCGCCGAGGTATTTCATGCTTATGCAGGAACATTCGATATGCCAGCCGGGGTAGCCAACTCCCCACGGGCTGTCCCATTTGAGCTCCTGATCGTCAAATTTGGACTTTGTGAACCAAAGCACGAAGTCAGCCTTGTTACGCTTGTTGGAGTCCTCTTCAACGCCCTCTCTTACGCCGACAGCAAGGTCTTCTTCCTTGAAATCGTTGAAAACGTAATACTGTTTGAGCTTTGATGTGTCGAAGTAGATGTTTCCGCCTGCCTCATAAGCATAGCCTTTCTCGATAAGCGAGGAAATGACCTTGATGAACTCATCGATACAGCCCGTTGCAGGCTGAACAACGTCAGGGGTCTTGATGTTGAGCTTTGCGCAGTCGGCGAAGAAAGCGTCCGTGTAAAACTTTGCGATCTCCATAACAGTCTTATGCTCACGCTTTGCGCCTTTGAGCATCTTGTCATCGCCCGTGTCGCCATCGCTTGTGAGGTGTCCGACATCGGTGATGTTCATTACTCTTTTAACGTCAAGTCCCGTGAAGCGAAGATATTTTTCGAGAACGTCCTCCATAATATAGCTGCGGAGGTTGCCGATATGGGCATAGTGATAGACCGTAGGACCGCAGGTGTACATTGAAACCTTACCCTCTTCTCTCGGGATAAAATCTTCCTTGGTTCTTGTGAGTGAGTTATATATTTTCATCTGAATTTCCTCCATTATTTTCAAATCCATTATAGGTTGAGAAACCTAACATATATATAGCCATTGCGATTGCGGCATTTTCATCACATATATTAGATTTTTCTTTTGATATCTCAACAATTTCGTCCATCACAGTATCATTGGGAACAAGAGCTTCCGAATTATCTACAACCTTTTTTATCGTGTTCGGCAGCTCCATACACATAAGATAAAATGCATCTTCTGTTCCGGTAACCATCTCATAAAACCTGTCAATGCTCACACGCCGTATAAGCTTATGACCCATACGGTGTCCGTCAACGGTTGGTTCCCATTTTATATTCTGTGATCTTTTGGCAATTGCTTCTACCAAAAAGCAGGCGCAATCATCGTCTTTTAACAATTGATTCTGCATTTTTATAAAGGTCTTGCCTGCTGATGAAGAATTCATCGTATTATGTTTATTTTTCATTTCAACATACACAGTATGAACAACTGAATTATCGGGGAGAATGATGCCGTCAGGATCTCTGTAAATTACATCCCAACCGCCGTCATGACCGTTTTCAGGCACAATACAGCCATTGAAAAATGAAAATATCTTCTGGTGAAAGTATCCTATGTCATTGTTATTTGACTTATCCCTTTGCCGAAATATTTCATTGCTTATAGTTTCCTGCCATGTATTCCTATAAACGGAATTATCAAAAATAAGCTTTATAGGGTCAATTATATTTTTGTTGAACCTTTTCAGGTCTATTGATTCAAGCTTATCACCGTATTTTTCAATGGTACACTTAACGTGTGCCGTAAACTCTTCTTCCGTAATAAATGGTAAAGACCAACTCATAACTGCTCTAACCCCTTTCTTATACTAAGTGCTATTGCATAGGCGAGATTCACGGGTACAGCATTGCCTACCTGCTTATATTGATGACCTACGCTGCCGCAGAATTCCCAATCATCGGGGAAAGTCTGACATCGTGCATTTTCCCGCACTGTAAAAGGACGAGATTCTATCGGGTGACATCTGTCTGTTTGTTTTTGACTTGGTGAGGTAAGAACAGTGAGAGATGGTTCATCTAAGCTCATTCTTCTTAATATACCTGTTCTGCCACCTTCCATATACCAACAGCTTTTCATATATTCCTTGGCAATATCCTCGGGAATATCTCTCCAATATCCCCCCGGAGGAACAAGCGCAAAAATCTCTTCTTTTCTTTTTGAATATTTTGTTCCGATGCTTGGAGGACAATCCAATAAAACGTCCCTTAAAACAGGCTTATATTCACGTGGCTCGGGAAAAGAAAAGCCGATTTTGTCTGCAAGATCATTTCTTATTCCGATAGTTATCAGTCTTTCACGCTTCTGAGGAACATTATAGTTCCACGCATTTAAAACCCTTTTCTGTATTGAATAACCCTGTTCCGTAAAAATATCCGTGATCGTCTGATATGTTTTTCCGCTGTTGTGTGTAAGCAAGCCTCGGACATTTTCAAAAAGGAACATTTTAGGCTGAAGCTTTTTTAAAAATAAAGCGTAGTGGTAAAACAAAGTTCCCCTTGCATCTTCAAGTCCAAGCCTTTTTCCTGCATAAGAAAAAGCTTGGCATGGCGCGCCGCCTGACAAAAGATCAAGTTCTCCTTTTTTTATATCAAAATAATCTTCGAGATCCAAACATGATATGTTTGCAATATCATCGTTTATTACATTCCATTGGGGACGATTTTTCTTTAAGGTATCAGCGGCATCTGAATCTATCTCGATCAGCCCAATGTGTTCAAATCCTGCTTTCTCCACTCCAAGAGCTAATCCGCCCGCTCCTGCAAAAAGTTCAATTGAGTTAAACATCATCTGCTCCGTTTGAATTGTTTTTGTTATACTTCTTTCCAAGCTCGCTTATTTCAAGCTTGTTGACTTTCTTTTCAAGGCTCTCTATCCTCGCAAGCTGTTTGCAGAGTTCAAGCGAAACGGGGTCGGGGATATGGATCTGATCGAGGTCGCAGTTCTGCACTCTTTCGCCGTTCCTGCGGACTATCCGTGCAGGTACGCCGACCGCTGTGCAGTTCGGCGGTATCGTTTCGAGAACGACTGCGTTTGCGGCTATCTTTACATTGTCGCCGACCTTGAAAGGTCCGAGAACTCTTGCACCTGCGCCGACCATAACGTTGTTGCCGAGGGTAGGGTGACGCTTGCCCTTGTCTTTGCCCGTGCCGCCGAGCGTTACACCCTGATAAACAAGGCAGTTGTCGCCGATCTCGGTCGTTTCGCCGATGACAACGCCCGAACCGTGGTCGATGAAAAATCCCTTGCCGATCTTTGCGCCGGGGTGTATCTCAATTCCCGTAAAAAAGCGCGCTGTCTGCGAGATTATTCGTGCGGCGAGGTAAAGCTTCTTTTCGTAAAGCTTGTGTGCAACTCTGTACGCAAGTATAGCGTGAAGTCCCGAGTAGGTGAGAACTATCTCGAGTGCGCTTCTTGCGGCAGGGTCACGCCGCTTTACCGATTCAATTTCTTCGTTAAACTGCTTTTTAAGATATTCAAAATTAATTATCACTATAAAATACAGCTCCTTTGTCAGTTATGTCATGATAGATATTGCTCAATTCTCTGAATTGGAATTTTGTAAAAAGAAAACAGCGTTCGCAAACGGGCGGATACAGAATCCACCAATTGAAATTCGGAATTCGGAATTAGGAATTCGGAATTATTTTTCTCTCTGCATTGCATTAAATTTTGCAGAGGACGAATTTCTGCCCTACACCGCAAATGTGCGGAATAAAAATTACGCATTAATATAATTCCGCATTCCGAATTCCTAATTCCGAATTAAATAAAAGCCGCTTTCAAGAGCGATTTTTTTCGTTCCTGAAGGCGGCTGTTGACCACGGTTCCACTTCAATTAGTCCGAACGGACTGTCTTTTCATATCCTTAACGCAGATGATACGCAGGCGGATACTTTGATTTCACGGGTTTAGCGTGAAATTTTCCCCGTCCGAGCCGGCGGCCGCACTTCACTGACGCTCTTCGCCGCCGTTGCACCACCCCGACGTTCTCTGTATCCCGAGCAAAAGCTACTCTGACCGATATGCTTTTATCAACTATTATATTATATGATTATACCACAAATCAATTGCAGATGCAACCGTTATTTTTCACGATTTTCCGTCTGTTTATTCGGCAGAAGATGTTTCTTCGCTCTCAGTGGGAGCTTCTTCTGTTTCGGCAGATACAACAGACGTTTCAGCCGAAGCCTCGTCCGTTTCTTCAACGGGGTCGTTCTCTGCATTTTCGTCTATATAAATGTTTGGAAGTATCTTGGTTTCAAAATCGCCGACAACATTATCCCAGTAATCCTGTGTGGATTCAACGGTAAAATAGAAAGCGTCATTGTCGGAGTAGAAACAGTAAAGTCTGCCCGTGTACCATGCAACGGGGGTCTTGATGTCATTTCCGTCTTCGTCCTTGTAGGTGTCGCCGTTCTCATCGGTTTCAAAAATATTCTGGGTAATGGTGTAGTCGCACCATTTTCCGTTAAAGCCCGCGATGCTTATCTCCTGATTGTCGGTGAAATCAGTATCGCATTTGTAAAGAACATTGTTGAAGTTCATCGAAAAACGGATACGTCCGATGAAATCATCAATAGCGCCGTAATCCTCGGCATAATTTGCGGCATAAACAGCCATCTGCGCTTTTCCGTCATCGATTATATAGCGGAAATGCTGATCGAAATCCTCCTGCGACTTCTGTGCCATAACGTAATTTTCGGGGAGGTCTTTTACCTTGAACTTGTTGATAGCGTAAATGTCGCCCTCGGCAACGGGACGCTGTGTTGCGACGGTCTCTTCCTCGGAGCTGTCTGTGCTGCTCTCATCGGAAGCGCTCACCGATGTGTCCGAGCCGTCGTTGGTCTTATCCTTTGAGCAGCCGGCGAACATTGCCGCCGTCATACACAATGCAGCGACAGCTGCGATAATTTTCATCATTCTGTTCTTTTTCATAATTGATTTCTCCTCTGTATTTTGTCTTTATACCAATACTGATTTTTAGACAAAAAATCAGTATAAACACCATTTAAAATTTGTAAAAGATCAAGCCGACGATCTTGTATCTGTTGAAAACAGATTTATATTGGGATTTCGGCGCAGATTTTTCCTGTATTTTATTGGTGTTCAGTATTATGAGCAGGCAGGAATGTAAAATCTCCTGTCGGCAAAGCGTACTTCCATTGGCGAAAAAAGCTGCCTTCCCTCGTCGAATTTCTGCGCCGCGGATAAAACGAACTCACCGTCCGCAAGCTTTGGCAGAACCAGTTCGTAAGCGCCTTCACCCGTCTTTTCGAGTGACGCACCGAATCTTTTGCAGAAAAGGTCGGAGATATATTCAAAGAAAAATCCCTCCGAAAAGCTCTTTTCCCCTGCTGCCGCAAGCTCGGACAAGCGTTTCTCCGAAGTATCGGCGGAAATGCGTACTTTAACGCCGTCCTCATCCTCTTTTACGGAAAATTCCACCACATTCGGTATGTATTCGCCGCCGCATAGCCGCTGTGTTATATCGGAAACGAGCACGCAGAACGAACCCTTGTTGAGCTTTGCAGCCGCACCTTTGCATATATCCGTTTTTACCGTGATGTCCTTGCGGTACTCGGCGAACTGCCGTGCAAGCTCCGTCACCGTATCGCTCACGCTGACAACGCTTTCCGTGCAGCTGTCGTCCATGAGGAATATCATCTGCTCGGGGTCGAGGATAAAGGATATTATATCGCGCAGGCTGCTGTTTATGCTGCTGAAAGTCTGCCCGATGCCGTCATATTTTTCGGCGCAGTCGGCAAGCTTTTCTTCGAGCTTTTCCGATATCATCGAGATACTGTGTACGCAGTTTCTCAGCCGTGAAAAGAAGCAGACGAGGTATCTGTTCACTCCCGGGCTTCGCATAGCCGCTTCGACGGGGCTTTTATCGAAGACTTCGATCACCGAAACGCCGTCATAGCTTATAACATTCACGCTCACGATCATATCGCCGATAAGCTCATATCCGCAGCCTTTTTTCATCACTTTTTCGGCAAAAACGTCCTTTGACACGCCTTTTCCGTCAAAAAGTCCGGCATAGCGGCTGTTTTCAAATCTAACGCCGTCGGAAACTATCGCAGTCGGTATCTCGGAGCGTTCATAAAATTCACGCAGGACAAGAAGAACGGCACTATCCATAAAGCAGTGATCCCTTCATAAAAAATTACACTATTATTATACCACAGTATTTCGTTTTCTGCATTGCTTTTTTGAAAATTTAATCATAATTTCGTCTTATTGGCACAAAAAAGTCACATTGCCAGTTCACTTTCGGTCATTTTGAACCAACCTGTCAAAGCTTTTGCGGCGTTTTGAAAAAAGTTTCTGAAAAATGTTATTTTTTTGTCAAAAGGTATTGCCAAATTCAAAAAAATAAGGTAAAATAGATATATAAAGCTTTGGGGTGTTCCGCAAAGAATATTTCCCAATGCCGTATTTTAAATTTCTTTTTAGGAGGAAAATTTATTATGTCAGTTAAAGTTGCAATCAATGGTTTCGGTCGTATCGGTCGTCTCGCATTCAGACAGATGTTCGGTGCAGAGGGTTATGATGTAGTTGCTATCAACGACCTCACAAAGCCTTCCATGCTCGCACAGCTCCTCAAGTACGATACTGCTCAGGGCGGTTACTGCGGCAAGATCGGTGAAAACAAGCACACTGTTTCCGCTGATGATGAAGCAGGCACGATCACAGTTGACGGCAAGACACTTAAGATCTATGCTGAAAAGGACGCTAAGGATCTTCCTTGGGGTCAGATCGGTGTTGACGTTGTTCTCGAGTGCACAGGTTTCTACTGCTCCAAGGACAAGTCCCAGGCTCATATCGATGCAGGCGCTAAGAAGGTTGTTATCTCCGCTCCTGCAGGCAGCGACCTCAAGACCATCGTTTACTCCGTAAATGAAAAGACTCTTACAGCTGATGACAAGATCATCTCCGCTGCTTCCTGCACAACAAACTGCCTCG
>UQQA01000021.1 GCA_900543105.1 uncultured Ruminococcus sp. | reverse complement strand
TTCATCTTTAGAATATTTTTAAGGAGAGTTGAATATATGAGATTGGTTACACGCTCGGATTTTGACGGCCTTGCCTGCGGAGCATTGCTCAAGGACGTAGGAGTTATCGATTGCTGGAAGTTCGTTCACCCGAAGGATCTTCAGGACGGACTTGTTGAGATCACAAAGGACGATTGCCTTGCAAACGTTCCATTCGTTGAGGGCTGCGGACTTTGGTTCGACCACCATTCCAGCGAATTTGAGAGAAATCAGCTCGAGGGAAAATTCGTCGGCGAAAGCAGACTTACACCCTCCTGTGCACGTATCATCTATGATTACTACGGCGGCGAGGAACGTTTCTCGCACTATGATGAGATGATGGAAGCTGTTGATAAGGTTGACAGCGGACATCTTACAAAGGAAGAGATTCTTCACCCCGAGGGCTGGATACTTATCGGCTTCCTTATGGATCCGAGAACAGGTCTTGGAAGATGGAGAAACTTCACAATTTCAAACTATCAGCTTATGGAAAAGCTCATCGACTGCTGCCGCACGATGAACACGGAAGAGATACTCGCACTCCCCGATGTCAGGGAGCGTATCGAAGTTTACAACGAGCAGACCGAGAAATTCATCGAAATGGTAAAGGCTCACACACATGTTGAAAAGGACGTTATCATTTCCGACCTCCGCGGCGTTGACCCTATCTATTCGGGCAACAGATTCCTTATCTACAGCCTTTATCCCGAGCAGAATATCTCCGCTTGGATAGTAAACGGCAAGGGAGGCGCAGGCTGCAGTGCTGCTGTCGGCTACTCGATACTTAACAGAACATCAAACGTTGATGTCGGACATCTTATGCTCAAATACGGCGGCGGCGGACACAAGGCTGTCGGAACGTGCCAGTTCAGCGATGCGAATATGGATACCGAGCTTCCGAAGATGCTCGACGAGCTTGTCAACGGCGTAAAGGATTGAGAGGACACTATATAAAAATGATAGAATACCGCTATGATACACAGCTCCTTATCGAGGGCACAGACCTTGACGAGGATAAGATCGACGAATACTTCCGTGAAAATTTTATCGGCGACAGTCTGCTCGCAGTTGGCGATGAGGAGCTTATCAAGATACACTACCACACCAACGAGCCGTGGAAAGTCCTTGAATACTGCGCAACGCTCGGCGAGATATATGATATCGTCGTTGAGGATATGGACAGGCAGTCAAGAGGGCTTAAAGGCTGATTTAACGGCGCGTTAAATGCATTTTGCATATATTTTTTGAGCAAAAGCTGTCATATTGCTATAATCAAAGGATATGATTTACCAAATTTTTAGGCTTTTTTTAGATAATTTTCATAAAATATTGACTTTTCCGAAAATAAGATATATAATTATCACAGTTAAAGTTCCCAAGTGTACTATATGTAATGCAGGGAACACAGTTCAAGCAATTTTTTAAGTTTTAAAGTTTTTATACGGCGATAAAACGCCTGTATCAGAAATTGTATGGAGGAATCATTATGGCAAACAATGATAAGAAGACCACTTCCGAAGTTAAGAAGACCGATACTGCAAAGACTGTTGAAACTATCAAGACCGAAGCAGCAAAGACTGCTGTAGAGGCAAAGCCCATTGAAGTAAAGCCTGAGGTAAAGCCTGCCGAAGTTAAGCCTGCCGAAGTTAAGCCTGCTGAAGCAAAGGCTGCCGCTCCTGCTCCTAAGAATACAGAAGAAAAGAAGCCTGCTGAGAAAAAGGCTGAAAAGAAGCCTGCCGAAAAGAAAGCTACTGCAAAGAAGGCAGCCGCTAAAACAGCAAAGGCTGAAAAGCCTGCCGCAAAGACAGCAGAAAAAGCTCCCAAGGCAAAAGCTCCGAGAGCGCCTAAGGCTCCTAAGGCTTCACCTTATGATACAGCCCTTGCAAAGGCAAAGAAGAAGTTCTCTGCTATCAAGACCGATCTCGTTAAGTATCCTATCGCTGTAAACTTCGAACTCAACGGTTCGGAAGGGGAGATATTCTATGTTTACCTCAGCGAAGCAGGAAAGCCTGCTGTTGAGCCCTACAGATACAATGATTACGATGTATATGTAAGAGTTGACGCTGATTCCTTTAACAAGATCCTTGACGGAAAGCTTGATGTTTACAAGGCTCTTGCAGAGGGCATACTCCATGTTGAGGGCAATGTAAAGAAGGCTCTCATGTTCTTCCTCTCCGCATTCTAAGAAAGAAACCAAACACGCTTATTTAAGCGCCGCACTTCAATGTGCGGCGCTTTGTTATGTTTTTAATTAAAATTTGCAAAAAGGCTTGCATTACGGCTTTTAATGTGTTATAATATATGTAACATTATAAAGAAAGGTCGGAAAGCTTCCGACCTTTTGTTTTTACAGGGGTTCTCTAAAAACCGAAACAAAATAATACTTCGTATTATTCGCAAATTTTCGTTGGGACTTTGCGCAGCTTCAAGGCAGCGAAACGCAGTATAATACTACGGAATATATTCCGAATGTATTTCAAGTTTTGCTAACGCAGAAGATGCGCAAAGTCGTAGAAAATTTGCCGTGAGGGAGGTTTTTAGAGGTTCCCTACAGTAAACTTTTTTGATCTATGAAGGGATTGATGAAATGTCAGGAAAAAACGCTAAAAGCGGAAAGGGCGGAAATACTATCGCCAAAGTTCATGATATGGTAATGCCTATCATTGACGAGCTGGGACTTTCGCTCTGGGACATCGTCTTTGAAAAGGAGGGCGCTTATTGGTACCTCCGTGTCTTTATTGACGGAAAGGACGACCTTGCGAGTATGGAGGACTGTGAGAATGTTACACGTCCGCTGTCGAAGCTTCTCGATGAGCAGGATCCTATCGAACAGAGCTATATCCTCGAGGTAGGTTCGCCGGGTATCGGACGTGCGCTCAAAAAGGAGGAGCATTTCCAAAAGTTCCTCGAATGTCCGATAAGAGTTCGCTTTATCCGTGAAAATGAGAACGGCGAAAAGGAGATCATCGCAGCACTCAAAGCGTATGACAAGGACACTGTTACCGTTGCAAGGGACGGCGCAGAGGAAGTTATCAAGCTTTCCGATACTGCTTTCGTGAAGCTTGCCGATGACGAAGATCTCTTCGGAGATGATTTTGAAGAATAAACCTTTATATAAATTTAGGAGGAATCAGGAAAAATGAGAAAAACCAAAAAAGCACCTGAGATCAACAAGGAACAGCAGTTTATCAAGGATTTTTTTGAGGCACTTGAACTGCTTGCACAGGAAAACAACATCTCTGTTGACGTTCTTGCTGAGAAGATCAGCCAGGCAATACTTAAAGCCGTAAGAAAAGAATATGAATATTGTGACGACTTCGTTGTAAACATCGACCCCGAGCGTCAGATATTCGATGTCTGCGTTCTCAGAACCGTTGTTGACGATGAACCTATCGACCTCAACGAGATCAACATCGACGAAGCAAGAGCAGTCTGCGACCCGAACGCACAGCTCGGCGAGAGAGTTCCTTTCAAGCTTTCTCCCTCAAAGTTTGGCAGAATCGCAGCCCAGTATGCAAAGCAGTCTATCCGTCACGATATGAAGGAATTCGAGCGTGACAAAATTATGGGACAGTTCAAGGACAAGGTTCACGAAGCTGTTTCCGCCACCGTTCAGAAGATCGAACCTGCAACGGGCAACATCACACTCACGATCGACGGACACGAAGTTTATATGCTCAAAAAGGAACAGATACCCGGCGAAGTCCTCAAAGAGGGTCAGATCATCAAGGTGTATGTATGCGAGATCATCAACCCCGACAGACGTCCTGCCGTTAAGATCTCACGCCGTCACCCCGACCTTGTAAAGCGTCTTTTCGAGCTTGAAATTCCCGAAATTTATGACGGCATCGTTGAGATAAAGTCCATCGCAAGAGAAGCGGGCTCAAGAACCAAGATCGCAGTTGCTTCGACCGACCCGAACGTTGACCCTGTAGGCGCTTGCATAGGTCCAAAGCACTCCCGAATCGAAAAGGTCGTTGAAGAACTCGGCGGCGAAAAGATCGACATCATCGTTTATGATGAGGATATCACGGTGTTCGTCGCTCACGCACTTGCTCCTGCCGAGGTCATCAGCGTTACAAAGGAAGAGGGCGAAGAGAAGAAGTGCACAGTTATCGTGCCGAACAACCAGCTCTCACTTGCTATCGGCAACAAGGGTCAGAATGCAAAGCTTGCTGCCCGTCTTACCGATTATAAGATAGACATAAAGCCCGAAGTTCCCACTGAATGATAAAACGGAGGTAGAATATGCCTGCTGTAAAAAAGATACCCATGAGGATGTGCATCGGCTGCGGCGAGATGAAGCCCAAAAAAGAGCTTATCCGTATCGTAAAATCGCCCGAGGGCGAGATCAGCCTCGACACAACGGGTAAAAAATCGGGCAGAGGTGCTTATATCTGCCGCTCCTGCGAGTGCCTTGAAAAAGCGAAGAAAGCAAGAAAGCTTGAACGATCTTTTTCCTGCCGGATCGATGAAGAGGTATATGCAAATATGGAAAGGGAGCTTTCGGAAAATGAATAACAAGCTTTTCGGACTCCTTTCGATGTGCAGAAGATCGGGGAGAATGGCGCTCGGGTTCGATATGTCCAAAGAATCAGCCGAAAAAGGCAAAGCGGAGCTGATAGTTCTCGCTTCGGATATTTCGCCCAAGACGGAAAAGGAAGTTCGCTTCTTTTCCGATAAATACGGCGTCAGAACAGTTAAAACAAACCTTACAATAGATGATTTTTTTCACGGTATAGGGAAAAAAGTCGGTGTTATCGCAGTTTGCGACAAGGGGTTCGCCCAAAAGGCTGAAAGTCTTATCGGCGAGGATACCATAACAAAGAATTAACGGAGGTAATACAGCCTATGAGTAACACAAGATCGCAGTCCAAACAGAAATTAAGTGATGTTGCAAAGGATCTCGGTATTTCCAATCAGGAGCTTATCGATTTCGTTGAAAATAAATTCGGAGAGGTAAAAAAAGCTGCCGCAAGCCTTACCGCTGACCAGCTCAATATCATTCTCGAAAATTACACACAGAATAATCAGGTGGAAAGCTTTGACGGCTATTTCGCAAAGAGAAACGAACCAAAGCCTGTAAAGAAAGAAGAGCCGAAGCAGGAAAAGAAGCCTGCAAAGAAAGATGCTCCCAAGGCTGAACAGCCTAAGCAGGAAGCTAAGAAGCCCGTTAAAAAGGAAGCTCCCAAGGCAGAGATCAAGCAGGAAAATGTCAAGTCCGCACCCGTAAAGCAGGAAGCACCAAAGCCTCAGCCGAAGCAGGAAGCTCCGAAGCCTGCACCAAAGCAGGAAGTCAAGCAGGAAGCAAAGCCTGCCGTTCAGAACAGCAAGAACGAGCAGAAGAACAAGGCTGACCGCTTCAACGCACAGCAGGCTCTCAAAAACAACGAGCAGAACAAGAATAAGAAGAATGAGCAGAAGCCCCAGCAGAACAAGGATCAGAACCAGAACAAGACCAAGCTCGATATCAAGTTCGCCGACGCTTCGAGCAATACAGTAGATCAGAAGCTTCACAAGGTAGATACAAGAGGTTCTTATGTCGAGATCGACAAGTACAACGAAAAGTACGAGAACATCGCTCCCGTTCAGAACGGTAGACACAAGGACAATTTCTCCAAGAAGCAGAAGCTCACACAGAAGTCCCAGCAGAGAAAACAGCAGCAGTATTCCAACAAGCATGAATCCGAGGCTGATAAGCTCCGCAGACTTGAACTCGAAAGAGCAAGAAAGCAGCAGCTCAAAGTCCTTATCCCTGATGAGATCGTCGTTTCCGAACTCGCTTCAAGACTTAAGGTAACAGCTACCGAAGTTATCAAGAAGCTTATGGGTCTTGGTGAAATGTGTACTATCAATCAGGTAATCGACTTTGATACAGCTTCACTCGTTGCCGAAGAACTCGGCGCAAAGGTAGAAAAGGAAGTTATCGTTACTATCGAAGAGCGTCTTATCGATGATTCCGATGATGACGGCGAGGGCGTAGAGAGAGCACCTGTCGTTGTTGTAATGGGTCACGTTGACCACGGTAAAACTTCACTCCTCGACCATATCAGAAACGCTCACGTTACAGCTACCGAAGCGGGCGGTATCACACAGCATATCGGTGCTTACAGAGTTAATTACAACGGCAAGGACATCACCTTCCTCGATACACCGGGACACGAAGCTTTTACTTCCATGAGAGCAAGAGGTGCGTCCGTAACCGATATCGCTATCCTCGTTGTAGCCGCAGACGATGGTATCATGCCGCAGACTATCGAAGCTATCAACCACGCAAAGGCAGCGAATATCCCGATAATCGTTGCTATCAACAAGATGGATAAGCCGGGTGCAAACCCTGAAAATATCAAGCAGCAGCTCACCGAACACAACCTCGTTGTTGAGGAATGGGGCGGCGATGTTATCTGCGTTCCTATCTCCGCCAAGACGGGCATGGGCATTGACGAGCTTCTCGAAAACGTTCTTCTCGTTGCCGAAGTTGCCGAGTACAAGGCTAACCCGAACAGACTTGCAAAGGGTGCTGTTATCGAAGCACGTCTTGACAAGGGCAGAGGTCCTATAGCAACTCTCCTCGTTCAGAACGGTACTCTTCACACGGGCGATATCATCATCGCAGGCACGGCTGTCGGCAGAGTAAGAGTTATGACCAACGACAAGGGCGAGGTTGTAAACGAAGCAGGTCCGTCCTGTCCTGTTGAGATCACGGGTCTTGCAGAAGTTCCGTCCGCAGGTGACACATTCAACGCCGTTGAAGATGAGCGTCTTGCAAGAGAACTCGTTGAACAGCGTAAGCACGAGGCAAAGCAGGAGCAGTTCAAGCAGTATCAGAAGGTAACTCTCGACAACCTCTTCAGCCAGATCGAGCAGGGCGAGATCAAGGAACTTCCTATCATCGTCAAGGCAGACGTTCAGGGTTCTGTCGAAGCTGTTCGTCAGTCGCTTGAAAAGCTCTCCAACGATGAAGTCAGAGTTAAAGTTATCCACGGCGGCGTAGGTGCTGTTTCCGAGAGCGATGTTATGCTCGCAGACGCATCGAACGCTATCATTGTCGGCTTCAACGTTCGTCCGGATCCCGTTGCAGAGGAAAATGCAAAGCGTGACGGTGTTGATATCCGACTTTACAGAATCATCTATGATGCGATCGAAGAAATTCAGACCGCTATGAAGGGTATGCTTGCGCCTAAGTTCCACGAAGTTGGTCTTGGACGTGTCGAAGTCCGTCAGGTATACAAGATCACGGGCGTTGGTACAGTTTCGGGTTCTTATGTTCTCAGCGGCAAGATCACAAGAAATGCCGAGATCAGAGTTGTCCGTGACGGTATCATCATCGCAGACGACAAGATGTCCTCCCTCAAGCGTTTCAAGGACGACGTTAAGGAAGTTGCCGAGGGTTACGAGTGCGGTATCACGCTTGAAAAGTTCAACGATGTCAAGGTCGGAGATATTTTTGAAGCGTATATGATGGAAGAAACCAAGGCAGAATAACTTATGGGAACCTCTAAAAACCTCCCTCACGGCAAATTTTCTACGACTTTGCGCATCTTCCGCGTTAGCGAAACTTGAAATACATCAAGTATTTACTGCGTTTCGCTGCCTTGAAGCTGCGCAAAGTCCCAACGAAAATTTGCTCGTGTTCCGGTTTTTAGAGAACCCCTTATGTAAAGGGAACCTCTAAAGTTATTCGGGAAAGCTGACCGATAAATGTTCGGTCAGCGTTTTCCACAATAGATAAAAAGGAGTTTATATGCCTAATTTTAAAAATATGCGCCTTTCCGAAGATATAATGCGCGAGATCGCAGGTCTTATAAGAGAGCGTGTCAAAGACCCAAGAGTAAACACAATGGCGACCTCCGTTGTCAGAGTTGAGCTTTCGGGCGACGGCTCGCACTGCAAGGTATTCATCTCCAGCTTCAACGGAATGGAAGATGCTGAAAATGCCGTAAAGGGACTTCAGAGCGCTTCGGGTATGCTCCGCCGTGAGATAACCAACAAGCTCCATATCAGAAGATGTCCTGAGCTGCATTTTATCCCCGATAATTCTATCGAACATTCGGCAGAGATCTCACAGATGCTTCACGATATTCTTCCTGCCGAAGATAACGATACAGAAGAAACAGATAACGAGACCGAATAAAAAGGTTGTGATGTTTTGCAGATAAATTTTGAAGAAGCAGCGGAATTTCTCCGCGAAAACGACTGTTATCATATCCTTACCCATGCAAGTCCCGACGGCGACACGATAGGTTCAGGCTTCGGACTATGCGCAATTCTTCGAAAAATGGGCAAGAAAGCAAATGTTTATTGTTCAGATGAGCTTCCGAAGCGCTATGACTTTATGTATGAGGGTTATGAGCCGCAGGATTTCGAGTTCAAGACCGTTGTTGCGGTCGATGTTGCCGACCCGAAGCTTCTCGGAAAAAATCTGGAGCATTATGCCGACAAGGTTGAGCTTTGCATAGATCATCATATATCAAACACGGGTTATGCGAAGAGAACGCTTGTCGAACCACACGCAGCGGCGGCTTGTCAGGTCATTTTCAAGCTTTTGAGCACTCAGAAGCTTACCGAATGTGACGCTATGATCGCAAAGTGCCTTTACACGGGCATTGCGACCGATACAGGCTGCTTCAAGTTCGATTCCTGCACTTCCGAAACACACGCAGCTGCGGCTGAACTGATGAAGTTCGATATCGGCGCAGGAAAGATAAACCGCAGAATGTTCGACCAGAAGAGCAAAGCGAGAATTGCCGTTGAACAGCACGTTCTCGGCAGTATGGAATACTATTTCGATGAACGCTGCTCGGTAGCCTCCGTTTCGCTCGATGATATAAAGAGAACCGGACTTCCTGCCGAGGAATTCGAGGGCATCGCAGGTATTACGACCGTCCTTGAAACGATAGAAGTCGGCGTTTTTATTCGTCAGAAAGAGGAGCATAAGATAAAAGCTTCGCTCCGTTCGACGGGGGATATTGATGTTTCGGCGATATGCGCTCAGTTCGGCGGCGGCGGTCATATCAAGGCGGCAGGCTGTTCATTTGAAACGAGCATCGATGATGCAAAGACTAAGATAGTCGAAGCTGTCGGCAAGGCTCTTGCGGAAATGGGTGCAAAGAAATGATAGGCGGAAAAAATGATGATCTGAACGGATTGATCTGCGTAAACAAGCCGCAGGGCTTCACCTCGTTTGACGTTATTGCGAAAATGAGGGGTATCCTGCGGCTTCGCAGACTTGGACACGCAGGAACGCTCGACCCCATGGCAACGGGAGTTCTTCCCGTTTTTGTCGGAAAGGCAACGAAAGCCTGCGATATTATCCCCGACCACGACAAGACCTACCGAGCAGGTTTCAGGCTCGGCTTCGTTTCCGACACGCAGGACAGCTCGGGAAAAATGACCGAGCTCGGCGGCGCTGAAAAAGTCACGGCTGAAAAGCTGGAAGCTTCGCTCGGTGATTTCCGAGGGGACATTATGCAGATACCGCCAATGTATTCGGCGGTGACGGTGAACGGAAAGCGGCTTTACGACCTCGCCCGAAAGGGGATAGAGGTCGAGCGTGAGGCTCGCCCTGTCACGATATACAAGCTTGTGCTGACGGGATTTGATGAAGCTTCTCACGAGGGAACGATTGAAATTTCCTGCTCAAGAGGTACTTATATCCGCACTGTTATAAATGATATTGGTGAAAAGCTCGGCTGCGGCGCAGTTATGACAAGCCTTGTGCGGACTGCTGCCTGCGGATTTACGCTTTCCGACTGCGTGAGTCTTGAAGAATTGCAGGCGAACGCCGACAGCGGAAATTCTGCCAAGAAATATCTTCTCCCGATAGAAAAAGTTTTCGCCGATTATCCGTCCGTGAAGCTTGACGAACACAGAGAAAAGCTTTACCGAAACGGCGTAAAGTTAAAGATAGAGCTTATGGGCGGCTGTATAAAATGCGGCGGAATACATCGTGTTTTCGGCTCGGACGGCGGATTTATCGGGCTTGGCATTGCGAACGCAGAAACAATGGAATTTACGGTCTACAAGAATTTCTGAGGGTGATTTTACGATTGAACTTATAGGCACGGATACCGTTCCGAACAGTTATACCGCAGTCGCGGCAGGACTTTTTGACGGAGTGCATCTCGGTCACAGAGCCGTGATAGGAAAAGCGGCAGAGATCGCCCGTGAAAACAAGGATATTTCCGCGGCGGTGTTCACGTTCGATACCGCAACGGTGACATCAAAAGGCGGCTCGCTCGGCTGTATCCTCGGGCGTGAGGACAAGCTTTCGATGCTTGGACAGCTTGGGGCGGAGTATGTTTATTCGCCCGATTTTGCAAGCTTTAAGGAATACACCGCCGAACGCTTCGTAAAGGAAGTTCTGCACGAAAAAATGCGTGCGAAATATGTTGTCTGCGGCATTGATTTTCGCTTTGGAAAGGGTGCTTCGGGCAATGCGGAAATACTGAAAAAGCTTGGCGAAGAATGCGGCATCACGGTGATAACCGTTCCGCCCGTCAGCGAGGAAAACGGCAGAAAAATTTCCTCAACGCATATCCGTGAGCTTATTTCGGCAGGGGAGATATCCGAGGCGAACGCACTGCTCGGATACGATTATTTCTTTACACTGCCCGTTATAAGCGGAAACCGCATCGGACGGACGATAGATTTCCCGACGATAAATCAGCGGCTCGGAGCGGAGAGGACAATGCCGAGGTTCGGCGTTTACGCATCGAAAGCGGAGGTCGGCGGAAAGACCTATTTCGGCATAACGAATGTCGGGGTGAAGCCTACCGTTTCCGACAGCGATATCGTCCTCGCCGAAACGTATATGATCGGCTTTGACGGCGATCTGTACGGCGAAAGGGTCAGGCTCTCGCTTGTGAAATTCATTCGTCCCGAGAGAAAATTCGGCGGCATAACCGAGCTTAAAGCGCAGATAAAAAATGATGTAAATACAGTTTCCGATTTTTTCGGTATCTGATTTTTGAAATTTCAGAAAGGAATTTGGCAAGATGAATACAGAAAATGTAAGAACGAGATTTGCCCCCAGTCCTACGGGCTTTATGCACATAGGCAACCTCAGAACGGCACTCTATACTTACCTTATCGCAAAGAAATACAACGGAAAGTTCATTCTCCGTATCGAGGACACCGATCAGGGCAGATATGTTGAGGGCGCAACTGACGTTATCTATGATACGCTCCGTGTCTGCGGACTAAACTGGGACGAAGGTCCTGACATCGGCGGTCCTGTAGGTCCGTACATTCAGTCCGAGAGAATGGGCATCTTCAAGCAGTATGCGGAGGAGCTTGTCAAAAAGGGCAAGGCTTACTACTGCTTTTGCACAAAGGAAAGAATGGATCAGGTTCACGAGGAACAGCGTGCAAAGGGAATAACTCCGACCTACGACAGACACTGCCGTGATCTTCCTGCCGATGAGGTTCAAAAGCTTCTTGACGCAGGAACGCCTTATGTTATCAGACAGAGAGTTCCGCTCGACGGCACAACGACTTTCCACGATGAGCTTTACGGCGATATCACAGTTCCGAACGCTGATCTCGACGACCAGATCCTTATAAAGGCTGACGGTATGCCGACCTACAACTTCGCAAACGTTGTTGACGACCACCTTATGGGCATCACTCACGTTGTAAGAGGAAACGAGTATCTTTCCTCCGCACCTAAGTACAACCTCCTTTATGAGGCATTCGGCTGGGAAGTTCCCTGCTATATCCACGTTGAGCATATCATGCGTGACGAAACGCACAAGCTTTCAAAGCGTGACGGTGACGCATATTTCGGTGACTTCGTTGAAGCAGGCTACTACATTCCCGCTATCCTCAACTATATCGCACTTCTCGGCTGGGCACCAAAGGGCGAGAACGAGATCTTCACCCTTGACGAATTGGTTCAGGAGTTTGATATTCACGGACTTTCCAAGTCGCCTGCTATCTTCGACCCGATGAAGATGAAGGCTATCAACTTTGAATGGATAAAGCGTCTTTCTCCCGAAGAATTCAAGAAAGCGGCTCTGCCTTATATCCGTCAGACCTGCAAGAGCAAGAACGTGAACCTTGATGTTCTTGCAAGAGTTCTCCAGCCGAGAACAGAGCTTTTCACGCAGATACCCGAGCGAGTTGACTTCATCGATGAGCTTCGTGATTACGATATCGACCTTTACTTCAACAAGAAGATGAAAACCACTCCCGAAACGAGCCTTGAAGCGCTTAAAGCTTCACTTCCTCTCCTTGAAAACATCTCCGAAGCTGACTGGACGGAAGAGAATATCTACAATACCCTTTCCGCAAAGGCAGAAGAGCTTGGTGTTAAGGTCGGCTGGATACTTCTTCCTGTCAGAGCGGCTCTCTCGGGCAAGCTTTCCACTCCGGGCGGCGGCGTTGAGCTTGCGGCAATAATGGGCAAGGAAGTTACCCTTGACAGAATAAAGAAGGGTATCGAAAAACTTTCCGCATAAGGCAGATTTTTTAGCTAAAGATACAATATGTTCGGAAATTTTTCCTATCTTATCACAGTTTTAACACAGTTGTGCGTTAAAATAACAATAATTCCGTGCAAAAACCGTCAGAAAGGCGGTTTTTGCCACGTTAAATATTAAAAATGGACGGTGCTGATAAATGATCGAGGTCAGAAACCTTACAAAGCAGTATGGCTCGAAAAAAGCAGTTGACAACATCTCGTTTACCGTTAATGACGGCGAGATACTCGGCTTTCTCGGACCAAACGGCGCAGGCAAATCCACAACGATGAATATGCTGACGGGATATATCTCCTCCACTTCGGGCGAGGCTCTTATCAACGGCATAAATATCCTTGACGAGCCTATGAAAGCGAAAAAGGAGATAGGCTATCTCCCCGAAATACCTCCGCTTTACCTTGATATGACGGTAAAGGAGTATCTCAACTTCGTATATGAACTAAAAAAGTGCAGCCTCCCGAGAAAAGCTCATCTCGAGGACGTTTGCAGTCTTGTAAAGATAACCGATGTTTACGAAAGAGTTATCCGCAACCTTTCAAAAGGTTACAAGCAGAGAGTCGGACTGGCTTCCGCACTCATCGGAAATCCTCCGATACTAATTCTCGACGAACCGACGGTCGGACTTGACCCTAAGCAGATAATCGAGATAAGAACACTTATCAAAAAGCTCGGAAAGAAGCATACGGTCATTCTTTCATCGCATATCCTTTCCGAAATTCAGGCAGTCTGCGACCGTGTTATCATCATCAACAAGGGCAAAATTGCCGCAGATGACACGACCGAGAACCTCACCGAAAACATCACAGCCGACAGCAGACTTATCATGCGCATAGACGGCAATCGTGAGGAGATCCTTAAGCTGATAAAGACCGTTCCCGGCGTTGTTTCCGTCAACGGCGATATGGAGCGTGAGCCCGGCATCTACGATTATGAGATCGAGGTCAAGGAAGGCTGCGATATCCGCCGTGAGCTTTTCAAGCGCATCGTTGCCCGAAACTGGGTGATCCTCGGAATGAAGAAGGACGAAATGTCGCTTGAAGATATCTTCCTCAAAATTACAATGGGCAGCGATGTCAAGATCAGCGTAAAGAAGTCCGATGAAAAGGCTGAAAAGTCCGATATCGTTGATGAAGCTGACAGCGCAGAAGCCAAAAAGGCAGAGGAAGTTCCTGCCGAAAATGAAGAAACCAAAAAGGAGGAGGAAGAATAATGGGCGCAATTTTCAAGCGTGAGATGAAAGCATATTTCACCTCTCCGATAGCTTATATTTTCATTACTGCATTTTTCCTCTACACAGGAAATTATTTCGTTAATATCAATATGGCTTACGGCTCGACCGATACGACATATATTTTCACAAGCGTTTTTACAATTATGATGATACTGATCCCGCTTATGACGATGCGACTTTTCTCCGAAGAAAAGAAACAGCGCACCGATCAGGGTCTGCTCACAGCACCCGTCAGCCTCGGCGGTATCGTTGCCGGAAAATTCTTTGCGGCACTCTGCGTTTTCCTCTGCGCTATTTCGGTTTATATCCCCATACTCGTTGTTCTTCACACACTCGCAGGAACACTTGAATGGGCGACTATCATCGGAACTATCACGGCACTCATCCTGCTCGGAGCTTCATTCATCTCGATAGGAATTTTCGTTTCCTCACTCACAGAGAGCCAGATCGTTGCAGCTATTGTAAGCTTCGTTATCATAATGTTCTTCTATATGCTCGATCTTCTCGCAGGAAATGTTTCCAACGAGCTTCTGAGCAGCATTATGAAAGGACTTGCTTTCTACACAAGATACACAGAATTCGCATCGGGCATTTTCAATATCGGAAGTATCGTTTATTTCCTCAGTGCAATATTCATCTTCAACTTCCTTACAGTCCGTGTGCTTGAAAAGCGCCGCTGGGCTGACTAAACGAAAGGAGGAATATTACAATGAGCGAAGAAAAAAACAATGTTACAGCTTCCGCAGAAGCAAAAGCTGCGAAGCCTAAGAAGCCATTCAATTCAAAGAAGCTGAAATACGGCTCTGCCGCAACTGCGATCACGGTCATCGTTGTCGCACTCGTGGTTCTTGTGAACGTTATCGTTACCTTGGTGGGAAAGAGAACCGACCTCACGATCGACCTTACCTCCAAGGGCAACTTTGAAATTTCGCAGGAATCCATAGACTATATCAACAGCCTTTCCGAACCCGTTGAGATCGTAACAATGACTGATGAGGACACCTTCCGCGACGCGGGCAATGTTTACTATACTCAGGCTTATGAGGTGCTGAAAAAATATGCCCTCAACAGTGATAAGGTAACGGTAAAGTTCGTTGATATGACCGCTGACCCGACATACGCAAACAAGTATTCCGAAATTTACAAGGGTACAATCGCGGCAAACAACATCGTTGTTACATCGGGCAGCCGCATCAAGGTTCTGACTGTAAACGACCTTTTCAACACAGAACTTAACTATCAGACATTCTCCTACAACATCGTTTCCTCCAAGGCGGAGCAGGCACTCACATCTGCAATTATGTATGTTACCGACCCTGCGCCCAAGACAGCCGCAATTATGGACACGGGCGAGACCGATGTTTCCAACGATTCTATCCGTTCGCTCCTCGAAGATGACGGCTTTGATGTTTCCGAATTCGACCCGAACGGCGAAGAGTTCCCTTACGACGCAGACGTTATGGTAATAAACGCTCCGATAAACGACCTTTCCGAGGAAGTTATCGCAAAGCTTTACAACTACCTTGAAAATGACGGCAACTACGGCAGAAATCTTATCTACCTTGCAAGCTATTCGCAGAAAGCAACAAAGAACATAGACGCTTTCCTCGCAGAATGGGGAATTGAAGTCGGCAGCGGCGTTGTCGGCGACCAGAACACTTCCAACCTTGCAAGCACTTCAACATTCTATGCTATCCGTAACTTCATCGAGGAAAATGACTACTCGGGCAATGTTGCACAGCCCGATCTCCCTGTAGTTTCCTACTTTGCACGTCCTGTAAATATCCTCTTTGAATCGAGCGGAAACGTCACAACTCATTCGCTCCTCAAAACGGCAGATACAGCTTTCGTTCTTACAGATGAAATGCAGGAGGCTGCTCAGAACGGCGAAGAACCCGATGTTGTAAACGGCAGCTTCAACACTGTCGCCCTCGGCAGCAAGTACACCTTTGATAAGGACAACAACACTCTCACATCGAACCTCCTTGTATTCGGTTCGTCTGCAATGCTTGATTCATCTATCACAAGCACTTCCTACTACAACAACGGCGACTACTTCGTTTCCATTCTCAACACTATGACGGGCAAGAACGGCGGCATCTCCATTGTTGCAAAGGACCTCACAGCAGCAACATTTGATACAACGGCTGCAAAGGCAAACGCTGCATTCTGGGTATTCGTTGTGCTTCTCCCTGCGGCTATCCTTATCACAGGTATCGTTATATGGCTCAAAAGGAGACATAAGTAATGAAGTCGAAGATAAAATTTATCATTATTGCGGCAGTTATTCTGCTCGGTCTCGGCGGAGTTACGGCGTTCCTTCTGCTCACATCGCCTGCCGAGGAATATGAAGATGCTGCTGACGAAGAAACTGTCGTAGAATCGAGCCTTATCTATGACAAAGACCCTGCCGATATTGAAACCCTCGAAATCACAAATGAGTATGGCTCTTACAAGATAAACAGAGTTACAAGCGGCGATTACAGTATGTGGACTATCGTTGACTACATCTTAGCTCCGATAAGCGACACATTCATCAATAACGCCCTCAACGGCGCAGGTACGCTCACCGCACAGAAAACCGTTATGGAAAATGCCGAGGATATGTCTATCTACGGCTTGGACGAACCGTCTGCGGAATACACAGTCACCTTTGACGATTCGGCAAAGACGACCTACACCGTTAGGATAGGTGATAAAGTTCCTGCTTCGTCCGTTTACAGCTATATGAGCATCGGCGATGAAACCACGGTCTATACCGTAAAGGACAGTGATGTTTCTTTCGCAAAAGAAAACTCGCGCAACTGCGTAAACAAGGTCGTTTTCACACAGAAAACAGCCGAGGACGAAAATGACAAGACAGATTATTCGCTCGTGAACAAGCTCACTATCAGCAGAAAAGACCTCGATTACGATATCGTTATCGATTATGATACCCGTCTTGACGATGAGAACATTATGGTTTCCAACTCGTCCAACTATCGTATGAGCGAACCTGTCGTTCTCGATATCAACCCCGATAAGGGTTCGGACGTTATGAGCGGAATGTTCGGACTTACAGCTTCCGACTTCGCAGCTATCCGCCCAGAAGAGGACGACCTCGCACAGTATGGACTTGACGACCCTCAGCTCGTTGTTACGGCTGACACAAAGAGCGGCGAGTTCACGCTGAAGATAGGCAATAAGGCTGAAAACGGCGGCTATTACGGTATGGCTTGCGATATTGATATGGTGTATATTTTTGATGAATCGACACTCCCGTGGCTCACAGTTATGCCGCTCGATATCACAACGACAATGATAACGAGCCACTATATCTACGGCATCGATTCTATCAGCATCAAGACTGACGGTGTTGACGCGAAGTTCGATATCAAGGGTTCGGGCGCAGATGATTTCGCAGTTGAATCGAACGGAAAAGAGCTTGACGCAGACGCTTTCAAGACACTCTATCAGTTCATTCTCCGTGCGCCGTCAGAGCAGCTTTACTTCGATGAAGTAAGCGGAACTCCTGCGGCAACCATCGAAATTCTTGCGGAGGACGGCGATGATACTATCGAGTTCTACAACATCGGCGACCGACGCACGGTCATCGTCCTCAACGGAAAGCCAAGCTTCACCTGCACAACGGCTTATGTTGAAAGACTTGCCCAAAATGTTCAGAAATACCTGAACGGGGAAGAGATCATCACAAGCTGGTAATTTTTTGCGGAACAAGCTGCGCAGATCTACTGCTGCGCGGCATTTCCGCTTTTTGCAAATTTTCTATATTTTTTTAATATTAGCTATTGATTTTATTAATATTGTATGGTATAATAAATAATAGTTAAACGTTTTAGATAAGCTGAGATTTTCATTTATGAAGATCAAAGCGGTTTATGGACATTTCAGTTACACAAAGGAGGATCAACAATGGCTGAAAAGAAAGAATTCCTGTCCTATAAAGGACTCCCTCTTGTGAGAAAAGACAACACGATTTATTATGGTAATATGTACGATGATTACGTTGTTATGATGGATATCAAGGACAAAGAAAAGATCGGCGATCTTGAAGTCGCAAAGAAGATCACGGTCTATAAAATGGCTACCGATGAAAAGCTCAGTCCTATAGAAGCTATCGTTAAAAAGAGCGAAAAGAACAGCCTTTATGAGGCACTTGACATCGCCTATATCTGGCTTTCGAGAGCATCGGCTGAATAAGCTTCGATAATCTTTACCAAATATAATTTTATTGACGTTCAGTATTGACCGCTTTCCTATCGGAAGGCGGTTTTTTATCGGTAATCAGTATTGTTAACAAAAAGTTAATGAATTTGGCGCAGCAATGTGGTATTATTAAAGAAAGTTATTACAATTATGTGAATTTTTGCCTTGTTTAATAAGACAGAAGGAGAATGACTTTCAGTGGAAAAGGAAATAAAGATCGCTGTTGTTTCGGGTGACACGGACAACGTTTACACAGGTCCGCTTCTTACAATGCTTTGCACACAATTCAATGAACTGGGATATCATATCCTATGGTTTCATACGTCATCGATCGAGGGAAGCCTCGGAACTCCTCACGAGGTCGGCGAAAACAACATCTATAGCCTTATAAATTACGATGATATCGATGCAATGATAATGCTCACGCTGACGATAAAAAGCGAAAGCGCAAAGAAAAGCATCGCGAAAAAGTCATTGCTTCACTGCGTACCGATAATCTCGCTCGATGAGAACATTGACGGCGCTTATAACCTTACTTTTGATTATAACGAAAGTCTGCGCGCGATAATCGAACACGTTATCGAAGTTCACGGCAGGAAAAAGCTTGCATTTATGCGCGGCGACAGGGACAACGGCGTTTCCGACCAGCGAGAGGATATCTTCCGTGAAACGCTCAAAAAATACGGACTTCCTATCGATGAATCGCTTTTCGGAACGGGTTATTTCTGGCATGAAGCCGCTGAAGCTGTTTTTGAAAAATGGTATAGGGACGGGAACATTCCCGATGCCGTAATATGTGCGAATGATTCAATGGCACTCGGCGTTAGCCGAAAAGCGGCACAGCTTGGGATATCCATACCGGACGAGTTGATCGTAACGGGCGTTGACGGCATACCCGAAGCTATGAGCTATGTTCCGTCGCTGACGACCGCGCGAACCAATATGAGTATGGCGGCTGACCGCATTACAGACGTTTTGCATAAGATACTGAGCGGAAATATCGCGCCTGTCGGAGCAGACACGATAAAGGCTGAGAGATTTTTTTCGCAGTCGTGCGGCTGCAAACCGATATCAGCACCCAAGGAACTCAACGACAATATGCACACGCTCTATGACGATGTGAACCGCTTCAAATACTACGCAAAATTCATCATCACAACTGCCGATGCAGTAAAAATAGACTTCGATTTTGCCGCAACTGTGAGAAAAATGGACGTTTTTCTCAAAAAAATATGGACAAAGCACTCATGGATGTGTATATGCGATGATTTTTATTCCGAGATAAAGAACAGCGATGATCCGAACCGTGATTACAGCTTTTACAGAACGAACGGCTATTCGTCAAAGATCGGCTATGGCGTGGAATTTGATTTTCAGACGCAAAAATCGGCGGTATTGCCTGTTTTCGATACGGCGGAGCTTATCCCCGAGCTGAATACTGTTCTGCGTACCTGCCCGAATATAATGTTCCAGCCGATACATTTTCAAAATAAATCCATTGGCTACCTCGCGGTCGAATTCACACAGTGCCACGGAAATTACAACGTGACAAATACATACGACTGTGGAGTTATCGGATTGGTACTGGAAAATGCACGAGTTCGTGCAACGCTTCATTCATCTCTTGATAAACTTGAAGAAATGTATATCCGTGATCCGCTGACAACGCTCCTGAACAGACGCGGCTTTTTCAAATTTGCGCAAAAAGCGTTTGAGGACTGCCGAGAAAAGGGCAGGGAGTTTATAATGATCTCGGTGGACCTTGACAGGCTAAAGACCATAAATGATACCTATGGTCATGACGGGGGCGACTTTGCGATAAGCTCAATGGCGAAAGCAATATCCGAAGCTGCCGAGGGCAGACTTTTTACAGCAAGATTCGGCGGAGATGAGTATGTTGCAGCAGGCATCTCGCCGCACGAAAATTTTGACAAGGAGTATCTTGCAAAGCTGGATGAGTGTCTTGACAGAATAAACGCATCATCGGGCAAGCCGTACAAAGTTCGCGGCAGCATTGGCGTTTACAAAGCCGTTCCGACCGAAGACGACGGAATTGACGTATTCATAAAAGAAGCTGATCACCTTATGTATGAGGACAAGAAAAGGAGAAGGGCGGAAAGAGACTAATTAAATTCGGAATTCGGAATGCGGAATTCGGAATTATTTAGTTTCGCAAATTTTCAGCGAAAACCTGATTTCCGTAGGGGCGGATTCTATATCCGTCTGTTGCAAACCTTTTATTTTTAGGTAAAATTTTTGTAGGTGACGGGCTTTTGTTCCGCGCCGAAAGTCGTTTCAATACAAACAAACAGACCTGTTTTCATCGGGAAAATCCCTTTGAAAACAGGTCTTGTTTGTATTAAAATATTACGATTTAGATTTGTTTTTTTGCTTAATATTTTTCAATGTCAAATTGTATTCTTCCAATGCCTTAGCTGCGGCTTCTTTTGTAATGCTTTGCTCGCCGTAGCAGGCTTGTTCAAACGGTGTGATTATTTCTTCCGCATTTCTGTTCGTCTTTTCGGCTATGAATCCAGAAAGCTGCTTTGGTGTAAGAGTTTTGGTTTCCGTTTTGAAGCGCTTGGAGAGCTTTGCCGAAAGTCGGTTGTAAAGCATTATCACCGCTTTGCTGCCGTCCGAATGTTTTACGCGGAGAATGAACAGCTTTTCACTTATTGTCGGCATAAGAAGTGCGAGTACAAGAAGCAAAATTCCGATGACTGCAACGGTCACGCTTGTGACAAATACCGTGAGGTAGTCAGTTTCGCCGTTATCACTGCCGCTGCCGCCGCCCGAGCCTGCGCCGCTGCCCGAAACCGTGGGTTCGTATATCGTCCAGCCTGCGCCTGCGATGTAGACTTCGGGGAAAGCATGGGCATTTTCGGTCGAGATGCTGTAAACGCCTGCGGTCTGTATGTCGCCGCTGTTAAAGCCCTCGACATAGTGGACATTCAGACCTGCGGCTTTGGCGAGCAGGCAGAACGCTGTTGCAAAATCGGAGCAGGTTCCTCTGCGGCTCTCGTTCACAAAAAACTCCGGAGTATCCTTGTCTGTCGGCGCTCTGTAACCGAGGTCGTAGGTAAAGCTTCCGTCGTTGAAAAATGCTTCTATGGCTTCGGCTTTTTCGTAGTCATAAGTCAGACCTTCGGTTATGCTTGCTGAAAGGGTGCGCATTTCTTCGGAAATATCGTATTCCTCAAAGCCGACAAAGCTTGATGGAAGATCGGAAAATTCATTATTGTATTCACGCAGAAATGCAAAGACCGTACTGTAGCTGTCATAGCTTAGTCCGCAGTTTATCATATCAATAAGAAGTTCATAGAAATCCTCTGCGCTCATATTGCAAAGCCCCGACTCGATATAACCGCTCGAATAGGCAGCGTTCCTGCCGTAAAAGTCAACGGAATATTCCTCGTTTGGGAGCAGGAATGCGTTGTTCACAGTAGTGTCGGTCATAATTTCGCCGAGGTCGGTGCGCCTTGTTGACGTTACATCGCTTCGTCCGTACAAAGAGGTGTCGATCGTTCTCTCGGGCGCAAGCAGGTAGACTGACGGATAATTTATCGGCTTTATATAGGCTGTATGAACGGTTTCTTCAACGGCTGCAAACCGGTCAAGCATTTTTTTGTCGATGTCCTCGGGGAGAAGCTGCCCGCCCTTATCAAGATATTCAAGATATGCGTTTGCAAGCTTTGAAAGGCTTCGTTCCTTGGCTTCGTCCTGCCAGTTGAAGCGGCTCATTCTGCTCGGGACGGCTGTTTTCGAGTACCACCAGCGGTTTTTGCTGTCGTAGCTGTCATAGACCTGAACCTTATAATATTCGGGCGAATCGGTGTTGACAACGAAAAGCTGGCGGCTTTCCATCCGATTGTAAAGGTCAGCGTTTCCCGAATGTTCAGTGTAGCTGCCATTGATCCTGCCATAGTTTCCGCTGAATGAAAAGTAGGAGCTGAACTGCTCAAATTTTTCGTAGTAAGGCGTTTCCTGCGGCTTCGGGATAATAAGCGCAATGAGAAGCGCAGCAACGGCGAAGTCGATATAACCCGTCAAGGCGGCGGCTTTTCCATGGTTTGGAATAGCCTTGTCCGAGGCTTTGTAGTGGTAAAGATAAATCAGAACATCAACTGCGGCGAGTGCGGCGGCATAAAATGTCGGCACGGGCTGCGAAGCCTTGATAAAAACCGCACATGGTATCATCGCGAGCAGCGTCAGAATCGAAATTCGGTAGATAAGGTGCGTGAAATAATAGACCGCCGAGCTGATGAAAAACGTGAAGAACAGCATCAGCGAAAGCATATACGCGGCGTTCGTTTCGATAGTCGCAGCACCCGTCATAAACCATTCGATAAATTCTATCCTGCTCGGCGCGAATGCCATAAAAAAATCTATCGCGGCGAAGATAACAGCCATTAACCCTGCATAAACGAAAAATCCGACATTTTTATGCTTTGAGATAAAGTCGAGCGCCGCAAAGAAAACGAGCGTAAGTCCTGCCGAGAGCAGACCGTATACGTTGATATAGGTTTTAAGGTAGAGATAGGCGAGTGCAGAGCAGATTACCTGCACAAAGATAAACGGCAGAGTCTTTTTTGCTATATTTTCACGCGAAAAAAATTTTGTATCTTCCAAATCTGCCGCTCCTTTCTTTTAAAAAGTTTATTTGATAAAGTCATCTGCAATAAATTCAGCACCGTTTATGTTATCTGGGATATCGTGAGCTATCGCAGTGAATTTCAGACCGTAATTTTCGGCGTGATCCATTTCTGCTTTGAGCAAAGCGTCTGCGCAGGGGGTGAAAAGCATCGCTGCACCTATTTTTTCGGCATCGCAAAGCTCTTTTACTGGAAGTCGGGGTGTTTTTTCGGGCGAAGAAAATTCATACCGCGCAAGTGCCGTCCGAAGCTCGGAAAGTCCCGATTCATCGTTGACCTCGTGCGGCTCAAAGCCGTTTTCCGTCCGAAACCATACAGAGCTTTCAAATCCAAGCTTCAAAAGCGCAGAACAAACTCCGAGCGAACCCTCGACCGATCGCTCGCAAAGCCTGCGGTCAGTTCCGCCGCTGTCGATAACGACAGTCTGCTGCATAGCTTCGATCTCATCATCAAGACGGACATAATACGCATCTTTTTTCGAGGAAAGCTTCCAGTTTATGCGTTTTATCGGATCACCCTCGGCATATTCTCGGTGGGTGAAGCCCGGCATTCCGCCGAACATACTGTAGCTGTCGTTTTCCTTGGTGTCCTCGCTTTCGTCCGAAAAGCGCATCGCGTCCGCAGCGGAGCGGATAAAAGGACAATCCGGCGAAATCTCGGGAATATCGGGGAAAACATAGACTTTTTCGCTGCTCGGGAGCGGTTTTACGCCGAAGCTGATAAAATTCATAAAGTCGGATATCGTTATCTTCGCTTCGCCGATATGAAGCGCACCCCACATCGTCGGCTTTATCACAGCATCAAAGCTTGTGCTGCCCTTTGCACTGATGGCAGCGGAAAATTCGGACGTATCATAAACTGCGCCGTCCGTTTCGGCAAGCATTATTTTTATGTTTGAAATGGGGAGCAGGCTGTCATTCGTGAGCCTGATGTGAAGCTTCAATTCTTCATTTTTGTAAACAAGAGTGCTGCCGAATGACATTTCTGCACGGATAAGACCTTTTTTATACGAAATAAAGGTCATAAGATGAACGATAAGCGAAAACACGAGCGCAGCCGCAAGGACGTAGAAGAAAGTCCAGCCCGTCGGAGCTGACATATAGAGCGCGAAAACGAGGGAAAGTCCGAGAGCGATAATGTAGCCGAAGCACCGAACGATGAGCGCCGCTGCTCGGCTCTGTTTTTTGGGGGGACGCGTTTTTTTCATGGCTTGTTCCTCTTATTCGGTCGGAACGGCAACACGCGATACTGCGGCATCGATAACGGCTTCGGCAGAACCGAGCGAAGCTTTTCCCTTTGGTGAGAGCATTATTCTGTGCGCAAGCACGATAGCGGCGCAGTCTTTTACATCATCGGGCGTGATAAAATCCCTGCCGTCGATAAAAGCTCTTGCCTTTGCAGCCTTGAAAAGTGCGATGCTTCCTCTCGGACTTACTCCAAGCTTGATATTTTCATCATTTCTCGTTGCTTCGGCAATGGAAACGATGTAGTTCTTGACATTTTCAGCCGCGCGGACTTTCTTCGCTTCGTCCTGCAAAGCGGCAACATCGTCCGTTGTGATAACGGCGGAAAGCTTTGAAACGGGGTTCTCGAATTCGTTTCGTTCGAGTATAGCGCTCTCCTCGGCTAAGGTCGGATAACCCATGCTTATACGCATCGCGAAACGATCCATCTGCGCCTCGGGAAGATGATAAGTGCCGTAGGTTTCAACGGGGTTCTGCGTTGCGAGAACCATAAACGGGCGCATAAGCGAGTGCGTCTGACCGTCAACGCTTATCTGACGTTCCTCCATAACTTCGAGCAGAGCCGACTGCGCCTTTGGCGAAGCACGGTTTATCTCGTCCGCAAGCAGAAAGTTGCAGAATGCCGCGCCCTTTTTGTATTCAAACTCGCCCGTAGTTCTGTTTATCATCGAAAATCCCGTGATATCGGACGGCATAATGTCAGGCGTGAGCTGTATACGGTTGAAGCTGCCGCCGACAGAGCGTGAAAGTGCCGCCGCAAGCTGGGTCTTTCCAACGCCGGGAACATCCTCGATAAGAACATGACCCTCCATAATGAGTGCAGTTACAGCATTCATGATAACATCGTGCTTTCCGATAATGACCTTTTCAATGTTTTCGATAAGTGCGGAAATTCTTTTATCCATAATTTCCTCCAAGCTTTTTTATAAAAATTCCGTCAGCCAAATTATTATACTAAACACCATTTAAAATTTGGAAAAAATCAAGCCGACAATCTCAAATATATAGGATTTCGG
>UQQA01000020.1 GCA_900543105.1 uncultured Ruminococcus sp. | reverse complement strand
CTTTTCAAAGGGTGGCAGGGGTCAAGGGGGCAGCGCCACCTTGTCGCTCTCCGCAGAGAGCGAAACTCCCTAAACTGACAGGCAAAGCAATGCTGCAATAGAATAATTATTAACAGTTCAAAGGCGCAATTCACATTCAAAAAGTAAAACAGAACGTGATAAATCAATCTGTAAACCTATAAAATGTGAATTGCGCTTATTCTTTATGTTCGGAACAGCTATCCTCGGCAGATAAACGTGAGGAGCAAAGCGACGAACGTTTAATGCCGACAGGATATGAACGGCGGTTCTAATTTTAGCTATCAAGTCATAAAATTCCTTTTTGACAAGCTGCTGGCGGATATGGAATACGACCTTACTATTTTGTAAAACCTAAAAGCAAGGTGGATTATTAATCGTGTTTTGTCTGTTTGATACGAAAAACGTAAATTTAATATGAGATAATTGCAGAAAAATGGTGGGTTTTCGTTAGCATTGAGCAAAGTGAAAACCTTTAGGCGGACAGGAGGAAGCATTCTGTACGAATTGTCAATTAAAAACTGTTAACTTGCTTAAGTGACTGCGGGACGGGAAACCCGTCCCCTACGGAAAATATGGCAATTTCAAATGTACCGAATTATCAATTATCAATTTTCTAACTGTAAATAAACTGTAAAACCGCATCAAAAGCCCTTGACTTTGAGCCAGCTCCAAGTATTATAATGTAATCAGAAAAAAGGTGGTGATCTAATTTCCCGAAAGGTTTGATTCGGGAGATCGGAAGAATATGACTATTAAAGAAGTAAGCGAAAAATACGGACTTTCGCAGGATACTCTGCGTTATTACGAAAAGATCGGCGTTATCCCACCCGTTACAAGAACTTCGGGCGGTATCCGTAACTACACCGAACAGGACATCGGCTGGGTCGAAAACGCCGTTTGTATGAGAAACGCAGGACTTCCCGTTGAGATCATAGCCGAGTATTGCAGGCTTTTCAGCATGGGCGACTCGACTATCGGCGCACGGCTCGAGCTTCTCACCGAGCAGCGCAAAAAACTCATCGAGCAAAAGGAACAGCTTGAAACGGAAATTTCACGCCTTGACTACAAGATAGGCAGATACGAGATCGCCGTAAAAACGGGCGTTTTGAGCTGGGAAAAAGAATAATGAAAGGACTTGAAAATCATGTATATTGAAAAGATCAACTCTCCAAGTGATGTTAAAAAGCTTGACTGTGACGAAAGGATCGCACTTGCCACTGAAATGCGTGAGGCTCTTTTAAAGAGAGCGAGCATTCACGGCGGACACTTCGGCCCTAACTTCGGTATGGTCGAGGCTACTATCGCTCTTCACTACGTTTTCAACTCGCCCGAGGACAAGATCATCTTCGATGTTTCGCACCAGAGCTACCCTCACAAGATGCTCACAGGCAGAAAGGACGCTTATCTTTACCCCGAAAAATATGACGACGTTTCAGGCTATACGAACCCTGTCGAAAGCGAACACGACTTCTTCGAGGTCGGTCACACCTCAACTTCGATAAGCCTTGCCTGCGGTGCCGCAAAGGCTCGTGACCTCACAGGCGGCAAGGGCAATGTTATCGCTGTTATCGGCGACGGTTCTTTGAGCGGCGGCGAGGCTCTCGAGGGTCTTGACACGGCAGGCGACCTCAACACTAACCTTATCATCATCATCAATGACAACGATATGTCCATTGCAGAGAACCACGGCGGACTTTACCGTAACCTCAAGGCTCTCCGTGAGGGCAACGGCAAGGCTGAGACTAACCTTTTTACTGCAATGGGACTTGACTATGTTTTTGTAAAGGACGGAAACGATATTGACGCACTCATCAAGGCTTTTGAAAGCGTCAAGGACACCAAGAAAGCCGTTGCTGTTCACATCGTAACGCAGAAAGGCAAGGGTTATGCTCCTGCCGAAAAGGACAAGGAAAACTGGCACTGGCATATGCCTTTCAACATTGAAACGAGCGAATGTACGTTCAACTTTGACGGCGAGGATTACGGCGAAATGACCGCTGAATATCTCCTTGACAAAATGAAGAAAGACCCTGCCGTTGTTGCACTCACGGCAGGAACTCCGACCGTTATGGGCTTCACAAAGGATAAGCGTGAAAAGGCAGGAAAGCAGTTTGTCGATGTCGGCATCGCAGAGGAAAACGCTGTTGCAATGAGCTCCGCACTCGCAAAGTTCGGCGCAAAGCCCGTTTTCGGTGTGTACAGTTCGTTTCTCCAGCGCACCTACGACCAGCTCTCGCATGATGTCTGCATCAACAGGAACGCTGCAACATTTGTCGTTTTCTCTGCCTCCGTATGGGGTATGACTGACGTTACCCACCTTGGACTTTACGATATCCCGATGATATCGAATATCCCCGAGCTTGTTTACCTCGCACCGACCTGCGCAGAGGAATACTTTGCAATGCTCGACTGGGCAATTGAGCAGAATGAACACCCCGTTGCGATCCGTGTTCCCTGCAATGGCGTTATCCACTCGGACAGAAAGTTCCCGACCGATTACAGCACACTTTCCTCCGAAATCGTCACAAAGGGCAGCAGGGCGGCGATCATCGCACTCGGCGACTTCTATCAGCTCGGTGAAAAAACTGCGGCTATCCTTAAAGAAAGCGGCATAAATGCAACTCTTGTGAACGCACGTTATGCAAGCGGAGTTGACGCAAAGCTTCTTGACGAACTGAAAAAAGATCACTCGCTCGTTGTTACTCTCGAGGACGGCTCGCTTGAAGGCGGCTTCGGCGGCAAGGTCGCATCTTACCTCGGTGATTCGGGTGTCAAGGTCAGAAATTTCGGCATCACGAAGTCGTTCTACGACCGTTACAATCCCGATGAACTTCTTGAAAAGCTCGGTGTTACACCTAAGAATATTGCGGAATACATCAAGGATAATGCGTAATGCGTAATTCGTAATGCGTAATGCGTAATTATTTTGCTCCGCAAATTTACGGCGAGAACCGATTTTCCGTAGGGGACGGGTTTCCCGTCCCGCGCCGCAAGGCGTTTCATAATAAAAAAGAACCTGTTTTCAAAGATTTTGAATTCTTTGAAAACAGGTTCTTTTTGTTTACGAAAGATAATATATGTGCTAAAAATCGCTTCGCGATTCGGGACGGGAAACCCGCCCCCTACGGAAAATTTGCCTAAAACACAAGATTTTTGACGGTCGGATATAGAATCCGACCCTACGATTTACGGCAATTTGCGGAGCAAAAATAATTCCGAATTCCGAATTCATAATTCCGAATTTAATATCAATAGTCTATTATAAACACAAGTATCCTGTACTGCGAATAATAGTCTGTCCAGCTTACGTTGAGCTTGACGTTCATCTCGGAGCTTATATCGGCTATCTTTACTTTGAGGTAATCTCCCCCGCTGCTTGCGCTGTCTGTCATCTTCCGAATGGTCGAATGAAGCATATTGCTTGTGCCGAACTTTATCGAAGCGGTATGACTGCCCTCGGATATCGCTTTGCGCAGGGCGTTATCTATCGTCTGCTCGGTCGTTTCCTCGCTTTCGACATACAGTCCCTCTTTGATAAAGTAGTTCTCTTTCGTTCCGTATGCTTTCGGCGGAGGTGAGGTTATCGTCCATACAGTATGATTATTCTCTATGACCGAATCGGTGACGAGAAAATACTGGTACATCACCATATCGGGGTACATTTCGGCGATCATTCCGTCGGGTTTATCCCAAGTCACATCGACATGATACCAGTTACCGTCTATTTTCACCATATTCCACATATGTGCGGTGTCCGTTTCGCCCGTGACGATGATATTCTCTATCCCGGCCTTATTGCAGAGGTAGGAAAAGCTCTTCGCATAGCCCTCGCAGAGCGCTTTTCCCCTTACGAGCGCGCCGTAGATAGTGTTCGCATAAGGATCTTCGGAATCGCTTTCGCAGTGGGTGATAAGGTAATCGTGAAAATATTTCAGCTTGTCGTAGGTCGTCATTTCGTCGGTAACGCCGCCCATTATCTCGTTCGCGGCGGCTTCAGCGGCGCGGTTCATATTGCTCATTTCCTCGCAGGAAAAGCGGTAGGTGAACTCGACGGGAAAGCGCTGTATTTCCACATCGAACGCGCCGACCCTTCTGTCGGAAACATTGCCGAAGCCCATTTGCTCGATGCCGATAAGGTTGAGTATTTTCGTATAAGTTTCGCCGTCCGCCTCCATCGGAACGGACTTCTCTTCGTTACCGATAGCTTCAACGAGCGAATTGTATATCTTCTTTTCTTCGGAAGAAAGAAAATTCTGTCCGTAGAGCGTTTCCATATCCTCGGGGAAATAGATAAGGCTGTCGCGGACAACGGACGATGTATCTTCGATAAGCACCGAAGTTCCGCCCTCTATCATGTGATAGCTGCCGTTATAGGTCATATCCTCCGTCGGGTCTTTTTCCGAGCCGCACGAGGAAAAAGCCATAGTTACCGTTATTGCCGCTGCGGCAGCTGCGCAGCGCTTCGGTATAAGTTTTCGCAAGGTGATTTACCTCCAAAGCCTTTCAGAACAATGGATAAATTGTACTTATTTTAAACCGAAAGTGTACAAAAAATCAAGCAAAAGCTCGTAGCTATTGAAAATAGCTTTATATGGCTTGTGCGCCGATTTTTTTCTACACTTTGATCAAAAATCAGTATTAAACATATTGAAGGAAAAGCTTTATAACTCTTGTCTTGGGGTCGCTGTGATACTGTATTGAGTTGAGATTGTATTTATTTTCAGCCGAATCGTAGGTGTTTTCGTAGATGTCGATAGCGTGACGCTGTTCGGGGTCAAAGAGGTAGAATATAACGTCCTCAAAGGTCTGATCGTCTGCGCAGGCGAACTGTACTGCAGGTATTTTTGCCGCCGAAGCCTTTATGATCTCCTCCGCGATAAGTGCAGCCGCATCCGGAACATCTCTCGCAACGAGGTTGTTATAAACGAAGTAGTTGTACTTTTCGGAAACTGCCTTCGGGTAATCGAACGGCTGGTCGTAGAGGACGTGATACTTGTTTATTATATCGTCCGTAACGCAGAAATAGTCGTATCTTATATATGGGAATTCGGTGTTCGTTGCGTTGCCCGAAGTAACATCGACATGATACCATTTCCCGTCTATCTTCACCATATTCCACATATGCGGAGTTTCGTTGAAGTCGCCGAGGGTTGTAATGGTTTCGATGCCGACCTTTGAACAGAGGTAGGAAAATGCTCTTGCGTATCCTCCGCAGACGGTCGATTTTTCAACGAGTGCGCCGTAGATATCGCGGAGATTTTCGGCATTTTCGTTGTATTCGACCTCGGAGGCGAGCTTATCATAGAAGAACTTCACTATCTCATATTCCGACATTTCGTTTCCAAGCTCGGAGATGATCTTATCCGCAGCAGCGTCGATCTTTTTCTGCATATCATCGACCTGCTCGGCGGTATAGAGATAGGAAAGCTGCGCGGAAACAACATTTCCCGTGTTTGAAGCGCTTGTATAGCGGATATTTACGTCAAGGTCGAAGATGCTGTACTCAAAATCATATATGAGCTGATAAAGCTCGACATAATCATCGCCCGAGATCTTCACTCCGTCGGGGATATCGAATCTGTCTCTGTGCGCCTTGATCGCTGTGAGCATAGCGTCATAAGCGGCTTTTTTGTTGCTGTCGAGGGTATTGTACGGGTAAGCTTTTTCTATCGGAGAACCTTTTACATAGATATACTCCCCGTCTGCACGCTGCACGGGTGCGGCTGTAATGACGGTTTCGGCCGTGACAAGTGTGGTGGTTTCCGATGAGGTCACGGTCGTGTCCGTTATCGGAACGGTCGTAGAAGCAGGTGATGTGCTCTCCGCAAATACCGAAGAATTCGGGGTGGTCGTTACTGACGTTACGGGAGAAAGGGACGATCTGTCTTCCGAGGTTTCCGACGGAGCGGTCGTTGTTGCAAGCTCCGTGCTTTTCTCCGTTGTCGTTGTTGTTTCGGGAACGGATATCGATATCGGCGGATTGGTTTCCGCTTCGATGACGGAAACTTCCTTTTCGGGTGCAGTCGTGACGGCAGACGGGAGCGTATCCTCCCAGTCGGCTTCGCTGCCCCGTCCGCAGCCCGAGAGCATGAGCGCTGCCGCAAGCAGGGCGGCTGTGAACGCGCTGACTTTATTTTTATTCATAAAAACCTACAGTCCTTCCAGATATGGCGTAAGACGTTTCCCCACGCTTCGTCATAATGCGACGTTTTTGCGCGGAGATCCTCTGTACTGTTAAAAGATCAATGAAATATGGATCACATAAAGCGAACTGTTTTCAATATGGTGAGCCGAGCTTATTTTAAGCCCGTCATTTGCGTTCAGTTCCTCGATGATCTCTTTCAGACCCTGCCGATCGTAAAGATAAGAACAGACCTCGCTGAAAGCTTCTTCGTTATCGAAGCGTATCTCCGCTTCTCCGCTGCCGTTTCGGGCGGCTTCCTTTATCGAAGCTGAAAGTGCCTCAAGTCCGTCTGTATAATTATCGAAATAAAGTCCGCTTCTGACGAAATAATTCCCGTTTCCGTCCGTGCAGGGCACCGATGGGAGATACTCGGTGTCGGGAAAATGCGAGATGCCGTTTATCTCATCGTCCGATACGAGAAAATAGTCGTGCCGCAGAAATTTTTCGTTTTTATCTTTAAGGATAGGATCGTCCCATGTACAGTCAACGTTGTACCATTCGCCGCCGCAGACAACCTTGTTCCAGAGATGCGGTTCGCCCTTTTCGTTTGAGCCGCTGACGACGTAATTTTCAATGCCTGCCGCTGTGCAGAGGTAGGAAAACGCGAACGCATAGCCCTCGCACATTGCCGAGCCGTCAACCAGCGCGCCGTAAGCAGTGGCGGCGTTGCTTCCGTTCTCGGAGAAAGTGCAGGAAAGGACTATCTCATCATGTATCGCGAGGAGCTTTTCATAATCGTCCGTATCCTGACCGAAGCCTGCAATAATTTTACCTGCTTCAAGGTCGAGCGCAACGCGCATACGGTCTGTCTGCTCTTCGTCATATCGATACATAAAATATAACATTCGCTGCTCATCATCGCAGTAAAATCTGCTGTCGAGCCAAAAGATCCGTTCCTGCTGGGTGTAAAGGAGGGTGAAAAGCTTTCGCATTTCATCACTGTCGAAGCCCTCGGGGAACGGAAATTCATTTTCGCGCCTGTTCACCGCTCCGATCATATCGGAATAGGTTTCCTTTTCCTTATCATTAAGGGTATAAAAGACATAATCGAGCTGTTCCGCCGCAGCTTCGGTGCTCTGACCGCTCTGCGGCTGCGAAACGCTCTCATCAACGGCTTTGCAGGACGTCAGCAGCACTGCCGCCGCCAACGTCACGGAAAAAGCCGCAAAAAAACCGAATTTCATTCTTATCAATATTCAATAACGAGCTGGATAACGTGGAGATCCTGCTTGCTGCTGTCCTTGAGCTTCTTTATCTTGGAATTTACGCTCTTGAGGTCATCGCGGTAGCTGCTGTCATTCTTGAGAGAGTCTTCGATCTCCTTGAAGAGTGAATCGGAGCCGACCATGATGTGTGCAACTACAGTTCCCTCGGAAGCTGCCTTTTTAAGCTCTTCCTTAAGTGCCTTGTCTGCATCGTCACGGTTATCGTAAACATAGCCGTTCTTTATGAAGTAGTTCTGTGCTGTTGCTGTTGCCTTTGGCGGTTCATAGTATGTTACCTTTTCGCCGCTCTTAAGGCTTACCGTGTTGATATTGAAGTGTGATTTCTCGTTTATCCACTCATCGGGAACGAGGAAATAACTGTAACGGAGGTAGTTTGTAACAGGTGTTTTGAGGATCGGGTCATCCCATGTTGTATCGAGGTTATACCACTCGCCCTCAACCTTGACCTTGTTCCATGCGTGGGAAGTTCCCTGATCGTTCGTGCCTGTAATGACCATACAGTCGATACCTGCTTTGTCACAGAGGTACTGCATTGACTTTGCATAGCCTGCGCACTGTATATTTCCCTGCTTTGAAGTACCGCCGGAGAATGCATTATATATAGTCTGATTGTAGTTGCCCGCTTCTTCACTCTTTTCAAAGGTGGAGTTGAGCACGAGGTAGTCGTGGAAAACTTTAAGCTTATCAAAAGTGGAGGATTTTGAATTTGCTTCCTTTAAAAGGCTGTCAACGGTCGCATCGATCTCTTTCTGCATTGCAGCGATCTTGTCGGTATCTGTCTCGTTATAATAAAGTCTGCCGACAACTGATCTGCTGTTGAGCCAGAACAGCTGCGGCTCCTGGTTGTAAACAAGTCCGAACACCTTTGTCCACTGTGCGTTATCGAGGTTCTGTGCGCCGAAGATCCTTGTGGACATATTGGAAGCAGCACCGAGGATAGCGTCATAGAGAGCCTTTTCATTATCGGAAAGGGTATTGTATGCGTATCTTGTTGTGCTGTCAACGGAGCTATCGACTACGGGTACAGCCTTTGTTGTTGTGTTGAAGATGCTGTCCTCATCGGGAACTGCAGGTGCGGTGGTAACTGCATTTACAGTCACGGGAGCGCCCTCTGCATCGGTAACGACATTTCCATCTCCGTCGAGAACAGTTTCTGTGACGGGAGCTTCGTCTTCTGCCGGAGCGGAAGTTTCGCCGTTTGCATCTGTCTGCTCTTCGCCGTTTGAAGCTTGGGTGATAACGTTTGTGACAAATTCCTCGCTGTCGTCGTTTTTATTTCCGCAGCCTGCTGCTGTGATCGTAAGTACGGAGATCATAGCAAGAGCAGCGGCGATCATTTTAAGATTTTTCTTCTTCATTTTAATTCCTTTCCTTTATCTTCAAAATCGTTACGGGCAGAATCGGAAGAAAGCTCCCGAAATATCCGCCCGCAAATAAATTACTTATAGAATATATCGTACTGAACGACGTATGTTCCCTCGCCGTATGCTTTAAGTCTTGAAAGCTTCTTTACATTCTTGCCCTGAGCCTTTGCATAATTCTGGAGCTCACGGAACGAATCATTGGTGTTCATCTTATCCCAGATATCCTTGCTTGTAACACGGATAGTCGTTGCGACAGTGCCTGTCTTGATGTTAGCGGCAAGTTCAGCTTTCATGCCTGCCATAGCTTCCTTATAGCTGCTGAATTCCTTGTTATAGACTTTATAATAGTTTGCGCTTGTCTTTGTGCAGGCAGGTTCATCAAAGAGGTGGATAGTAACGCCGTTGCTTCTGAAATATGTATTCGGGTTGAGGTGGTCGTTCTTTACCCATGCATCGGGAACGAGGAAGTAATTGTATCTTATATAGTCCTCGTTATGCTCATTGATCGGGTCGCCCCATGTTGCGTCGATAACATAGTAGCCGTTATCGCAGTAGACCTTGTTCCAAGCGTGAGTTGTGCCCTGGGGGTTTTTGCCGATGATAACAACGCTCCGGATACCTGCAAGGTCGAAGAGGTACTGCATAGTTCTTGCATAACCTGCGCACTGGAGGTCAGCGCCCTTTGTAAGGCCGTTCTTTATGGAACAGGTATCTTCGCTGTCGGAGGTGCTGAAGTTGCTGTTCAGAACCACCCAGTCATAGATGACCTTTATCTTGCTGAATGTTGACTTATACTGATCAACGGTGTTGAGGATAGTTTTAACGTTCTTGTCAAGTGCAGTCTGTATCTCCGCTGCCTGATCTGCGGTATAAACATACTTGATGTTGAGGTATCCGTTGATGTTTACGGGGATAGCACGGGGAAGCCAGAAAAGCTCGGGTTCCTGATTGATAACATTAACGTAGGTCTTGATAGTCTGATTAACGCTGAGGCCTTCGGGAACTGCGACCTTCGACTTAAAGCTCTTTGCTGCTTCCACGATATTCGCATAAAGCTGCTTTTCGTCAGAAGGGAGCTGCTTGTAAACATACTTTGTCTTATAGTCAACGTTGTATGTTACGGAGCTTGACGAAGATGTGCTTGTTTTATCGGTCGTTGTTTTCTTGGTGGTCTTGCTTGTTTTCTTTGTTGTTTCGGAAGAATTCTTTTTGGTGGTCGAGGACTTCTTTGTCGTTGTCGTGTTATCATCGTCAAAGATCTCATCGATATCTTCATCGACCGTTGTTGTGGCTGCACCGGGCTTTGTATCACTCAAAAAGCTTGAATGAATGAACGAACCGTCCTTGAGCTTGTAGTAGCCTGTATCGGTAGCGGCAACGACAGTTACCTTTGTGCCCTTTGTGTACTTGGAAACTGTTTCAGCGCCTGCTGTGGGGACTTTGCGTGAAAAGCACGCCTGCGTTGTGTACATAACTTCGCTGATCTGAGTTTCGTTCCAGGTGTTTTTAGCTTCAAGCTCTGCTCTTGTAAGTGCAGCGCTTATGATAGCTTCCTCAGTCTCAGCCGAAGCTTCTTCGGAATAGAAGCTTTCCTCGGAACAGGAAGTATCGGCAATAGAAGCATCAGCCTCTTCCACCTTGCCGCAGCCTGTTGTGAGGATCGCCGACGCAAGAATGAGCGCCAAAGCCGCACTTATTGTTTTTTTAGTGTTCGTCTTCATTGATCTTCTCCTTTTCGTTTTCGTTATTTTCATTATCACGATCTTCTCCGTCGGAGCTGTCATCGTGAATTATTTCCGCTTTGAGCTTTGATATCCACATATCCTCGGTAACAAGGACTGTGAAAAGCACATTTTGGTATCGCACCGAGGCGTGTTCGTTTTCTTCGGGAATATGTCCGAGCAGGCTCGTCACAAATCCGCTCATAGTGTCGGAATCGTTATCCTCGGGCAGTTCAAGTCCAAGCTCCCCGAAAACATCCTCGGGCGAAGCGTTTCCGCTTATGGTGTAGGTATCGTCCGATATCTGTTTTATATCCTCTTCCTCGTTGTCGTATTCGTCACGGATATCACCGACAATGGTTTCAACAAGGTCCTCCATTGTTACAATGCCTGCCGTTCCGCCGTATTCATCGACAACGGTAGCCATAACGGTCTTTTTCTGCGAAAGGAGCTTGAAAAGCTCGCTGCAGTGCATTGATTCGGGGACATAGAAAACGTCCCTCATAAGGTCTTTTGCAACCGTGCTTTGTGCAGCATCCGAGCCTATCATGCAAAGCAGGTCTTTCACGCTGATAACACCGACGATATGGTCGATGCTGTCCTCATAAACGGGGATCCTCGAAAAGCCGCTGCTTATCGAAGCATTGACTATCTCGGAAATGCCTGCCGTCGTTTCAACAGCGACGATATCCGTTCTGTGGGTCATAACATCGGAAACGTTCTTGTCATCGAACCCGAAAACATTGCTTATCATTTCCCTCTGTGATTCTTCGACATTGCCCGCATCGACCATCATAAGTATCTCTTCTTCGGTGACTTCATCAGCGTCCTCGGAAGTTCCTCCGAACACGTTTATCACCGATGACGAAAGCACGGATAAAGGCGTGAGCAGCACAGTGAAGAATCTGAGTGCAGCCGAGCATCGCACAGCAGTGTCCGCAGCGTTCTTTTTCGTCACAAGTCTTTTCGGCAGACCGCAGCCGAACGCAAGTATCACAAACGCATCGGCAAGAAGAATTATCACCGCCGAAAGAATATAAGCCACCGAAGCCGGCATAGCCTCACCGAGCGTTTCTGACAGCTCACCGATAAACACAAGCTCCGATATAACGCATATTATCGACGAAAGTGCGCCCTTTCCGACAGCAAAAGTCCGTTCAAGAGCGATCGGCTTTTTCAGCATCGAATAAAGCCGTTTTTCCGCAGCAGTTCCGTTTTCAAACGTCTTTAGCTTTGAGTCACCTATTTCAGCGACTGCATTTTCGCAGACCGCAAGAAATGTTTTTAACAAAATAAGCGCAAGGATAACAATACTCCCCGCAAGCCCGTCAGAATCCATAACCGACTTCCTTTCAAAATAAAAAAATACTTGTAACATTCTGTTTGCCGTCCGAAAAGTCAGGGCAGCTATTAAACAAATTATACTATAAAACTCAGAAAAAGTCAACAAACATCTTTTTCACCGACAAAGCATTTTTTCTGTATAAAAAAGCCCGTTTCCGCAAGGTTTTACCGCGCTTTTCGACGTTTTGCAAAGTATCCCCGGGAAAACGGTTTCCAAATTGTAAATGTATTGTAACCTTTACTGTTTGTATATTTATTATATATTAAACATTTGGTATATGCAGTGAGCGAACATAAAGTCTTTTTACTCTTTCAATTACGAAGAAATATTATTTTGACAGCGAGAATAATTTCAGCAAAAAAACACGCAGAGTGGCAGCTCTGCGTGTTTTTTTTTTTGGTGAACTCAGTGGGTTCATCGATTATTCATTTCTGTGATCATTATATCACAGAAATATAGTATTGTCAAGACTTTGGGATTTATTCTATAGAAAAATCTTGTGTTTTACCGTTTGTAACAAACGCCTTGCGGTACGGAACAGCGACCCGTCCCCTACAGAAAATCAGATCAAATTAAAGGGTTTGCAAACAGGCGGATATAGAATCCACCCCTACACAATTTTGTATTATTCAGTGAATTTACGGAGCATAAATAATTCCGAATTCCGCATTCCTAATTCCGAATTTAAATAATTACGCATTATCCACGATCCTGCTTATCCAAACGCCTTTTCTTATAAGGATATATCCTATGACGACTTTTATAATGTCAGCCGCACAAACTATTGTGTAAACGGGCAGTATCGGCAGTGCTGTAAAGGTGCAGAGAACGTATGCGAGCGGCACGGAGAACACCCACGAGAACACGCTGTCAAAAAGGAACGTCACGAATGTTTTTCCTCCCGAGCGCAGGGTGAAATACATCGCATTGAGGTAGCCCTGAACGGGGAAAAATGCCGCTGTTATGATGATGAAGCTTGTTCCGAGCGAGCGCACCTCGTCCGTGGTATCATAGACGAGCGGAAAGATTTTCGACACCGATATCAGCGCCGCCGTCAGGATAAGACACGCTCCGCCCGTGAATTTCATCAGTGAAAACGAATCCTTTTTCGCCTTTTCGTACTGACCTGCACCGAGGGTCTGACCTATGAGTATCCCTACTGCGTTTCCGAGCGCAACAAATACTACATTGAGCAGATTGCACAGGGAGTTTGAAATATTCATTCCTGCAACTATTTCAAGTCCCCTTGTTGCATAAGTCTGCGTAAGGACTGCTATCGCACCTGCCCATAGGAATTCATTGAGGAATATCGGCGTACCCTTTCTGAACATTTTGAGTGCAAGGTCTTTCGGGACAAGGAATGTCGTATAAAGTCCCTGCAGGAATTCGTGCTTATCCCTGCGGAGATTTGCCCATATAACAACAACGAGCATTTCGACAAACCTTGCGAGAACGGTCGCTATCGCCGCACCCCTTACGCCAAGCTCGGGAAAGCCGAACTTTCCGAATATGAGCAGATAATTGAACACGATATCCACAACGACCGATGAAACTCCTGCGACCATCGGCTTATGCTGTCGCCCGATTCACGCAGTGAGCTTGCATATATCTGCGTTACAGCGAACGGGAGCAGTCCGAGCAGCATAATCCGCAGATAGTCCTTTGCGTTCTGCATTGTAAGCGACGCATCTATCGAGCCGCTTTCGCCTTTGAGATAAAGTCCGATAAGGAACTCGTCACCGAACAGGAACGCAAGCACCCCGATAACAAGAAATGCCGCACATATAAAGCGCTTCATTCGTATTGCACTTCTGAAGCCCTCTGTATTCCCCTGACCGTAAAACTGAGCGGCGTAGATGCCCGGTCCCGATATCCCCCCGAAAATGCCGAGATTGAATACGAAAATAAGCTGACCGACTATCGTTACCGCCGTCATTGCCTCCGTTCCGAGACTTCCCACCATAACGCTGTCAACAAGTCCGACCATATTCGTAATGCCGTTCTGTATCATCATCGGAACGGCGAGCGTCAGCGCGCGGCGGTATATACTGTTTTTCTCTTTCATTCGCTCCACTCCCCTTTTCAGAAATATTCAATGATTATAGTATAGCACAGCGCATCTGCATTGTCAAGTTTGAATTTTCGTCCGAATTTTCTTGCATTTTCGCGCTTTTAGTGCTATAATCGAACGCGAAGGGAAGTGTTCGCTTATGAACGATGAGATAACAGTAAGATTTGCCGAGATTTCCGATGCAAAGGCAATATCGGAGATATACAGACCCTATGTCCTCGAAACGGCGATAACCTTTGAATACGATCCGCCGACGAAAGAAGAATTTGAAGCGAGGATAGCAAAAACAAAGCAGAAATACCCTTATATCTGCGCAGAGATCAACGGGAAAACAGTCGGCTATGCCTATGTAAGTCCCTTTGTCGGCAGAAAGGCGTATGAACATTCGGTCGAGACCTCGATATATGTCGATATGGCATACAGAAAGCACGGCGTGGGCAAAAAGCTTTATGACACGCTCGAAAAGCTGCTTGCGGAAATGAATGTCTACAACCTCTGCGCCTGCATCGGCGTACCCTCGGGCGAGGCGGACGGGCATCTTGACCGAAACAGCGAGGATTTTCACGCTCATCTCGGCTACCGCTATGTCGGAAACTTCGTAAAGTGCGGCTACAAATTTGACCGCTGGTACGATATGATCTGGATGGAGAAAATTCTTACCCCTCATCCCGATGTTGCGCCCGAATTTATAAATGTGAATGAACTTTCCACCGAAGCTGTGGCAAAATGCGGAATAAAGCTCTGATATCCGCAAAAACAACAACCTTAGGAGGACAACAGCTATGAACGCAGATAAGGTCAAAAAGCAAGGCAAAAAGGGTGACGGGATCTATATTTTCATCATCGTTATATTGGTGATATTCAATATACTTCTGATAAAGCATATACAAAGCGATAAGCTTGCCGGTCTGAAAGAATACCTCACGGAATACTATTATTCTCAGGAAAATCTTGACGGCGCAATGCGAAAAAAGCTTGGCGATATATATGACGAGGGTTCTTACGGCAACTTTGAAAATTATGTTTACAAGCTTGTTCTTGATGATATCAACCAATACGAACCCGAACGGCTCGCCGAGTATAACCGCATTTTCAGCAAGGCAGAGTCGGAGCGTGTGGAAAATCTTTTTGCGGAAGCCGGTGAAACAACCGTCACAGCCGAGGGTGGAATATGCTGCATCAAGCTGAGTGATTTTACACCGAAAGAAACCTACAGCGGTCTTATGCAGTATTCCGATCTGCTCAAAAGCTCGGACAAATTCATTATCGACCTGCGTGACAATTCAGGCGGAAGCATTGACGGGCTTTCAAAAGTCCTTTCGCTTTTTTACAACAAAGGCGAGGTAGTTATGACCGAAGTCAACGACAAAGAAACTATCGAACACAAATCAAAAACCGACAAAACGATCGGCTTTGACAAGCTTGTTTTCCTCTGCAATGAGAACACCGCAAGCTCCGCCGAAGCAATGATATTCTGTATGAAGTCCGATTTCGGGGACAAGGTTTCCGTTGTCGGCACAAAGACCTACGGAAAGAATTTTACATATGCATTCAAAAAGTTCAATGACGGTCACGATTTTATTTTTGTATCATCGCTGATGTGCAGCGGCGGAAAAGAAACTTTCAGCGAAAACGGCATTTCTCCCGACTATGAAAAAAGCGATGATGAGAGCTTTGACTTTGCACTGGAACTGCTGAATAAGTAACAACGCAGCTTCCCTATTGTGAATTGCAATAAAAAGCAAGGCTTTTTCGGGCGGATTTGATACAAAATCCCAAAGCTTTGCTTTATTGCTTTACTTTAATATTAAGATGTGGTATTATTAGCTTTGTATTTTAAAGGCTTTATGCCTGTTTTAAGAAAGGTAAGGGAAAGAATATGAAAAAATTAGCAAAGCTTATCGCCGTAATGGCACTCGTTCCCGCAATGCTCGCAGGCTGCGGAAACTCCAACGGCTCATCGGACGAAACAACAACAGCCGCCGACACTGACGCTGCCGCTGTAACAGAAGAAGCAGGCGAGGACAACTCTCTCCAGAAGGTACTCGATTCGGGCGAATTTATCCTCGGTCTTGACGCTACCTTCAAGCCAATGGGCTACACAGATGAAAACGACGAGATCGTCGGCTTCGATATCGACTGCGCAGAAGAGGTTTGCGCAAGACTCGGCGTTAAGCTCGTTAAGCAGCCTATCGACTGGGACACAAAGGAACAGGATCTCGACTCGGGCAAGATCGACTGCATCTGGAACGGTATGTCCATCAACGCTTCAAGACAGGAAGTTATGAACCTCAGCGAACCTTATATGAAGAATGAAATGGTATTCGTTGTAACAGCAGACAGCACGATCGCTTCTCAGACTGACCTCGACGGCAAGACAGTTGCAGTACAGAGCGGCTCAACAGCGCAGGAAATTCTCGAGGGTGCAGGTCTTAACATCACAGAGAACGCACTCGCAACAAACGTTGAATGTCTCCAGCAGCTCGAACTCAACCTCGTTGACGCAGTATTTATGGATTCCGTGGTTGCAAACTATGATATCAAGGAAAGCGGCAAGGATTATGTTCTTCTTTCCGACGGACTTGAAGAAGAAGAATACGCTATCGGCTTCAGAAAGAACGATCAGGCTCTCCGTGACAAGGTTCAGCAGACACTTTCCGAAATGAAGGCTGACGGCAAGCTCGGCGAGATCTCCGAAAAGTGGTTCGGTTCTGACATCACAACTGTTCAGTAAGAAAAAAACTAAAGTTTACGTCCACGCTTTTCAAAGGGTGGCAGGGGTCAAGGGGGCAGCGCCCCATTGTCGCTCTCCGCAGAGAGCGAAACACCCTAAACTAACAGTTAAAGCTTTTCTGCAATAGCAAAATCAGTAACAGCTAAAAAGGCGCAATTCACACAAAAAGGTAAAACAGAACGTGAGAAATCAGTTACGTAAACCTATAAATGTGAATTGCGCCATTCTGTTTTCCTTAAACAAACTATCCTCGGCGAATAAACGTGAGGAGCAAAGCGACGAACGTTTTAAGCCGACAACGTTTGAACGGCGATGCTGTTTGAACGGCTGTGGGATATGCAAGGAAAAACTGCGATTTTCAATAGTACATTGTAAACTCTAAAACTATACAAAATATGTTTATCCTGCGATCGATAATTCAATAGTTTCGTGGAGTTCTGAGCAAAGGGCAAACCAACAAGAGGGAGAGGGGCACTCTGTAACCTATGGACGCGAGCCGTCCCATACAAAATTTTTCGGGTAAAATGCCGTTTTTGCAACGGGCGGATATAGAATCCAACCCTACAGGAACTCAGTTTGCGCCGTAAATTTGCGGAGCAAAAATAATTCCGAATTCCGCATTCCGAATTCCGAATTATTTTAATTTTCCCCTTGACTAACCTTGTTATATTTATTAAAATAATAATAAACCTAGTTTTACGAAAGGACTAAAACAATGTCAAATGATATAAAAGCAAAATTCGGACCTGCGGGAACAGCTTTGAGCTTCAAGGAAATGGGTTACAAAAAATCCGTTCAGCTCGGCGAATATCTTACCAAATTCGGCTTGAACCACTTTGAGTACCAGTGCGGTCAGGGCGTTCGTGTTTCCGAGGAGAGCGCTAAGGAGATAGGCGCTGCTCTGCGAAATGCAGGGATAAGCGTTTCCGTTCATGCGCCTTACTTCATCTCACTTTCAAGCGTTGAGGAGGAAAAGCGTCTTAACTCGGTGAACTACATTCTTGCATCGGCAAAGGCTGTGAACGCTATGGGCGGCGACAGGATCGTTATCCACAGCGGCTCATGTTCAAAAATGACACGCGAAGAGGCACTTGAACTTGCTAAAAACACGATGAAGCTTGCCCGTGAGGAGCTTGTTGCGCAGGGACTTGAAAATATCCGATGCTGTCCCGAAACTATGGGAAAGATAAATCAGCTCGGTGATCTTCACGAAGTTATGGAGCTTTGCAAGATCGATGAAAGCTTTATCCCCTGCATCGATTTCGGACATCTCAACGCACGGACATTCGGCTCTATCAAGGACAAGTCCGACTATGAAAAGATTCTTGACACGATAGAAAACGAACTCGGCAGTGAGCGCCTTAAAACGTTCCACTCGCATTTTTCCAAGATAGAATACACCGAAAAGGGCGGCGAAAAGAAGCACCTGACCTTTGCCGACACTGTTTACGGTCCGCAGTTTGAACCGCTCATGGAGCTTGTTGCGAAGAAAAGCCTTGCGCCGACATTTATCTGCGAAAGCGACGGAACCCAGACCGAGGACGCCAAGACAATGAAAGATTATTACGAGAGCCTTTTGTGATAAGCTTTCCACAATTCTTTTTGCACGCACAAATTGCCCTTGGGACTTCTCCGCAAATCGGGAGATCCAACTTTAAAACATACCCTGTTCGCGGTCACAAACTAATTTTCTTCAAAAACAAGCGGAACGAAGTGTAGCGTGGCGCGAACTGCCCGCAGGGGCTTCCCTGCTAATTGCTATTTCGGCAGAATATGGTATAATTATAGTTACAAAGCACAGCCGACCATTGCATTGCTTTGGTCGACTGTATTATATGTGGGGGTATGACATTATGAATTACAAAAAATATGCGGCGATTATTCTTTCCGCTTTGTGCCTGACAGCCTGCGGAAACAAAACAACATCTTCGGACGAAACAGCGGCAGTCACGGCTGAAACAACTGCCGAAACAAGCGAAATTACGACCGCCGAAGCTGCGGAAGAAACCAACATCACCGAATGCGAACCCGAGGAAACAACCGGGGAAGCTTCCGACGACTTCGACACCGGCAACCACGCGGAGGGACTTGTATATTTCGTTCAGCCGAGCATAAGCCAAGACAGCGAAAAGAGCAGCGTTGACACTTGGGAATGTCGTGACAGCAATGAACTTCTTGATTATGAAAACGGCGAATGGAAATACCGCAAGGAGCTTATTTTCGCTTTTTCCAACTACACGGACGAACCTGTGACCGTTGACAGCATACAGATCCTGCGAGATTCGGACGGCGTTCCGATGAGCTTTGCTGACGGCTCGGACACGCTTGATATCGACTTCACCGTTGAGCCTTTGCACAAGACCGATTATCTTTTAAAGTCGGCGGATTTCGATTATTCCTCCTGCGAATCGGACATCTACCGCACGGTCGTGAATTTCGGCGGCGAGAAGTCGGAATTCAGGTTTTTCATCGACAACTGCGGACTTCACTCCGAAAAGCACACGGAGGAAGGCTGTTCGGGTTCGGAAGAGAACGGAACTTTGGTCACCTATGAATATGATGTTTATGCTCCGACATTTCTGACCGATGAACAGCAGCATATTTTTGCGCAGGCTTCGGGCGTTATGGGAACCTGGTTCTGGGCGGATCGCTATATGCCTAAGGTCTATGCCGAAGCGCACAACCCCGAATATTTTATGGAAATGCTTTACGGCGTTTTCACCAAGGAATTTGCAGATGAGCTTGCAAAAGATTATATCGGCGGGGACGGCGAATTTATTCTCGAAGGTGCCGGACGGGGTACTGATCTTCTTTACTTTGACCACTGCTTTATCCCCGTTTCGTCAGACGAAAACACGGTTGAATTCAAGGCTGTCGTTATAAGCTGTCACCCTGACAGCCCTTATGACGTAAGCTTTAACGATGATTACCATTATGTGATGAAAAACACCGAAGACGGCTGGAGAGTTGACAGGTTTGATCTTTGGAATTAAAAGGGGGAGCTTTATGAATTACAAAAAATATGCGGCGATAATTCTTTCCGCTTTGTGCCTGACAGCCTGCGGAAATAATTCGACCGTTTCGGAAGAAACAACAATAGGCACAAGTGAAGGCATTTCTGCCGAAACGAACGTTGAAACAAGTGAAAACACTTCCGAAACAACCGAGGAAGTTCCCTCCACTATTGAGATAATGGGGCAGAAATACGATACAAGCGAATATATTGACTGTCTGACCGTTGACGCAGATACCTGCTTTGAAGTAACCGAAGAGGATAAAAATAATATTGAACTGCTGAAAAACAACGGTACATCTCCTTGGTATTTAAAAGTCATAAACTGCAAAGACCACGACCTTGGGTTTCTTTCGGAGCTTAACGATTTTTCGTATGCCGAGTTTTGGGATCTCGGAGATTCGGAATTAGACTATTTCAGCAAATTCGACAAGCTAAAAACTGTAAGCTTTATCGACTGCAATGATGATTATAACATTTTAATAAAAACAAATGTTGAAAACACTTTCGTTTATGCCAAAAACTTTGACTTGCAGAATGGTATCGTCTTTGTATCGGCATATCCGGGAGATACTGCTGTTTACAGTTCAAACGATATGTACGGAGATAACCTTGCTCCCACGGATAAGCCTTATGTAAAAGCTTCACCCTGCGTAAAAACCTATTTTGAGGACGGAGAACCGCTTGATATCGCTTATGTCGAGGATAAGCTTAAAGAAAACGCCAACACCCTTACAGCATATTTCTGCAACCCAACCGACGAAGAAGTCACGATTGGTTTCATATCTATTTATGATGCCGAAACGGATGACTGGATACCCACTGCAAACGGCGAAAGCTATATTCTGATAAAAGAATCTGTCGCTCCGAATGAAGAATACCGCATTGAGCTTACAAAGGATATGTATGACCTGTCAACGATAAACAACGGCGCATATAAAGTTGTTTTCAATTACGGAGATGATGTGCAGGAAAGCACATCGGCTTATTTTATCCTCAAAAATTCAGAAGAAAACGATGAACTGAAAAGTCTGGACGGAGAACAGAGGGCTGTATTTGAGAAGGCACTTTCGTATGTTAAAGAATACTTCGGCTGTTCACATTATATGACCGAGGAATATGCTTCTACCCATACAGCCGATGAATTTATCAGTCAGTTTCTCGATGCTTTTACCTATGACTGCGCTTACAGATTTGCACAAACATACATTGACGAAAACGGCGATCTTTATGCGTTCGAAGGGGACAGAGGCAGCGATATCACCAACATTGAAACAACATTTTACACAAATCGGAACATTGATCCTGCGACAGGATATGACAAAATAAATATTATAAGCGTTACTGCGAAAAACGACTGCGATATATCATACAGAACCTGGCTCGAATGCGGCAAGATCAGTATGATAAAAACTCCTGACGGCTGGAGAGTGGATAAATTTACACTTTGGTGGTAAGCGCATAATTGACAATTTTACAATTTGGTATTAAAATAGGAGTGGAGGAATTTTCTCCGCTCTTATTTTTTGTATAAAACGAGGTATGAAAATGAAAGATATACTTATAATCAACGGACCAAACCTTAACCTGCTCGGCGAGCGTGAGCCGGGCATTTACGGTCACGACACCTACGACAGCGTTTGCGCAGAGATAAAGGCTTTCGCAAAGGAGCTTGGCTTTGACAGCTGCGAATGTTTCCAGTCCAACCACGAGGGCGCTATCATCGACAAGATCCACGCTGCACGTCTTGACAAGTGCGGCATCGTTATCAATGCAGGCGCTTACACTCATTACAGCTATGCTATACGTGACGCTATCGAGGCGGTGAAAATCCCCGTTGTCGAAGTCCATATTTCAAACATTGAAAAGCGGGAGGAATTCCGTCACACCTCCGTTATCTCTCCCGTTTGCAGCGGAACTATATTCGGCTTCGGAAAAATGGGCTATTTCCTCGGCATGAGGGCTGTTTGGGAGTATTGCCATGAATAATATTGAAAAGCTTCGTGAAAAAATGCCGCAGGAGAGCTGCTGCGCACTCATCACATCCGACATAAACCGCCGCTATTTCTGCGGAATGAAGTCCTCCGCAGGCGCAGTTCTCGTTTTCCCCGATGCGGCGTATCTTCTCATCGACTTCCGCTATTTTGAAAAAGCCAAGGAAAAAGTCACCGACTGCGAGGTCGTTCGCTCGGTGAAGTTCTACAGCCAGCTTGCCGATCTGCTCAAAAAACACGGCACGGAAAAGGTCTATATCGAAGCAGACACAATGACAGTCGCAGAGCTTTCTACCTATGCCGAAAAGCTTGACGGTTTCAAGATAGATTCGACAGGCTTTCTGAGCGGCGTAATAACAAAGCTTCGCAGCGTCAAGACAGCCGAGGAGCTTGAAAAGATGCAGAAAGCGCAGGATATCGCCGAAGCTGCGCTTGACAACGCGCTCAGAAACGTTATCAGGGAGGGTGCGACCGAGCTTGAAGTTGCACGTTCACTCGATTTCTATATGCTTTCCCACGGTGCGGAAGCGATCTCGTTCGATACTATCGCACTTTCGGGAAAAAACACCTCCGTTCCGCACGGCGTTCCGTCCGATAAGAAAATTCAAAAGGGCGAGTTCGTTTTAATGGATTTCGGCGCAGTTTTTGACGGCTATCACAGCGATATGACAAGAACCGTCTGCGTTGGCGAGCCTACGGCGGAAATGCGTGAGATCTACGGCATAACACTTGAAGCACAGCAAAGATGTCTTGATCTTATCAAGGCAGGGGTTGTCTGCAAGGAGCTTGATGCCTGCGCACGTGATCTTATCACGGAAAAAGGCTATGGTGAAGCGTTCGGTCACGGTCTCGGTCACAGCGTCGGACTTGAGATACACGAAAGTCCTGCCGCAAACACCCGTGATATGACGGTACTTTCCGAAAATGTCGTTATGACTGTCGAACCTGGCATTTATCTCCCCGAAAAATTCGGCGTCCGCATTGAAGATTGTGTTTATGTCACAAAAAACGGCTGTACTGACTTTGCACACTCACCAAAAAATCTGATTATTTTATAAAAAAGTTATAAAAGTAATAAAAATTATGCGAAAACACTTGCAAAATCAAACAGAATGTAGTAGAATATTTGTAAGGCTATTTATGCATATTAATAATGACTTTATTTATACGGAGGTATTCTATGATCACAGCAGGCGATTTCAGAAACGGCGTTACCTTTGAAGAGGACGGCAACGTACTTCAGGTTGTTGAATTCCAGCACGTTAAACCGGGCAAGGGAGCTGCTTTTGTAAGAACAAAAATCAAGAACGTTATTACAGGCTCTGTAATTGAAAAGAGCTACAACCCTTCCGCAAAGTTCCCTACTGCTTTCGTTGAAAGAAGAGATATGCAGTATTCCTACAACGACGGCGACCTTTACCACTTCATGGATCCTGAGACCTATGAGGATCTTCCCGTTGCTCCCGCAGAGATCAGCGACAACTTCAAGTTTGTCAAGGAAGAAATGATCTGTAAGGTCTGCTCCTACAAGGGCAAGGTCTTTGCAGTAGAACCACCGAACTTTGTTGACCTTAAGGTTACACAGACTGACCCCGGTTTTGCAGGCAACACAGCTACAAACGCTACAAAGCCCGCAACTCTTGAAACAGGCGCAGAGGTCAAGGTTCCCCTCTTCATCAACGAGGGCGACATGATCAGAATCGATACAAGAACAGGCGAATATATGGAAAGAGCGTAAGCTTTATCCGTTTTTATTCTGCAATTTTTTAATTGGAGGTAATCTTTATGAAACTTGGCGAAAAGGTTTCTTATCTTAAGGGTCTTATGGACGGACTCGAGCTTGACACATCAACTAAGGAGGGCAAGATCCTTGCTCTTATGGCTGACGTTCTCGAAGATATGTCGGTTTATTTTGATGATGTTCAGGATCAGATCGATGAGATCGTTGAAGTTGTTGACGCTATCGACGAGGATCTTTCTGACATAGAAGATGACCTCTACGATGACGAAGATGACGACAGCTACGATGAAGACGATGACTTCGATGATTACGATGACGAAGAAGAGATCTATGAGGTATGCTGCCCGACCTGCGGCGACACTATCCAGCTCGGCGAGGCTATGCTTGAAGAGGGCGAAATGACCTGCCCTAACTGCGGCGAGCATCTCGAATTCGACTTCGACGACGAAGAATCCGAATGATCGAACAATAAAACAGTATATCTGCAAATCTGTTTCAGGGCGAGGTGCAATTCCTCACCGGCGGTATAGTCCGCGACCCGACTTCCTTTACGGAACAAGGCTGATTCGGTGAAATTCCGAAACCGACGGTATAGTCCGGATGAAAGAAACAACGCAATTTTTTGCGCAGCATACTTATTCCCCGATATAATAATTGGAAGAAGAAGTATCAAAAGCCCGTGAATGAAAATTTCACGGGCTTTTTCTGTTACAGATTGCTCTTATAAATTTATTAAACTTTTGGAGGAATCTCAAATGGAAAACACAGCAAAAACCCCACTCGCAGAAAGCTCAAAGACAAAGAAACTCATTCAGATAGCGATGCTCTCGGCTGTAGCGCTCGTTATCTACTACCTCGACTTCCCTGTTCCGCTTATGCCGCCGTTCATAAAGCTTGACCTGTCGAACGTTGTCTGCCTTTTCGCAGGGTTCACAACGGGTCCGATAGGCGGTCTGCTTGTATGCTTCATCAAGAATGTTATACATACAGCAATAAAAGGCTTAGGCACAACTATGGGTATAGGCGATATCTTCGATTTTGTCACAAGTGCAGTGTTTACGCTGACCGCAAGCCTTATCTACAGAAAGAACCACACGAAAAAGGGCGCAGTTATCGGCTGTACTATCGGAACGGTCGTGTTCTCGCTGATAAGCCTGCCGCTCAACTACTTCATTGTTTACCCGATATACGCGAAAGCTTTCGGCGGAATGGAAGCTATCATGTCGGCATATCAGAAGATACTCCCGTCCGTCGGAAACATTTTCAGCGCACTCTGCATTTTCAACCTGCCGTTCACATTTATCAAGGGTATTCTCTGTGCTGTTGTCACAATAATTATTTACAAGCCGCTCATCACGGCTCTGCGCAAAGCACACATTGTTGACTAATTCGGAATTAGGAATTCGGAATGCGGAATTATTTTTTTCCCGCATATTTATCGTGAAACACCTGAATTTCGTAGGGGCGGATTCTATATCCGACCGTTATCCACACAATTAGGGCATAATTTCCGTAAGGGACGGGTTTCCGTCCCGAATCGCGAAGAGATTTTTGGCAACAATTATTTACAAAGAAAGCCCCTGTTTTCATCGGATAAAACCGTTGAAAACAGGGGTTTTTGTTTATCAAGGAACACTTTTCGGCGCAGGACAGGCGACCCGTTCTCTGCATTTTAACGGTAATTCGCGAAACATAAATAATTCCGAATTCCGCATTCCGAATTCCGAATTTATCAAAGAATGTTTACCACATCAATGACCTTTCCGTCCTTCATATAAACTCTCGGTACGCGCGGTGATACGGCGCAGATCATCTCATATCCGATAGTTCCGCAGAGTGCCGCTACATCATCGGCGGTTATTTCGCCCTTGCCGAAAACGGTCACTTCCGTTCCGACATTTGCTTCGGGGATATCGGTTATATCAACGATTATCTGATCCATACAAACTCTGCCGAGTATTTTCGCTCTTTTTCCGCATATCATGACCTCGCCCTTATTTGATAGAAGTCTTGGGTAGCCGTCGGCATAGCCTATCGGGAGGGTCGCGGCTCTCATATCGTGTTCGGCGGTGAAAGTTCTGCCGTAGCTTACGCAGTCGCCTTTATGCAGGTCTTTGATATAGCCTATTACGGACTTTATTTCCATAACGGGTTCGATGCCCTCGGGCATTTTGAGCGACGGGTCGGGGTTCAGACCGTACAGAAGGATACCAAATCTTGCGAGGGTGCTTCGGCTGTCATAGTGAAGCTCTGCTCCTGCGCTGTTTAAGCAATGCACTTCCTTGAAGCCGCCTGCTTCTTCTGCGATAGAGAAAAACAGCTCCTTCTGCATATCGGTATAGTCACAGCTTTCCTTTTCAAAGCTGTCTGCGACCGCAAAGTGTGTGAAGATGCCCTCGCAGACGAGGTTCGGGAGCGAGCGTATCACAGCGATCTCTTCAAGGCATTTTTTTCTGTCCTTTGCGATAAGACCTATCCTGCCCATACCGGTATCGAGCTTTATATGCACACGGACGGGACTTTTTGCGGCTTCGGAAAGCTCTTTTGCGTACTCCTCCGAAACGGCGGCTTGGATTATATCGAAGCGTGAAAGCTCTGCGGCGTACTGCGGCGCTGTATAGCCGAGGATAAGGATATCGCCCGTACAGCCGTGCCTGCGCAGACCTATTGCTTCGTCTATATTTGAAACGGCGAAAAAGTCAACGCCGAGCGTCTGGTAAAGCTTCATAAGGTTGATATCTCCGTGACCGTAACCGAAGGCTTTCAGCACACAGCAAGGGCGTGTTTTCGTTTCGTCTATAAAGCCTTTGAGGATATTGAGG
>UQQA01000019.1 GCA_900543105.1 uncultured Ruminococcus sp. | reverse complement strand
ATATCGTATAAATACATTTGACTTTATAGCTTTTTTGTGGTAAAATTTTATTAACTGCAATATATTTAATCAGATGTGAAAGGATAATTTGTATTTTATGCTGAAATCGGAATTCTATTACGATCTGCCCGAAGAGCTTATCGCACAAACACCAATCGAACCGAGAAATTATTCCCGATTAATGAAAATTGACCGCAAAAGCGGTGAAATAGAGCATCGTCACTTTTATAATTTATGCGATTACCTGAAAAAAGGTGATCTGCTCGTTATGAATGATTCGCGTGTACTGCCGGCAAGACTTTACGGCATAAAGGAAGAAACAGGTGCTTGCGTTGAATTTCTGCTCCTTGAACAAAAAGGGGACAAGCTGTGGGAGATACTTGTCCGTCCCGGCAAAAAGGCCAAGCCGGGCGCAAGATTCAGCTTCGGTGACGGCAGACTTAAGGCTGAGATAATTGAAACAGTTGAAGGTGGAAACAGAATAGCAAAATTCGAGTGTGAAGGAAACTTCTTTACAGCACTTGAAGAAGTCGGACAGATGCCGCTTCCTCCATACATTAAAGAAAAACTCAAAGACAAGGAACGTTATCAGACGGTCTATTCAAAAGAATTGGGTTCTGCGGCAGCTCCGACAGCAGGTTTGCACTTTACAAAAGAAATGCTTGCCGACCTTGAAAATATGGGTGTAAAGCTTGCATACGTTACACTTCATGTCGGACTTGGAACATTCCGTCCCGTAAAAGAAGATAATGTACTCGAACATAAAATGCACTCGGAACATTATCATCTCCCCAAGGAAACAGCCGACCTTATTAAACAAACAAAAGCCGAGGGCGGACGTGTTATCGCAGTAGGTACAACTTCATGCAGAACGCTCGAAAGTGTAGGAACTTTCTTTGACGATATGGACGAACACGAGGGATACACCGATATATTCATTTATCCCGGATACGAATTCAAAGTAATTGACGGACTTATAACGAATTTTCATCTTCCCGAAAGCACCCTTATTATGCTTGTATCGGCTTTTCTTGGCTATGAAAAGACAATGAACGCTTATAAGATCGCCGTTGATGAAAAGTACAGATTTTTCAGCTTTGGCGACGCAATGCTCATAGTTTGACGTAAAAACAACAATGACATCTTAGTTTGGAGAAAAAATTATGATCTACAAGAATAAAATAAGAAAAGCGCCGTCTGTATGCTTTCTTATGGGAATTATTTATGTAATTGTTGGAATAATATTCCTCATAGTAGGAATAACTATTTCTGTTCATAACAATAAATTTTTAAAAAATGCTCAACAAACAAATGCTGTTATCTCTCAAATTGAAAAAGAATATTATAATGACAGTCACGGTGATCGTAAGACACGGCACAGCGTTTGGGTCAAATATGAAATAGACGGCAGGCAATATGAAGAGCTTCTCGACTATTATTCTTCGGATATGCGTGAAGGAGATACTATAATAATAAATTATTCTCCCGATGATCCGTCGAAAATAATAACAAATATGGGGTCAAAGATCCTTGGCTTTGTCATCATTCCATTAGGCAGCATATTTGCATTGCTTGGTTTTATCCTTATTATGAAAAAGATTCTTTCGGGTAAAAAGAGGAATAAGCTTATGCAGTCGGGTGAATGTTTGACGGGTATTATCACAAATGTCGAAAGAAACAAGTATGTCACTATAAATAAAATGCACCCCTATAAAGCCGAATGTGAAGTTATTGACCCTTACAGCAATGAAAAGTTTCTTTACAGTTCAGATAACATTATGGGCAATATTTCCGACCTTATCGGTAGGGAAGTCACGGTCTATGTTGACAGCAACAATAAAAAGAATCACTACGTTGATATTTACGAATTGATCGACAGATACAGTTTAAATGAAAATATCCACGATTATAGAAGATAGGAGAAAACATGTACACACTTTTAAAAACAGAGGGAAAGGCTCGAAGGGGCAAATTTGAAACTGTTCATGGCACATTCCAGACACCTTGCTTTATGAATGTCGGCACGTCAGCTGCAATCAAGGGCGGTATTTCGTCAATTGACTTAAAAGGTTTGAAAACACAGGTAGAGCTTTGCAATACTTATCATCTGCACGTTCGTCCGTCTGACAGGGTAATAAAGGAAATGGGCGGTCTGCATAAGTTTATGAACTGGGACAAGCCTATACTCACCGATAGCGGTGGATTTCAGGTCTTTTCGCTTTCAAAGCTTCGCAGAATAAAAGAAGAGGGCGTATATTTCAACTCCCACGTTGACGGCAGAAAGATATTTATGGGACCTGAAGAATCGATGCAGATACAGTCAAACCTTGCTTCGACTATCGCAATGGCATTCGACGAATGTGTTGAAAACCCTGCCGCTTATGAATATTCTAAGAAATCATGCGAGCGTACAGTCCGCTGGCTTTACAGATGCAAAGACGAGATGGAAAGGTTAAACGCTTTACACGATACTATCAATAAACATCAGCTTCTTTTCGGCATCAATCAGGGCTGTACTTTCTCTGACCTCAGAATAAAGCACATGGAGGCAATTGCGCGACTTGATATGGACGGCTACGCTATCGGCGGACTTGCAGTCGGCGAACCTACCGATGTTATGTACAGGATAATTGAAGATGTTGAGCCCGTTATGCCAAAGAATAAAATAAGATATCTTATGGGTGTCGGCACTCCGTCAAACATTATTGAAGCTGTCGCAAGAGGAGTTGACCTTTTTGACTGTGTAATGCCGAGCAGAAACGCACGTCATGCTACCATATTCACATGGAGCGGAATAATGCATGCGACAAACGCATGCTACGAAACAGACCCGCTTCCGCTTGACCCTGAATGTGACTGCCCGACCTGCCGCAATCATTCAAGAGCATACATTCGTCACCTTTTCAAGTCAAATGAACAGCTTGCAGGAAGACTTGCTGTAATTCATAACCTCTATTTCTATAACACACTTATGGAAAAGATCAGAGATGCTCTTGACAATGGCACTTTTGCCGAATTCAGAGCAGAATATTCCGAAAAGCTTTCCAAAATTCTCTGATTGGCCGCTTCCTAAAAACTGTATCGAAAGGAACTATAAACCATGGAAATGAAAGATCTTTACAAAAAATATATCAAGGAAACCTTTGACGAAAACGGACTTATCAAAGACCTCGATTTTGATATTCCCGAAAACTTCAATTTTGCTTATGACATAATCGATGTTATAGGCAAAAGTGAGCCTGAGCGCAAAGCGATGGTTTGGGTCAATGATAAGGGCGAAGAGCATACCTTTACTTACAAGGATCTTTCGGTCAGATCGAATCAGTGCGCAAATATGCTTCTTGCACACGGCGTAAAAAAAGGTGACATGGTTCTTTCGGTTCTCAAAAGACACTATCAGTTCTGGATATTGCTTCTTGCGCTTGATAAAATCGGCGCTATTCTCATTCCTGCAACAAATCAGCTTATGAAAAAGGATTACACCTATCGTTTTGAAGCAGCAGATGTAAACTACGTTGTTGCTACCGCTGACGGAGATGTTACAGATCATATTGAGCAGGCGCTTGAAGAATACAAAGATATAAAAGAGAAATTTATCGTTAGAGGAAATCGTGACGGCTGGACGAACTTTGATGCGGAATGTGCAAAATATCCGACTGAACTCGAAAGAATTCAGAACAATGTAAATGACAATATGCTTATATACTTCACATCGGGAACAACAGGCTATCCAAAAATGGTCGTTCACACACATTATTATTGCCTCGGACATATCGTCACGGCGAAATATTGGCACAAGCTTCACGAAGGCAGCCTGCACCTTACGATATCCGAATCAGGCTGGGCAAAATGTATGTGGGGAAAGATGTACGGTCAGCTTCTCTGTGCAGCTTGTCTGTTTGTTTATGACTTTGACCGCTTCCATGCAAATGATATTCTACAGAAAATCCAGGATTATAAAGTTACTTCGTTCTGCGCACCTCCGACAATGTACCGTATGTTCATCAAAGAGGGAATCTCGGATTACGATCTTTCCAATCTTGAACGCACAAGCATTGCAGGCGAAGCTCTCAACCCCGAGGTATTTAACCGTTGGTACGACCTCACGGGATTAAAGGTTATGGAGGGCTACGGTCAGACTGAAACTGTTCTTGCGATAGGAAATATGTGTGAAATGGAACCAAAGCCGGGTTCAACTGGTATTCCAACGCCGCTTTTTGACATAAAAATCTATGATGATGACTGCAACGAGGTTGAAAACGGTCAGGAGGGAGAAATCGTAATTATTCCTAAGACAACGGAGAAGATCGGTCTTTTCAAGGAATACTACAAGAACCCCGAAGCCACCGCCGAGGCATGGAGAGGCGGAGTTTACCACACAAATGACCTCGCTTACAAGGATAATGACGGCTATTTCTGGTATGTTGGACGCAAGGACGATGTTATCAAGTCCTCAGGTTACAGAATCGGACCATTTGAGATCGAAAGTGTTCTTATGGAACACCCTGCGGTTCTTGAAGTTGCTGTTACGGGTGTAAAAGACGCAATAAGAGGTATGGTCGTTAAGGCAACTATCGTTCTTACCAAGGCGTACAGGGACAAGGGGGACGAAAAACTTGTAAAAGAGCTTCAGGAACACGTTAAAAACCAGACTGCGCCATACAAATATCCCCGTGTTATCGAATTCGTTGATGAACTTCCAAAAACTATCAGCGGAAAGATAAGACGAGTTGAAATACGTGAAAAAGATAATTCAAATTCATAAAAAACACAGCCTGATAAGAAAATTCCTGTCAGGCTGTTACAATTTACAAAAGCCGTTTTTGAATCAAAATCAAAAACGGCTTTAATTTTTAGTGCTGGTTTAAAATGCGTTCATCGCAGTATTCACATTCAAGAGTATCTCCGTTGCCTCTGAACGATCGCGGCAGATATGCTTCCTTGTGAGTAATGCAGTTGGGGTTTGTACATCTGATACTGTTGTGAATATTTCCGCTGAGAAGTGTGGACGGATATTCATTCTTCAAAACAGTGAGAATAAGCGCCATTCTGACATACATGCCGTACTTGGCCTGCTTGAAATACATTGCACGGGGGTCATCATCAACCTCAATCGCAATCTCATCGACTCTCGGAAGAGGGTGAAGAACAATAAGGTCTTTGCTTGCTTTGGACATTTTCTCCGTATCAAGACGGTAAACATTTTTCTGCTTTTCGTATTCATCAAGGTCAGAAAAACGCTCGCGTTGGATTCGTGTCATATATAGAATATCAAGCTTGTCAATAACTTCTTCAAGTGAATAGACCTCGGTAAATTCACAGCCATGCGCCTTTAGTATATCAATAATATATGACGGAACTTTAAGCTCAGGCGTTGAAATAAAGATGAACTTGTTTCCCTTGTAGCAGGACATTGCTTTGCATAGAGAATGAACGGTTCGGCCGTTTTTGAGGTCACCGCAGAAGCCGATAGTATGATTTTCAAGCGTTCCTTTTTCTATGTATAAGGTCAGCAGATCGGTGAGGGTCTGTGTAGGGTGAAGATGTCCGCCATCGCCTGCGTTTATGATAGGGCAATCAGCTGTTAAGGCAGCAGCCTTTGCAGAACCTTCAAGTGGGTGACGCATTACCAAGACATCTGCATAACCCGAAACTATTTTTGTTGTATCCTTAAGATTCTCGCCCTTTGAAACCGATGAAGTTGCAGGATTATCAAAACCGATTATCGTTCCGCCAAGGCGAAGCATTGCTGTCTGAAATGACATCTGTGTTCTTGTGGACGGTTCATAGAAGAGCGTACCCATAATTTTTCCGTCACATTCATGAGCGTATTTTTGGGGTTCTTTTGCGATCTTTGCACCGAGCGAAACAATCTCGTTCCACCATGAAATCGGCATATCGCTAAGGTCGATAAGGTTGGTAAATTTAGATGTTACCATAGTTAAAGATCCTTTCATTTATAACAATATGATTTTATCTTATTCATTCTATCACAAAACTACATTCTATTCAATAGTTTTTTCAAATTTAATAAATTCGGTCATAAATTGACATAAAATTAACCACAAAAAAACTCACACGATCTTTTTTAACCGTATGAGCTTTTGTGAGTTTCATATTAGAGTGCGATAGAAACCCTGCCGTCAGAGTTAGCAGGAACTTCAACAGTCTTGCCGCCCGAAACAGTGATCTTGAACGGTGAAGCATTCTTTGTGAAGCTTACATCGATCGAGCCATTGTTGTTTACGGCTGTAAGTTCAAGAATCTTGTTGGAATCTGTATCGTAGATAGTGCAGGAAGCGGACTTGCCGTTTTCGAGCTCGTAAATAACGATCTCTGCATTGTTGAGATAATCGTATTCAAAGTTCTTCTCAAATGCACCGTAAGCAATGATGCTGTTAGGCTTGGCGAGGCAGGGGAGAGAGAAGTAATCGAACTTTTCATTATAATACTTTCCGCCCTCGTACTTCTTGCCGCTGATGATATCGGTCCAAACGCCTGCTGGAACATAGAACTCAGCTGTGCCCTCTTCGTTGAATACGGGAGCAACAAGAACGTTATCACCGAACATATACTGTCTGTCAAGGTAGAGGCAAGCAGGGTCATCTGCATAGTCAATAACCATTGCTCTCATCATAGGAACGCCGACAGTTGATGTCTTGTTAGCCTGAGCCCAGATATAAGGCATCATCTTGCCCTTGAGCTTTGTGAAGAAACGGAGAACATCAACGGATTCTTCATCGAAGAGCCAAGGCACTCTGTAAGAGGAGTTTCCGTGAAGTCTTGAATGTGAGGAGAACAGACCGAATGCTGCCCATCTCTTGTAGATATCAGGTGTTGCTGTTGCTTCAAATCCACTCATATCGTGGCTGAAATAGCCAAAACCGGAAGCGCAGAGCGACAAGCCGCCGCGGAGTGTTTCTGCCATTGAAGTGTATTCAGCAGAGCAGTCACCGCCCCAGTGAACAGGGAACTGCTGACCGCCGACTGTTGCGGAACGTGCAAACAGGCAAGCCTTGTTTTCACCGTAATATTCCTTAAGAACATTGAATACAGTTTTATTGTAAAGATATGTGTAATAGTTATGCATTGCGATAGGATCAGAACCGTCGAAATACTTAACATTTGTCGGGATTCTTTCACCAAAGTCGGTCTTGAAGCAGTCAACGCCCATTTCGCAGAGCTTTTTGAGCTTGCTTGCATACCACTTGCAGGCATCTGGATTTGTGAAGTCTACAATTGCCATACCGGGCTGCCACATATCACACTGGAATACGCTGCCATCGAGGTTCTTAATGAAGTAACCATTTTCCCTGCCCTCTGCAAAAAGAGCAGAACGCTGTGCAATATAAGGATTGATCCAAACGCAGATCTCAAGTCCCTTTGCTTTAAGACGCTTGAGCATTGCAGCAGGGTCGGGGAACTGGCGCTTGTCCCATTCAAAGTTACACCATTCAAATTCCTTCATCCAGAAGCAGTCAAAATGGAATACCTGAAGAGGGATATCTCTTTCAGCCATACCGTCGATAAAGGAAGTAACTGTTTCTTCATCGTACTTTGTTGTGAACGAGGTTGTGAGCCAAAGTCCGAATGTATAAGCAGGAGGAAGTGAGGGCTTACCTGTGAGCGTTGTGTAATTTGAGATAACTTCTTCGAGGTTTTCGCCGCCGATAACGAAATATTCAAGTTTTTCTCCGGGAACAGTAAAGGAAACCTTTGAAACTGTATCGGAAGCGACTTCATAAGAAACCTTATCAGAAGAATTTACAAAGATACCATATCCTCTTGAAGAGATATAGAACGGAATGGACTTATAAGACTGGTCACTGCAAGTACCGCCGTCAGAGTTCCATGTTTCAACATTCTGACCGTTCTTAACGAATGTTGTGAACTTTTCGCCGAAGCCGTAGATACATTCACCAACAGAAAGTGTAAGCTGTTCACGGAGATAAGAATTGCGCTTATCGCGGGGATAAGACCAGAATGTATCGTCCTGTGTTGCTTCAAGTCTGCTGGAAACCTTGAACTGGCTTTCATTTACAACAGTTGTAGCTCTCCAAGCGCCGCCGGTGAGCTTCTTGTCTTTGTAGTAGAACTGAACATTCCAGCTGAACTTTGAAATATGCACCTTTGTATCGCCTGCAACGAGCTCAACATAATCATCGCCGTCAATGATCTCAGGAGTAAATCCCTGATCTTCATAAAGTTCAAACTTAGGTGCATTGTCAAGTGTACCCATATAGTGGTTTATGGAAACCTTGATAACATCTTTCTGTGTGCAGGAATAGGTGATATCGAGAACAGGTCCGCCGAGTGTCATACCTCTGTTCTGGATATAGTTTGTTGTCGCAAGGACATTTATAAAGTTTTTGCCTGTCTTGATCTCATAGGCCTGTGATGCATAGTTTACATCATAGCCTTTCTGATTAAGCCAAAAGCCGTCTGCAAATTTCATGACAAAATCCTCCTCTTATGTAATTGATTACATTGTACAACATACACATAAAAAATGCAAGAGGTTTTCAAAATTTTATTTTTTGTTCATATCTTTTTCTTTGATGTAAGGCATACAAGCCCTTAACTTTGAATATTATTGAACAAAGCAGATGATGATACAAAAATGCTCTCACCGAGAAATTTTTATCATTAAAATTGTTTTACCATGACAAAACAAGGAGGAAAACCTATGGAACTTAAAATCAACAGGGAAGAATTATGTTCGTCCGAATTGATCCTGAAAACCAAGCAGGAACAGTCGATCGAACTCGACTATGTTCTTCCCGATTATTACCCCGAGATTTTCAAAATACTGAAATGCTTCACTTCGCCGAAAATATCTTCATACAACGTTTCGGGCAGCAAACTCACATACGAGCTTTGCGTAAACATAAAGATAGCGTATAATGACGAAAACAGCTGCACTGTTCACGTTGTAGACCAGAAAATTATGTTTACGAAGTCAGTTGAACTCGGAAGATCTTGCAATGAACCTAAAGTTTGTATCAAGCCAAGTGTTGACTATATCAACTGCCGCGCGGTAAATTCACGCAGACTTGACATCAGGCTGTTTCGATCGATATATGCGTCACCGACAGCAGTAGACAGGAAGTTGTCTGTGATGCTTACGGAATGGACATCGAACTTTGCAAAAAGCCGATTACATACCCCGTGAACAAGCTTTATGCCGAAAAACAGATTACAATAACCGACGATTTTGAGCTTGGGATATCAAAACCTGCCATAAACGACATACTTTACTATGACATGTGTGTTTCTTCAACTGATAAAAAGATAATCGCAAATAAAATGGTCGCAAAAGGTGAAATCTGCATAAATATGTTCTACACCTGCGATGAAGACAAAATCGAAACGCTCACGTTTACACTTCCATTCTCGCAGATAATCGATATCGAGGGCATCGATGACAGATTTGACTGTAATATCGAAGCAGAGATAATGAACTGCGAGATAATGCCCCGTTCGGACGGTGACGGAAACACCAAGGTCGTTGACTGCTCGATTTCGATAATGATAAAATGCAATGCATACAGAATGGGAACACTTGAACTCGTCTTTGACGAATATTCGACCTCTTTCGGAACTTCCGACCAGAGAGAAACTATCCATTACGATACTATACCGAAATGGATAAACACTACATTTTCCGCAGACTGCTCATTTGATACCGGTGAAAACAAAGTCGAACGCGTTTACGGCGTTACAGCAAATGTAAAGGGCTGTCGCTTTGCAGCAAACAGCGAGAGAAGCGAACTTACCGCAGACGGAACGATATGCTGTACGCTTATTGCATGCTCGGAGGACGGCAAAAGCATTTTTGCTGACAAGGAAGAAAACTTTACATACAGTATTCCCCTTGAAAACATCTCCGATGAAGCGTGTATCAATATCAGCGTGATACCTTTCTCCTGCTCATACAATATTTTATCCGAGGGGACTGTAGATGCAAAGGCAGAACTTAAACTTTGCGGAAGCGTTTGCTGCACCAAGACAGCAGAATGTATCACCGATATTTATGCAGACGAAGATACTCCTATACAAAAGGACGTGAACTGTGCATTGAAGCTTTATTTCTGCGAAAGTGGTGAAAGTCTTTGGGATATCGCCAAGCGTTTCCACTCTTCCGCAAAACTTATAATGGACGAAAATGACATAGAAGATGACATAATCGGCAATGATATGATGCTGATAATTCCAATAATGTAAAAGGGGTGTTCCGGAATGGTCAATAATGATATTTACAGCAGCATTGCCAAAAGAACTGACGGTGACATTTACATCGGTGTTGTCGGACCGGTCAGAACAGGCAAATCAACTTTTATAAAAAAATTTATGGAATCGCTCGTTATTCCAAATATCACAAGCGAGTTCCGCAAAGAACGTGCCATTGACGAACTTCCTCAATCAGCCGCAGGCAAGACCATAATGACTACCGAACCAAAATTCATTCCCGAAGAAGCGGTCGAGATAAAACTTTCGGATAATGCTGTTTTCAACGTCCGAATGATAGACTGCGTAGGCTATATCGTTCCTGCCGCGATCGGTTACATTGAGAACGAAGCTCCGAGAATGGTTATGACACCATGGTTTGAGGAAGAGATACCTTTTGCAATGGCAGCCGAGATTGGGACGCAGAAGGTCATCAAGGAACACTCAACGATTGGTCTTGTTGTTACAACAGACGGCAGTATCACCGACATTCCCCGTGATGACTATTGTGATGCTGAGGAACGTGTAATAAATGAGCTTAGCGAGATCAACAAACCGTTCGTAATCATTCTGAACTGTCTTGACCCGAAAAGCAGCAGCGCGCAGCAGCTTGCATCGGAGCTTGAAGATAAATATTCAACCCCGGTTATCCCCGTAAACTGTCTTGAACTTGACGAGCAGGGGATAAGTGATATTTTAAGACAGGTGCTTTACGCATTTCCCGTTAAGGAAGTCAATATCACCATGCCGAAATGGATAACTGCACTCGAAAAAAATCACTGGCTCAAAAGCAGTGTTATTTCCGCTATAAGAGCGGCAGCAGAGAATATCAAACATATTCGTGATATGACTAAGCTCACCGAACGGCTTTCTGACAGTGAATATATATCGGGTTCGCAAATATCGGAAATCGATCTTGGAAAGGGAAGTGCAGGCATCAAACTGGACTTTGACAGCGAACTTTTCTACAAAATCCTCGGCGAAAAAACAGGTATTGAGATCAAAAACGACAATGACCTTATGCCGCTTCTGAAAGATCTTATCGCTATCAAAAAGAAATATGAAAAGGTTGAAAATGCCTTAAACGAAGTTGAAGCAACGGGATATGGTATCGTTATGCCAGATATCGATGATCTATCACTCGAAGAACCCGAGATCGTTAAGCAGGGTGGAAAATACGGCGTTCGTCTGAAAGCTTCCGCGCCGTCAATTCACATGATGAAAGCTGATATCGTCACCGAAGTCAACCCGATAGTCGGTTCGGAAAAGCAATCGGAAGAGTTGGTTATGTATCTTATGAATGAATTCAATGATGACCCAACAAAAATTTGGAATTCAAATATCTTCGGCAAATCCCTGCACGAACTTGTTAATGAGGGTCTGCACAACAAGCTTTACAAAATGCCCGTTGATGCTCGTCTCAAACTTCAGGAAACACTTGAACGTATCATCAATGAGGGCTGCGGCGGACTAATCTGCTTTATTCTTTGATTTCTTCCTTATATTTTTGTCATAAAAAAACATCACCCTTGCAGGTTTAATGCAAGGGTGATGTGCTTTTATTGGATTATGATAACTTATTGCCGCATTCTGCGCAGAATTTAGCGTTTGGACTTGTTATTCTTGCGCCGCACTGGTCACAGAAACGAGGCTTAGGTTCTTCGGAAGCAGGTTGTTCATCTGCTTTTTCCTCTGCTTCTTCAACGACAGGTGTTTCTTCCGTTTTTTCAGCAGATTCGGTCTTTTCTTCAACTGCCTCTGCTGTCGGTTCAGCGGTTTCAGTCTTGGGTGCCGAAGCTTCATTTGCAGCTTCGTTTATAGCAGCAACAGGTATCTCCTGCGTTCTTTCCTTAACGGCATTTTCAAGGAGTTCCTTCATCTTTTCGGCAGAACGCTGATCTCTTATGTAGTTTACAAGAGCGGTCATAGCCTTTGCAGTACCGTCGATCGTATTCTTGTTTATTGCACAGTTGATCTCGTTTGTGTTGCCGTTTCTCTCGGTAACAACGATAGATGTGCTTACAAACGACTTTTTAGCCTGGAACGAAACAATATCATCGATCTTTATACGATTGAACACGCCTTTGTTGATGAAGTAGAAATACTCTGTTGTAAGAGCAAAACCATTATCTCCCGAATTGTCATGGAGGAAGATAGGAAGCTCGTATCTTCCGACAGAGATATAAGTCTTGCAAGCTTCATCATACTTAGGATAGAAGAGGTTTGAAAGGGTAGGAACAAGGAAGTTTGCCGTTGAAACATTGAACTCATCGATCTTCTGCTTAAGGAACGTGATATATGTTCTCTGCTCGTTATTTTTGAGTTCCATTATATGTGATTCGATCATATCAAGGTACTTGTTCTTGACTGTATCATCGAGAGCCATTGTTCTGAGACGAACGATAACATCAAGCGACTTCTTTGCACTGAGATTGTTGATATTTCCGATAATATCGGTAACTTCCTTTTCAGCAAGGGAAGAAAGACATTCATCAACTTTAACAATGTACTTCGTTTTGAGTTCAAGCGGACATCTGTATTCTTCGATCCTTGTTTTGACAGCGAGAAGCTCTTCCTTAGACATATTTTCAACACCGTCCATAAGCTTCTCAATGTTTTCAATGTGAAGTTCTTTTATTCTGTTTTCAAGCTGTTCAATGCGTTCTGTCTTCTTATCTTCGTGGAAATCACCATTTTTGATAGTATCGAGAGCATAAATAGCCTTGTCAACATCAATTGTATTTATGTCACCGATGATAGCATCAAGCTTTTCTGTTTCAAGAACAGAAGCTCTTTCAGCTATCTTATTTACGCCGCGCTCAAAGTTTTCGAGTGTGACTTCGTTATCGGCAAGCTTATCGGAAAGATCGGACTTGAACTGTTCAAGTTCGCTTTCAGACATATTCTGAACTGTATCAAGAAGCTTGTTATATTCAGCGTTTTTGATATTGTCGATACATTCATCAATCTTAGTATAGTACTCATCACTGATAGCAACATATTCTTCGTTTTCTGAAATTTCAGCTCTAAGCTTCTCAAGCTGTTCGATGTCCATTTCGGAAATGCCTGAGCAAAGTTCATCAAGCTCTTCACGGCGAAGTTCATCTTCACGCTCGGTAACCTTTTTGAGATAAACCGTTGTAATAGACTCGTCATAAGTACCGCCGAGAAGAACATCTTTGAGTTCATTCAAAGCATCCTGATTCATAGAGAAAATGTACTTGCAGCGTTCAGCAAGCTCAGAGTTCTTGAGTTCAGCTTCACGGCGATCAATTCTGTCAAAGCATTTATCCTTGAGTTCGCTGTTGTAAGTCTTATCGGAAGAATTGATCTTGGAACGAAGTTCATCAAGCTGATCCTGTTCCATATTTTCAATGTTTTCACACATTGAGGCAAGTTCTTCATCAACAAGAGTTTGCTCACGCTGTGCTACCTTTACCATATAAGGAGCAATAAGTTCATCGCTGTAACTCTTTTCGCTGAGAACCGACTTGATGCTTTCAAGCTCTTCTTCTGTTGCAAAATCAACATTTTCAAAAAGCTTTTCAACCTCGTGATGCTCATAATCAACGATAAGTCTGTCAATTTCTTCAATATATGCGCTTGTGTACTTTTCGGGGAACTTGTCACTCGAAAGCTTGAGCTTTGCATCTGTGAGCATATCAAGTGAAAATTCGTCCATGCCGCTGCAAATAAGATCGATCTCAGCCTTGATCTTATCATCTGCAAACTGTTCGATCTTACGTGTATAGCTTTCAGCCATTACAGCAGGATATCTGCCGGAATTTACACTCTGGAGCAGGGTAGATATCTCGGCAGTATCCATATCGTCAAGCTTGGCGATTCTTCTGTCAAGCTCCTCTGTAAATGCGATATCAAGGTGATTGTTGATATCGGGAAGCTTTGCATTTATAACAGATTCAGCATAGCCGGATTTAAGAACATCGTCACGAAGCTTGATAGTTTCATCAGCGTCAAGCGTTGGCAGACCAAGACAAAGCTGATCGAGCATACTTTCCTCAACGCAGTTCATTGCCATCTTAACTTTGAGAAGATACTTCGACTTTGTAACATCGTCAATAGTAATGCCTTCAATATGCTTTTTGAGCTGATCAAGCTCATCTTTGTTAAGAGCCGAAAGGTTGATGCAAAGTGTCTGGAGTTCAAGCTCGTTGGCAACTGCGCGCTTCATAGCCTCGGGAGTGTCAAAAACAGTTCCGTTAAAGCTTCTGCTGCGAATATCAGCATCTTTGATATATTCAGCAAGTTCATCAATATAGCTTCTGTCCTCAAAGCCATACTTGACATTGACCTTTTCAAGTTCGTCCTTTATGATCTCAGCCTGCTTGATCCCCGATACAAAATTGCCGTTTTCATCAAACAGTTCCGCATTTAAATAAGAATCGAAAATAACACGCTGGAGGGAAGCCTTATCCACAGGCGCAACATTCCAGAAATTTGCAAGCTTTTCAAGGTTAGCTTCTTCCTCGGGATATCTGTAAAGCGTATATGCAAAAATGCCATAGCTTTCAGGTCTGAATGAAAGTATCCGGGAAATAAGGAACTTCTCCTCAGCAGCTCCCTGAGAGCCTGAAAAATCCTTCTGTTCAAGGTCTTTCATAAGTGATACATAGTCACTGTCAGAATTAACGGAATAGCTGTACTCAAAGAGATCAGACTTTGCAAGTGCATCGGTAAATGCTATCTTTACCGCAGCCATAGCAGCACTGTTTCCGTCAATATTGATACCGTGTGATTTTTCAGAAAGCTCTTCTTCAGAAAGGTTTATGTACTTATTTACATACTCGGAAACAAACTTGTCAAGAGTAATTGTAACGCCGTTGTTTGAAAGCACTTCAACAGCAAGCTTTCTGATGAACTCCTCAGCAGAAAAATCAAATTCGGAAGCCTTGAAAATTTCGTCAGCTTCGGAAAGCTCTCCCGCAATAGCATCAAACTGTTCAAAAAGAACATCGGTTTTCAGTATTCTTGTGGTTTTGCCGTCAATGATGACCTTTTTATCAAAAAGATCAAATGTAAGGTCATTCGTATCTGCGAAATCAGGTGCTTCGCCAACGCACTTAGCAAGATATTTGTCAATACATTTCTGAATGTATTCGGAATCAAGCGTGATTATCTCGCCGATCTCCGATTTGTTCCAAAAGAATGTGTTATTGATCTTTTTGAAATGAAGAACTCTGTTGGTAAGGGGAGTGACAGGAGCGTATCGTTTGCCCTTTTCACGCATATATGCTTCGCTTACAACAATAGTATCATTCTTTCCGTTTATCATCCAATCCTCGGCATAAAAAGCGTTTTCAGCCATAATATCGGTAAGATAAACATAACCGTTCTCGGCAGCTATCTCTCTCGCTCTTGTGATATTGAAAGACTGCCACTCTTCGTTATCGGCAGACATTAAAAGCATATCAGAATAACGGCAGATATTAAGTCCGTTGCTCTTAGCTTCCTCGTCAGAACATCTGCATATCAATTCATTTTTCTGGGTAGGATGACATATAAATTTAGCTTCGGAAAAGCACTTGTTTTCGAGTTCATCGGCAAAAGCAAAGCATTTTTCCTTAAATACGTCATACTGATTAAATACGTCCATATTTTTGCCCCCAAATTTCAAAATTATATATTTATATCATACCAAAATTGCCTTTAAAAGTCAATAACTTATTGCAATTTTAACAATAATTCTTTTTTTAGGCAATTTATTTTATTAATTTCATCAGTTTAACAGTCTGCATTGAAAAAAAGATAAATAAAAAGGATTCTTTTGTCAAATTAAAAAAATCATTTCAAAATAGTGCCAATCCCATTGACAAAAACTTAATTTTGTTACATAATATATGTATATATTAATAGGGGAAGGAAATTCCTGATATGAATAACGATAAAAGAATCAACATCGCCTACATAGGCGGCGGTTCATACAATTTTGGCTGGAAGCTTTTTTCTGAATTGGCGGCCGAAGAAATTTGTGCGACTATCAACCTTTATGACAAGGATAAGCAGCTTTCGCTGACTAACGAAGTTATAGGAAATAATTTGAGGGATAACCCACGATGCAAAAGTGATATAGTATTTCTTGCCTGCGACACTCCTGAGGAAGCTTTAAAGGGAGCAGATATCGTTCTGATGTCTATAAGCTGCGGAAATACCGACGATGAAGCTTCACTACACAATATTATCGAAAAATACGGCATTATCCAAACCTCGGGTGAACAAGCAGGACCTATCGGTGTAATAAATGCACTGCGAATCCTCCCTGATTATATCAAATATGCCGAGCTTATAAAAAAGCTTTGTCCGAATGCATGGGTTGTGAATCTGAGCAATCCAATGTCGGAATGTATTGATATAATGATAAAAGTTTTCCCCGAAATAAAAATATTCGGATCGACAAATGAGCTTTTTCAAACGCTCGAATTTTTCGGCGGACTTGTCGAAACGGAAAACGGGGTATCAAATGTTCGCAGACGTGATATAAAATACAATCTTATGGGCATAAGCGGTTTTTCATGGTTCGATAAAATAAGCTACGACGGGGAAGATATAATGCCTATATTCCGCAAATATGCCGAGAAATTCTATAAAACCGGCTATGAGCTTCACCCCGGAGAATATAAAACTAATCCATTTTTATCAGCAAATAAAGTCAAATTTGACCTGTTTCTGAGATATGGTCTTATCCCTGCCGTAAGCGACAGAACGATTGCAGAATTTTGTCCACCTTGGTATTTAAGAAGCAAAAAAACTATTGAAAACTGGAAATTCAGTGGTTCAGTAGTAAACTACAATAAAAAGCTCTCGATAGACCGACAGGGAAGAGTTAAGCCTCTTATGAGCGGAAATGAATATCTTGCCATCGGAGGTTATACCAGTGATGTTGTACTTCAAATACGCGCACTTATAGGTAACGGAAATCTTATAACAAACGCCTGCAGGATCAACAAAGGACAGATATCCAATCTTCCCGAGAATTCTGTTGTTGCATCAAATGCACTTATAAGCAAAAATAATGTTCAAACAGTTACTTCAGGAGAACTTCCCGAAGAGATCGCAGCCATTGCAATAAGACATATTTCAAATCAGAACACAATTGTAAAGTCAGTTCTTGAAAAAGATCTTGATGTAGCATTCAACGCATTTCTAAATGATCCGCTTGTATGCATTGATCTTGACAGTGCAGGTGAGCTCTACAAAGAAATGCTCTCCGCTGTAAGCAAGGAGCTTGTTTACTTTTGCTGATTAAGCTGAATATTTACAATAAGTAAAAAATATATAACAATCGTCGCTACTGTTCAACAAATAATTGATCGGTGTGGTTGAGAGTTAAATGAGTAAAATAAGGTGTGTTATAGGAATTATTGCTTTAATAATATGGCTTATTCTTGATGTTGCTATGTTGTTAAAAACAAACATTTTTATGTATTTTAGTTGCAAAGTTTTGATTATATTTTGAAATGTCATTGCAATAATTAAGTATCGATAATACTCTTGTACACTTCGTATATTTCTTTGCAGTCCTCGAATGTTTTTGAGGACTGCATTTTTGTTCATTTCCGTTAAAGAAGTTAAATATTTAATAAAGAATTATTTTTTCTGAAAAACCTACAAAAAAATAACTGACATCGTAGAATGACATCTGTTACTAACGAATTAGCCGCCCGAAGGATTTCCGTGTTTTTTATATCTCTCCGTAAGACATTACACCATAGCAAACAAATCTAATGTCTGGAGGAGAGATATAAAAAACACATACCCAATTGTCCGTGAGTAATTTCGCTAAATAAAAGTTTGGTAGCTTTTGTAAAAGAGCATCCCCCGAACGGTCACGCCGTTTGTGTGGGGTGCTCTTTTTTACGCTTTTGCGCACAAACTAACGGAGCATAAAAACCGCGCCCAGCCGGCGCCAGAGGCTTACCAGCCGGGGGCAAGATGCATATTATAGCGATACTGTATCTATATTGGGGGGCTTGCCCCCGCTGTATTTAAAGGTTACTGATCACACCCCTTTCACCAGCAAAGGGGGCAGCGACAAATTATAGCTATGCTGTATCTACTTTGGGGGGCTTGCCCCCGTTCCATTGTTCGGATAGTGAAAAACCCCTTGAAAATCAAGGGGTGCTTTAAGGAAGTTTCAAGAAGTTATCTCATTTTTCTTTTTATTTCTTGTAATTCTTTTCTTATTTCCTTTAATTCTTGTAGTTCTTCATTTTCCGATGGGAAAAATTTGTCTTTTAAATTTAAAAAGCCATCAATAAAAAATATGGCTGATGCCATTGCAATAAATTTAGAATCATTAATCAAATAATTGTTTGCTACGCTTCCTATAATTATTATCAATATTAATAAACAAATTGCTATAAGAATATAACCAAAAAATTTTTTTAAAACTTTCATTAGCATTCCTTTCTGTGATATTAGGACGTTTTTTTATTTATTTTCAACGTATCACAAAGCATATCTTCAAATTTTTCGCTATCGCTTTTTGTTATTCTTATGTAAGGAATACCTACTTGATTAAGAACACTATTTTTAAATTCATCATTTTTTATAGCTTTTTCTGTTTCGTGTGATCTATCATCAAGTTCTATAATCAGTAAAATTTTCAAGTTCGGATTTGTTATAACAAAGTCAAAATGCCTTGATTTAACTTTTCCTCTTGCGGAAGCTTTTTCCTTTTTATCAATCGTTTTCTTTACACCTACTACATCTTCCATTCTTACTTTCGGTAAAACCTTGATGTTGTATTTTTCTTCTAATGGTTTTAATGTATTAATATAGAAATACCATTCGTTTTTTGTTAATAACATCGCTTTATAGTAAGGGCATTCTTTTGTTGTTTCTGCACTTGTATCTGCTTCTTTTTCTTCTGTTTCTTCATTATTTTTTTGCTTTGTTTTTATATCAATTATGAAAACTAAAATCGCAATTACTACTAATATACATAATATCCAAATCATATTTTACCTCTTTATTTACATTTATTTATATTTTTACAATTCGTTCTTCCTGCAATATAATCCAAACTAACATTATAAAAATCAGCTATATTTAAAGCATCTTGTAATTTTATATTGTGTAAATTTTCTTCCCATCTTTGATATGTGGTTGTATGATATCCTAATTTTTTTGCAAGTTCTTTTTGAGTAAGATCACGATCTTCTCTTAAATCTTTTAATCTATTTATTGTGCTATCCATTGTAATCACCTAAAAATATTTTATAATAAACCACAAAAATGTGTTGACAAAACCACGTTTTTGTGGTATGCTTTCTATAGTACCACAAATTTGTGGTTTTAATGTGTTGTGTTATCTATTTTAAAGGAGAGTGTTTTTAAATGAAATGTATTATTGTAGGAATCAAACCCCAGGATTACACAAACAAGAACGGCAAGCAGGTCAAGGGTATGCAGTTGTATATGCTTGCAGATAACGCCGATGTATTCGGCAAAGTCCCTAAGGACTGCTTTATCTCGCAGGATTCGCCGCTTTATCTCAAAAACGCCGCAGTTTTCGCTGATTTGGGCGAACTTGAGGGCAGGGAAGTAAACGTTGAATGGGACGTTGAAACTTATGGAACTAAGCAGGTCAAGAAACTTGTTAGCTTTGATTTTGCGGATAAGTTTATTGATTTCGTTGAGCGTGTTCCTGCAAAGGCTGTTAAAAATGCTTGATAATATCGAAAATCCCGAAGCAACAACCACCACTTCCGCCGCATCTCCCGAAGTGCCGTTAAGTAGTTCCGAAAACAATGTTTCATTGACTTTTGACGGCTATTACATTAACGGCACTATTCAAGGCGGAGATACTTCCGAAGTTGCCCAAGCCTTGGAAGAGGTCAAAGAACTGCAAGCGGAAACAAACAGCATATTAACCAATATATCGGTTGTCTGCTTGCTCTTCGTTGCATTGCTCGGAATTGTTATTGCTCAGGGATTTGTTAAACTTGTAAAGAAGAGGTGAGCGCATGGAAAATTATATTGACTGCGCTTTCGAGCTTCTCGCCGTTGGCTTTGCTATCGGCGTTGTATATGGTGTCATGGTCCTTTTAGCGCTGGGGATCCTTGATATATTTAAAAAAATTACTGATTAATGGAGGAAAAAAACAATGAACATGATTACCAAGTTTAAGAATTCTGTATCCAGCCGCGCAAAAAAGATCGTTGCTTCTGTAATGGGTGCTTGCATGGCTGTTTCAATGCTCGCAATGTCGGCTTTCGCTGAGTCGGGTGCTTCTGCATCGGGTGTCTATGATACAGTAACCAATTCAATGACCACAGAGCTTACAAGCCTTGTTTCTAAGGCTGGTGTTGCTATCGCTGGTGTTGTCAGCGTTGGTCTTGTTATCTTCGGCGTTAAGTGGCTTGTTGGTGTTCTTAAGAGCTTTTTCAAAAAGCTTACCTGATAACTCTAACACCGTTACAGCGTTTTTTGGACTGTAACGCTTGTGCAGGTGTATTTTATATATGCCTGCACTTTTTTTATAAATAATATTGGTGGTGGTAAAATGATTGAATTGTATTCCGGCACGCCAGGAAGCGGAAAAAGCTTACATGCCGCCCATGAAATGGCGGATTGGTTGAGGGCGGGAAAAAATGTAATTAGTACTTGCATGATTGATACCGATCTTGTTTTCCTTAACCCTTTTCAAAAGTGGTATGTAAACCACTTTAATAAAAAGCCTAAAAAGATTAAACGGGACAAGCGAGCCGATAATTTCTATTATATCCCTATAGAAGATATAACCCCTGAATGGTTATATGAGTTTGCCGCAAAGAATCACAGTTTCGGTAAAGAGCGCCAAACGGTCGTTTTTCTCGATGAATGTGTAGCTATATTCTCGCCCACGGTCTTAGCCGCTCAAAAAGGCGGATTGAATAGGTGGAACGAGTGGGACACTTTTTTCAGAAAACACCGTCATATAGGCTTTGAAGTTGTCCTAATACCGCAAAGTAAGAAGCTTATAGCAAGAAAAGTTATAGAGTATTGCGAGTTTGAGGTGAAGCACTATAACCGTAAGAACCAAGGCTTTATAGGTTGGATTTTTTCCCTTTTCTGCGGCGGTTCGCTTTTTTCTTGGTCGAGATGTTGGCGCGGAACTGGTGAAAAACCATTTGAACAAGGATTTTACACATACAAGCCGTTATATGGTTTAATGTATAACAGCTACAGTATGTTTTATGACACTTTAAATCCATACAAAGAACAAGAAAAGAAAAAGCTTTTACAGCAATTTGTAAATGCTCTTACTGAAAGGATAGTGAGTTTAAAAGATGAAAAAAATAATGGCGTTTCTACTGGCTTTAATGGTGAGTACAACAGTAATTGCGAATAGCTTTAAGGCTAATGCTATTGCCGCTCCCGTTAGTTTACTTACTTATCTTATACAAGCTTGTACTGAAATGCTTGTAGGCTCTGGTGTATATACTCAATCACAAGTTAACGATATGAGTACATCAGATATTTTTAGTAATACAAAAAGTGTTTTGCCGTCTATAGATTGGGAAAAAAACGCACAAATGAAAGTTAATACAATTAACAATATAAATAAATTCTTAAGTGATGCTGTAAAAAATCATAATAAGATCAATGCTTCACCCTCTATTCCCTCGGCTGATTTGCTTTCACAAGCTACTACAAAAGTTTTAGTTGATTTTATAAACGGACACGTTGCCGACTTGCCAACTGTCAACCCCGAGCTAAAAGGTTATGGCGCAATGGGTGTTGTAAAGATTTATCGTAAATCTGATAATACTTTAGATAATACTGCTGTATATTTCGGTGATTATGGCATTATTGAGAAAGAGGCTTTCGCTAATATATACGGAGATAAAATCATACGTCAATATATTGTCGGACCTAATCAAACGGAAAAAGAGTATTCAGGCTCTATCACACTTGGCGGCGCTTTTGGTGAAGATAATTACATTTTGCCAAAAGTAAAATTTGTAGGTGACTGGCGATATCCTGATGGCACACCTGCAACCGATATGTTGACCTTTGTCGACGAAGTCCCCGAATCAATCGGTACAGTTGATATCGATGGTACAACTTATGATGTAAACGGTGACGGAACTGTTACGATCGGTGACGAAACTATCCCGATTAATGATGACGGCTCTGTCACCGTGGATGACAAGCCATACTATCCCGATTATGATATTAGCCCTTACCCTGGTACATCAATTGGTGATTTGATTACAACCATAATCAATAACATTGATGTTATCGACGATACTAAAACTGATACAGACGATTTAATCGAAGATGCAGAAGTTGATGTTCCGCAGGAAATTGCAGATTCTAAATTATCTTCTTTGACGATGCCGAAATCAATTGCAACTGTTTTTCCTTTTTGTATTCCGTGGGATTTCTATCACGGGATAAAGCTTCTTTCAGCTGAACCCGAAGCACCGCGTTTTGAAGTTCCATTTGAAATTCCGCAGTATAAAAGTTTCCCGGGATTTAAAAAGATGATTGTTGTAGATTTTTCTAAGTATTCTTCTGCTTTTGCCGTTGTTCGTTGGATTTTCTTTTCTCTTTTTATGTTTGGTCTTTGCTTCATAACTTTTAAAATAGTAAAGGGGGCTTAATTATATGGATTTTTTCAATTTTATCGGCGAACAGTTTGCCGATCTTGGGCAAACAATTGTTGATGCTCTTCCCGGTAGTCCCATTGTATGGCTTGAAGCTAATGCACAAATCAAACAATATTTAGCTTGGGTCAATTGGTTTATACCTATTTATCAGATGATACCGATTTTAGAGGTTTGGCTTGTTGCTATCCTCTCTTATTATCTCATACAAGTAATTTTAAGGTGGGCTAAAGCCATAGAATAATTTTTGAGAAACCGTAGCGGAGCGGAGGAGAGGCTCAAAAATTATTCAAGCTTTAGCCGAAAGGTGATTAATTATGGAAAACAATTTTAAGTGTAAACATATTGATATCTTTGACAGTGAAACTATAAGCTTTAGCTTCTGCGGCTTATGCTATACAGCTTGTGCAACTCATTGTAAATATTATGGTCGGTGTCAGACCTGCGAGCATAACAAAGACCCTGCATATTGTCTTACTTGTTCCAGGGCGGCAGAATTTAAAAAGGCGGAGTAAAACCGCCTTACCCCCCCTGGCTAATTAGGGGGGTACAAACTAAATACAATAAAATACGAGGTGGTAAAAGTGGCTAATATAAAAACTGGCGTTTGTCCGACTTGTGGTAAGGAAAGGGAACTTGCTTTTATAAAATTCGGCGTTATACAGTCCACAATGTGCGTGTACTGTCTTTCTAAGTATCTTGACAAGTGCATTATCCCAAGACTGCGCAAGAATAACGATGAAACAACTGATAATTGTCAGATAGGCGAAAACGGCGCAGTAATAGGGGGATATTTGAATGGAACAGAATGAAAACCGTGTTTTGTATGACTGGCTTACCTTTACAACAAAAATACATAGTCTGCCCGATGTAATAGATTTACTCGGTTTGCAGAAAGTCAGCTTCCAACAGATGAAGGGGCGGTATTGCTATCAAGACCGCTTGAACTATGACGGTATCAATATAATGTATAACGGGCGCGAAGAAATGGGAATTTGCGTTGAACTCTCGGGTCAAGGTTGCCGAGATTTTGAAACCTACGGTAACGGAGATTATAAAGGCATTTTTGACTTGATTATTCGGAACTGGAACGAGAACCCCGAAAAAAGGGATATGAACATAACCCGTCTTGATGTTGCTTATGATGATTTTTTCGGTTTTCTTGACCTTGATTATTTGATGTTTGCTGCACAAAAAGGGGAGTACGTTTCACGCTGTAAGGACATCGAAGTTATTTATAGTAATAAAGGTTGTTCGGTTTGTCACGGTTCGCGGCTTCAATCGTCTGTGTACATTCGCATATATGATAAAAAAATGGAACGTGGGCGTGACGATCTTAATCACTGGGTACGATGTGAAATGAAATTAAAGGACGATAGCGCACGGGGGTTTATAAAGCTTCCTAACGATATTCGCAAGAATTATTTTGATGTTCTGAACAATTATCTGCGGTATATTGTCCCCTCGGACAACACAACAAATAAATGTCTTGTTCCGACAGCTCCGCAGTGGTTAAAGTTTATAGAATCCTGGGAAACCGTTTCTATTTTTGACAAACCAGGAGTAAACTATAACTTTTCAAATCTCTTTGGCTATGTGAACAATCAGTTAAGCGGTGCTATAGCGACATACATTGATGTCCTGGGCGTAACGCAGTTTATGCAGAACATAAACCGAGCGCAGAAAGAAAAGCCGTTAAACCCCAAATACGAGCGTATAAGAGCGCAGAATGAAAGCAGTTCGGACGGAATTATTAATTTTCTTCAAGAGAGGGGCGCAATTTAAATGGTAACGCAGAAAGAAATTTTTTATCAATATCTTTTGAATGAGCGTGAGCGCCTGGAATATGAGGTTGTACAGCTTCGTCAAAATCAGCGAATGAAAAAGAATATTGATGCTGTTGATTGCCTTGAATTGGCTTTGGCTATGGAACGTCTTAGCGCATTTATTGACTACAGCGATCACGCTTTAGCCATATTTAAGCTTAATGTCCCGACAGACTACCGTGCGAGCATTGTTAATATTGACTTCTCTGCATATAAGCAAGCCGCTGAACGGCTTAAAAAAGAGTTAAAAAAAGAAAAAGCAGGACGTTAATTGTCCTGCTACTGAGCAGTAACGGCGGTTTACTGCTCCAGTAAACATTTTTGTTTTTTGAGGTGATTATTTTGCAACCAAAAGCTATATTAGCTTTCCGCAAGCGATTAAAAACTTGCGGATATACAAATATAAAAATTTATGCGTCCAGTCGGTTTGATGGTTATTATGATGTATCTGCTGTCGAGCCTTTAGGCAAAAATAAAATCGTTGTTTGTTTGTCATTGGGGCAGTGTATTGATTTTAAGAAAAAAGATAGTTGAGTTTACTTATACGGTAAACTTACCTTACTGCTCCTATGGATTTTTTTATAAAAAAAAGCAGGACGTTAATTGTCCTGCTCCTGCTTGGTCGGCTTTTTGAGTGCTTCGCCCATATCCTGCGCAATAAGCCTATTGATATAGCCGTTAAGACTCTCGCCGTGGCTCTCTGCGTAGGCTTTGATTTGGTCGGCTTGCCCTTTGTACACTCTTATTGCTAAACGGTCATAGGCTTTTTGTTGGTATCTTTGCGTTGCTTTATTCTGTGCTTCTGAATAATATGCTCCCATTGTTTCAACTCCTTTTTATAAATTATATCGCACGTTTCTAATGGTGTCAATATACAATATAGCTAACATAGTGGTGTCAAATTTGTACAATTTGCCACTTGCAATAGTGGCGCCACTATGCTATAATATATATAGTGAGAGAGGGGAAGAACCCTTAAGAAAGGAAGTGAGGAAAATGGAAGATATGAAAATCAATCTTACAGTTGATGATATAATAACAATTATCGAGTATCTTAACGACTTTAAAAATGTTGTTTCTGATTGTGATGATGATGATATTGCTATAATATCTAATCTTGTTGATAAGCTTAGATCAATCAGCTTATAAAAAAAGTAGTCGGCTGATACGCTAAACCCACCGACTACATAAAACCCCGATACTGTGAGTTACTCTCACGGCTCACGGTATCAAATATTATAAACCATAAATAAAAAAATGTCAAGGAGATAATTTATTATGAAAAATGTTATGTATGTTATAAAAAATTCCGAAGATGATCTTGCTTATGATGTGTACGAACGAGTTGAGGGAAAACAAGACAAACGTGTTTTTTATGGTTTTTTAAAAGAAGATTATACAATATCTTTAGTTAAGCATTGGCTTATGACTTATTATGTAGGCAAATTAAAAATAAAAAGAAATCAGATTATTGTAGAATGTTGAGGTGAAAAGTTATGTCAGAATACTATTGTTGTTATTTCTATAGCTTCGAGGATTTGCAGAAAACGTTGAATAAGGTCAATAAAAGCTATGATGCTAAAGTAATAGCGCAGGTCCTGGAATCTCGCAGTTGTTCGGGAAGTTGGATAAGAGCGGCATATGATAGGT
>UQQA01000018.1 GCA_900543105.1 uncultured Ruminococcus sp. | reverse complement strand
TAAACACCAATAAAATACAGGAAAAAATCTGCGCCGAAATCCTATATAAACCTGTAAAAAACAGCTACGAGATTATCGGCTTGATTTTTTCCAAATTTTAAATGGTGTTTAGTATAAAAAAATTGGCGCAAAACCCATATAAACCTGTTTTCAACATCAAGCTGTTACAACAGCTGTGAGCTTTTGCTTGATTTTTGTACACATTCCGATTAGATATTGGTATAAAAGAAGTGATTGTTTTAGGAGATCGAGTTGTGAGCGTAAAGAAATTATTATGTACACTCGCCGCGATAGGGCTTATCGGCGGAGGGTGTTCAGGTTTTTATGAAGCATATAAAACAGATTATGAACCCGAAGCTGAACCTGCGGCTGAGAGCAGCGGCAGTGGTACAGACCCGAACGCAGAGGGTGGAAAGACTGTTGCCGAGTTTATGGACGCTCTCGTTGCGCACGATACGGAAACCGTTGCCCGTCTTGGCGGTTCGCAGTCATACAGCGCATACAGCTTTCTTGAAGGTGTAAAATTTTCAAGCTGGGAGCTTATTGATACGCAGAACGATGACGACAGCATTATCTATAAGGTCAAGCTGAATATTTCCGAAAGTACTGTAGACGATTTTCCTGTCGGTGAAAGTGTTTGGAACATTAAAATGTCGGAGCAAAAGGATAAATATTTTATCTCGTTCCAGCGAGAGGGCGCAGAGGAGAAAACCGTGCTTGCCGACAATGTTTCCAATCTTGATGCAAGCGGTGCAGTCAAAATGTGTTATGCTTTCACGTCCGAGTTCGGCTGGATAAGCAGCGATGAAAACATCATTGATGTAAGCTGTGCCGAAAAAATAGTGGAAAAGGAACGCTTCATAAGTGATCTTATCAAATTCTGCTCGTATTTTTCCAATGACGAAGAACTTTCAACAAGCATTGTTGATTACCCTGCTGAAAAGCTTACCGAAAGCGCAGAAAAGCTCCTCGGTATAGGCAGCCTTGATTTTACCTCGCTCCCGACATACAACAAGGCAAAAAAGACCGTTTCAAGCAAGCGTTCAAAGTACAGCTGGGGATATGCCGCACTTGCCGATGAGCAGTACGACAGCGAATCGGGAATACACCATGTTTCGCTCGACTGGTATTCCGATACGATATTCCTCGCAAAAGCACGAAGCATAGACTATGTCCTCGTCGATAACCCCGACGGCTCGATAAGACTTTACTCGACTGAAATGACCTTCGACAGCGGCGAGCCTATCGCTTTTCTTACAAGATCAAGTTATTAGTATAAACGCTTCCGAAAATCGGGGGCGTTTTTTTCTAAACATTATAAACAAATAAACCTGCACATTTTTATAGAAAAGGTTAATTGAACAATACTGCATTGTATGGTATAATGATAACGTTTACATAAGAAATTGGGAAAGCGGGTCGAAAAATGAAATTTAAAAGAATCACCACGGCTGTTCTGTGCTCGGCAATGACATTGGCAATGGCGGGCTGTTCAAATTCGGGTACAGCAGCTCCGGGAGCAAAAGAGTGGGTCGAACCGCCGACAGCACAGCAGGTCGCAGAGGATATGCGCCTCGGACTTAACCTCGGGAACACAATGGAAGCATACGAAGCGACCGACTGCGAGAAGATAACATTCGAGTGGATACCCGAGGTCGGCGAAAATACTCCGTCAGACTATGAACAGTGCTGGGGCGCGGAGATAACAACGCAGGAGATCATCGACGGCATCAAAAATTCGGGCTTCAACACGGTGCGAATACCCGTTTTCTGGGGCAATATGATGAAAAACGACGGCAATTGGGACATTGACCCCGACTATATTGCTCGCGTTAAAGAAATAGTTGACTATTGCCAAAATGCAAACCTCTATGCGGTCATAAATATTCACCATTTTGACGAGTTCATTATCCGCAGAAACACCGTCGAGGACTGTGAGCGGATTTTTACGCACCTCTGGACGCAAATAGCAGAGTATTTCAAGGACTATCCAATGACGGTGATCTTCGAGGGCTACAACGAGTACCTCGGCGGAAATCAGTTCAACTCAAACGGCGAGTTGAAAGAGCTTCCGAAAGTCCTCGGCTACAGAATGACGAACAAGCTCAATCAGGCGTTCGTTGACGCAGTAAGAGCAACGGGCGGAAACAACGCAGAGCGTGTACTTATCGCATCGGGTTACTGGACGAACATTGACCTCACAACCGCGGACAGCTTTGTAATGCCGACCGATACCGTTCCCGACAGGCTTATGGTTTCCGTTCACTATGTCGATAACAGCTGCTATTGGTCGCACAGCATAGGCGGAAAGAGTTGGGAAGATTACATCATTGACCAGTGTGAAAAGCTGAAAGCTGCATTTACCGACAAGGGAATACCCGTTTTCCTCGGCGAAACGACAGCGTTCTATCCGAGTGAAAATTTTGCAGCCGACGCTGCGACAAAGGACAGCTCAAAGTGCCTTGAACACGTTCTCGGCAAGCTTGGCGAATACGGCTTCGTTCCCGTTATATGGGACACTCCCGATGATTTTTATTCACGCACGGAATACAAGCTCACCCGTGAATCGGACAGCAAGGTCATTGAGAAGATGAACAAGAAATATTACAAATAATATCAAAGCCTGAGAAGCGCAGAACCTCTCAGGCTTACTTTATTATTCAAGGTTGTCTTTTTCAACACGGGCATTTATTTTCTTTATCTTGGCTTTCCACGAAAAATATTGCGTGAGCCAAACGGTAACGAATATTGCAGCGAAAACACCAATGTATGAGATAACACCTGCCGCCGAGTGTTCCATCCAGTTTGCGGCGTAAGCGATAGGGAGCATTACAGCACTGATAATGACGAAATATATCGCACTCTGCTTTGCAAGACTCCACGAATCAATTTCCCATATCACAGAAGCCATTGCAAAACCGATACCCATTATTCCACAAAGGACAGTCTGTAGAATAACAGCATTGAGTTCATTTCCCATTGAAGCCGCCAGTTCGGGCGTGACTGCATAAAACTCACCATTACCGATAAATACCGATATTATTATCGTGATTATAAAACCTATGGAAATTCCGACGGGCAATCCTAAAAGTCCGCGCAGGATAAGCTTTTTTTTCATTTTGACCACCTCATATTCCTAAAATCTGTTTTATCTTGGCAACATAGCGCCGAGATACATAAGTAACTGTTCCGTTTGAAAGCTTAACGCAAATCGTTCCGACAAAGCTAAGATCAAAGTTCGTGACCTTTTTCAGATTTATGATCTCCGAGTTGGATATGCGGACGAAAATCTGATTGTCAAGCCGCTGTTCCGCTTCGTATAAACGCAGGCGCAAAGTGAATGTGTCGTTAGCCGTTTCTGCATAGACTTTGCCGTTTGAAGCGTAGATGCGGAAAATATCATTATGCTCCAGCAATTCAGCCATGCCGTCTTTGAAGCCTGTGATAATGCTTGATCTTTCATCGGAAAGCTGCCGAACAAGCTCGGTTATTTCATCGGTCACTTTATCGGTGAAAATTACCGCCTTTGGTTCTTTGAATTCGCTGTCGATCTTGATCTCAATTTGCATTTGTTTACCTCCTTCATTACAACTACAGTATATCATCGCGCGGCAAAGGTTTCAACAGTTTGCCGATAGGTGGTCGTTTTTGATATATAAACGGTAAAAGCGACTTCTGAAATTCAAAAGCCGCTGAGTTTACCATTCATATTGTGTGAGTTTACCCTCGGTGGAAAGCTCGGGATAATCCCATTGACGGAGTACCTCATAAGCCGCAATTGCGACTGAGTTTGAAAGGTTAAGGCTTCGCAGGCGGGGGCGCATCGGTATTCGCAGACAGCTTTCGGGATTTTCGTACAAAAGCTTTTCGCGAAGTCCCTTATCCTCACGCCCGAAAACGAGATAGCAGTTATCAGGGTAAACTGCGTCACTATGGATATTTTTTCCTTTTGTGGTAAAGTAGAAGAACGTTCCGCCGCTGTTTTTAGCGAAGAAATCGTCAAGGTTCTCGTAATAAGTGATGTCAAGCTCATTCCAGTAGTCAAGACCGGCACGTTTCAGCTGCTTGTCCGTGACCTCGAAGCCGAGCGGCTTTACAAGGTGCAGACGTGCGCCCGTGACAGCGCAGGTGCGTGAGATATTTCCCGTGTTCTGCGGAATCTGCGGCTCAACAAGCACGATATTCAAATTTTTCATCTGCAACGCTCCTTAGAATTGCTCATAATCGCACAAAACGGGGTCATTGATAAGATAATCAAGGCAGCTTTCGAGCATGATACCGTCACGGGTATCGGTGTAGTAACTGCTCGTTGTCTTTATCGCAAGTTCAAGGAAAGCAGTTGCACGGTTCATAGCGATAGGCAGGCTGTCACCTCGGAGTATCGAACCCGTGAGGACAGATGCAAATATATCACCCGTTCCGGGGTAGTTTGCGTTTATGTGCTTGTAACGAACACGCCAGAATTTGCTGTGTTCACGCTCATATCCGATGTTGCAGTAAGTTCCGTTCGAGAAAACGCTCGTTATAACGACTATTTTCGGACCTTTTTCGCTCAGACGGACGAGAAAGCTCTTCGCCTGCTGTGCCGTAAGCTCAGGCTGATAAGGTTCTTCGCCGAGAAGAATAGCCGCCTCGGTAATGTTCGGCGTGATAATATCAGCGACCTCAACGAGCCTGCCCATACCGTTCTGAAGCTCGGCGGTGCAGGTCTTGTACGGCTTTCCGTTGTCAGCCATAACGGGGTCAACGACTTTGAGCGAATCCTTGTAATGCTCAAAAAAGTCCATACAATGATCTATCTGTTCGTTTGAAGCAAGAAAGCCGCTGTAAACGCAGTCGAATTTGTAGTTGAGCTGTTTATAATGTTCAAGTGCGGGGAGAATATAATCGGTGAGGTCACGCATTACGACTTCGCCGAAGCCGCCCGTGTGTGCGGAAAGAATAGCCGTCGGGACGGGGCAGACCTGTATTCCCTGCGCCGAAAGGGTCGGCAGAATGACCGTGAGCGAGCATCTTCCTATGCCCGAAAGGTCATGTATAGCGGCAACTTTTACCGAGTTATGATACATAAAAATACTTCCTAACAATATTACTTCAGTTTAATTTTATCATAAAAAAGCAATGCTGTCAAATGATTTTATGTTAAAGCTTATTCGGCATTTCGTTAAGCTTGACAAAATTCTATTCAGAGTGTACAATTTATAGGAAAGGAATGGTCAAAATGAAAAAACAGATAAGCGCACTTGATATTTCCAAAAATGTTATTTCTCAGGTCGTAAAAAGCGGTGATATGTGCATAGATGCAACGGCAGGACGAGGTTTCGATACTGCATTTTTGTGCGAGCTGGTCGGCGAAAGCGGAAAGGTGGTTTCGTTTGATATCCAGCAGTCAGCTATCGACAGTACCTCACAGCTCCTTGCGGAACGGGGGCTTTCCGACAGAGCGGAGCTTGTCCTCGGAAGTCATACGGATATGGACAAATATGCTTCGCCCGAAAGCGTTTCCTGTATAACGTTCAACTTCGGCTGGCTGCCCGGCGGCGACCACAACGTCCACACCGAAAAGGCATCGAGCCTTGAAGCAGTCGAAAAATCTCTTTCGCTTCTCAAAGAGGGCGGTCTGCTTTCGATGATAATCTACTATGGCAGGGAGAACGGTTTTGAGGAGCGTGATGCTTTGCTTGAATATGCAAAGTCGATAGAAAGCTCGGAATTTACCGTTGTGACAGCGGATTTTTCCAACAGAACGAACTGTTATCCGATCCCCGTTTTTGTTTACCGCGGATAATTTTTCTATAAATACAAAATTTTACATTAATTATCTTTTCGGAAATTGTCATACTAATTATGATATTTTTTCTGAAAGGATAAGCTTTATGAAAGATAAGATATTCAGCGTCCTGCAGAGAGTAGGGCGCTCTTTTATGCTCCCGATAGCACTTCTGCCGATAGCGGGACTGCTGCTCGGCATAGGAAGTTCATTTACGAACGCAACAACGCTTGAAACATATCACCTGACTTCGGTGATAAAAGAGGGCGGAGTTCTCTATACAATACTTGAAATAATGAGCAAAACGGGAAGTGTCGTTTTTGACAATCTTGCGCTGTTGTTTGCAATGGGTGTTGCTATAGGTATGGCAAAAAAGGAAAAGGAGGTTGCCGCTCTTTCGGGCGCAATATCCTACCTTGTGATGAATACGGCAATTTCTGCACTTATCACAGCAAAGGGTGGTGTTGAAGCGCTGCCCGCGAATTCGACGGCGAGCGTCCTCGGAATAACTACGCTTCAGATGGGCGTTTTCGGCGGTATAATCGTTGGCCTTGGCGTGGCGGCTCTCCACAACAGGTTTTATAAGACCGAACTGCCGCAGGTGCTTTCGTTCTTCGGCGGAACAAGATTCGTGCCTATCGTTTGCAGCGTTGTGTATCTTATAGTCGGAGCTGCGATGTTCTTTATCTGGCAGCCGGTTCAGACGGGAATTTCACGGCTCGGAACGCTTGTCCTTGAATCGGGATACGCAGGCACTTGGATATACGGAATAATTGAACGTGCGCTGATACCGTTCGGACTTCACCACGTTTTCTATATGCCGTTCTGGCAGACGGAGCTGGGCGGTTCGATGCTTATTGACGGCACTCTCGTTTCGGGTGCGCAGAACATTTTCTTCGCCGAGCTTGCTTCAAATTCGGCAGAGCCTTTCTCCGTTTCTGCAACAAGATTTATGACGGGCAAATTCCCGTTCATGATATTCGGGCTTCCTGCGGCGGCGTTCGCAATGTACAGAGCCGCCCGTCCCGAGAAGAAAAAAGCGGTCGGTGGACTGCTTCTTTCGGCGGCACTTACTTCGATGATAACGGGCATAACCGAGCCGCTCGAATTCACGTTTCTTTTTGCAGCACCGCTGATGTACGGCGTTCACTGCGTTCTCGCAGGACTTTCCTATATGCTCATGCACATTTTCAATGTCGGCGTGGGAATGACATTTTCGGGCGGACTTATCGACCTTACTCTGTTCGGAATTTTGCAGGGCAACGCAAAAACGAACTGGATATGGATAGTGATAATCGGACTTATCTACGCCGTTGTTTACTATTACGTTTTCTATTTTATGATAACAAAGCTTGACCTTAAAACGCCGGGACGCGAGGTTGATAATGGCGAAGTCAAGCTTTACACCCGTGCGGATTACAATAAGAAAAGCGGTGACAAAACGAGCGAGCTTCTGCTCAAAGGGCTTGGCGGCAAGGACAATATCAGCGACCTTGACTGCTGTGCAACGAGGCTTCGTGTAACGGTCAAAAACACCGACCTCACCGATGAAAGCACCCTCAAAGCGAGCGGAGCATCGGGCGTTATCCGCAAGGGCAACGGCATACAGATAGTTTTCGGTCCAAAGGTTTCAGTAATAAAGTCGGCGCTCGAAGATCATATGGATGATCCGCTTTCGGACAGCTTTGACGATGCTCTTGTGCGTGAAGAAAAGGCATTTTCAGCCGATCACGAAATACTGTGTGCATTCACAAGCGGCGAAGTCATTCCTCTTTCGCAGGTCAAAGACGAGGTTTTCTCGACCGAAACACTCGGCAAAGGATTTGCGATAAAGTCGGAATGCGGACGGATATATTCGCCCTGCAATGGCACCGTAGAAAGCGTCTTTGATACTAAACACGCTGTAAATATCGTTTCGGAAAGCGGTGCGGAAGTGCTTATCCACGTTGGAATAGACACGGTGAAGCTCGGCGGAAGATTTTTTGAAGCACACGTCAGGGACGGTGACAAGATAAAGGTCGGTGACACGCTTCTGACATTCGATGATGAAGCAATTTCGGGCGAGGGTTACGATACTACGGCAGTTTTAGTCGTCTGCAACTCGGACGATTACGAAGAAATAACGCTTCTCAAAGAGGGTAAAACATCGATCGGAGAAGAACTTTTAAAGTTAAATAAAATCGAATAAAATATGAAAAGCTTACTGTGAGGATTTGATTTACGGCAAGCTTTTTTGTATAAACAAGTCGACTTGGTTAACGGAAAAGACATAAATGAACAAATTTCTAACTTTTGGTCAGATCGGCAGGTTTTCTCAAACTTATTTTGTTAACATTTGACTTCGATATTAACGTAATTATTAACAAATTATTCGCAGTGGGTGTAATAAAACGATTAGCTTCGTGAATATGAGATAATAATAGCAGAATACTATTACTATTTTAGATATAAGGAGCAGTGGTTGTTTTTATGACACTCAGAATACGTTCGATCAGAGAGGACAAGGATCTGATGCAGAAAAATCTTGCAAATTATCTCGGCTGTACTCAGCAGACATATTCGAGATATGAAACGGGTGAGCTTGAACCGTCTTTGGTCATAATGGAAAAGCTTGCGATCTTTTATGAAACAAGCATAGATTATCTTATGGGTCTTACCGATGACAGCACTCAGAACTGGTCAAAGGAAGCTATGGAAAAGGCTGATTTTGATGAGCTTGCAAAGAAGCGTGATGAAGAATTCAATGCACCCAAGGCAAAGCGCGGAAGAAGACCCAAGAATCCTATTGCATAAAATATTATACTAAACTCCATTTAAAATTTGGAAAAAATCAAGCCGACAATCTTGAATATATGTGATTTCGGCGCAGATTTTTTCCTGTATTTTATTGGTGTTTAGTATTAAAAGCTCTGCATTCGTTCGCAGAGCTTTTTCTATAATCAAAAAGCAGACGTATGTTTTGTTCATACATCTGCTCTTTTGTATTTATAGCTTAGAATCAGAATTCAAGCTTCTTGTCGAGGTAAGCAACGAGGTCTTCGATCTTAACGCGTTCCTGCTCCATTGTGTCACGGTCACGAACTGTTACGCAGCCGTCCTTTTCGAGTGTATCGAAGTCGTAAGTGATGCAGAAAGGAGTACCGATCTCGTCCTGACGGCGGTAACGCTTACCGATCTGACCTGCTTCGTCGTATTCAACATTGAACTTCTTGGCAAGCATCGAGTAAACTTCCATTGCAGGTTCTTTGAGCTTCTTTGTGAGCGGAAGAACCGCTGCCTTTACAGGTGCAAGGGCAGGGTGGAGGTGCATAACCGTTCTTACATCGCCCTCGCCGATAGTTTCCTCATCGTAAGCGTTGCAAACGATAGTGAGGAAAAGACGCTCAACGCCGAGTGACGGTTCGATAACATAAGGAATGTACTTGGAATTGTCATCTGGGTCGAAGTATTCGAGCGACTTGCCGCTTTCGTTCTGGTGCTGTGTGAGGTCGTAGTCGGTTCTGTCTGCGATGCCCCAGAGCTCGCCCCAGCCGAATGGGAACTTGTACTCGAAGTCGGTTGTTGCCTTGGAGTAGAAGCAAAGCTCTTCGGGATCATGGTCGCGAAGACGGAGATCTTCTTCCTTGATGCCGAGACTGAGAAGCCAGTCCTTGCAGTATTTTCTCCAGAAGCTGAACCATTCGAGGTCTGTGCCGGGCTTGCAGAAGAATTCAAGTTCCATCTGCTCGAATTCACGGACACGGAAGATGAAGTTGCCGGGAGTGATCTCGTTTCTGAAAGATTTACCGATCTGACCAACGCCGAAAGGAACCTTTTTACGTGTGGTACGCTGGATATTTGCGAAGTTTACAAAGATACCCTGAGCTGTTTCGGGACGGAGGTAAATTTCAGACTTAGAATCCTCGGTAACGCCCTGGAATGTCTTGAACATAAGGTTGAACTGACGGATATCAGTGAAGTCATGCTTGCCGCAGACAGGGCATTTGATGCCCTTTTCCTTGATGTAATTAACGAGCTGTTCGTTGGACCAGCCACCTGTGTTTGTGCCGTCAAAATCCTCGATGAGCTTGTCTGCACGATGACGTGTCTTGCAGGCTTTGCAGTCCATAAGTGGGTCGGAGAAGCCGCCGAGGTGTCCCGAAGCTACCCAAGTCTGAGGATTCATAAGTATAGCGGAGTCAAGTCCTACATTGTAAGGGCTTTCCTGAACAAATTTCTTCCACCATGCTTTTTTGATGTTGTTCTTGAGTTCAACGCCGAGAGGACCGTAGTCCCAAGTGTTTGCAAGACCACCGTAAATTTCAGAGCCGGGGTAAACAAATCCTCTGCCCTTACAGAGCGCAACGATCTTGTCCATTGATTTTTCTGCCATTTTTATAAACCACCTTATCTTTATTTTTCGCCTTGGAAAAATAAGTATTTTCTAAAAACTATCACTTATAATTATAGAATAAAACAGCAATAAAGTCAAGGCATTTTGAACAAAAAAAGAGCAGTTTCTCTGTTTGAAAAACTGCTCTTTGAGTATGTTTTGACTTATGCCTGCTTTGCAGCAGCCTTTGGAGCACCCTTGTGAGTGTCCTTTTTGCCTTCAAAGTATGACCAGAGTACGGATACAAGGCATACAGAAGAGTATGTTCCTGCGATCATACCGACCATAACAGGGAGTGAGAACGAGATAATGGAGGTTACGCCGTAAACTGCGGCAACGATAGTAACTGCGAGCATTGCAACAACGGTCGTCAGCGAAGTGTTGATCGAACGTGTAAGGCTCTGGTTGATGCTGAGGTTTACGTTTTCTTCTCTTGTCATCTTCTTGCCGTAAAGCTTGGAATTCTCACGGATTCTGTCGTAGATAACGATCGTGTTGTTGATCGAATAACCGAGGATCGTAAGAACAACTGCCATAAAGTTCGCGTTGATAGGCATACCGCAGACGATGAAAGTACCATAAACGATGATACAGTCGTGAAGAAGTGCGATAATTGCACAGATACCTGCGAGCCAGCCGCCGATTTTCTTGAATCGGATAGCAATATAAATGATAAGCACGATAGAAGAAAGAATTACGGCAACGATACACTTAAGGAAGAATTCACGTCCCGAAGACGGTGAAACGTCCGAAGATTCGATAAGGTCGATGTTGTTTTCTGCGTACTTTTCTGTAAGGGCATTTGTAAGCTCAAACTGCTTGTCGGAAGAAAGTCCCGAAGTAGATGTGAGGGAGAGCTGAATGTTGCTTTTGCCCGAGGAGAAGTCAACACCCGTTGTGTACTGCACGCCGATACCGCCGAGGATATCTTTAGCGTCCTTTACAAAGCCGTCACAGTCGAGGTCACCGTCATAAACGTAGGTGATGATAGTACCGCCCTTGAACTGAATGTCAAGGTCAACACCGAAAATAAATGTAGAGAGGATAGAGAATGCGACCAGCACAATTGAAATTGTGAAGAAAAGCTTTCTTTTTCCGATAAAATCAAAATTAAAAGTCTTATGCATTTTTCTTACCTCCGTAAAGAACAGGATTTCTCAGAGCTTTGAACTTTGAGAGGGAAGAGAGCATGAGTCTTGAGCAGAATACACCGAAGAAAAGGTTGAGGATTACGCCCGAAACGAGAGTAAAGCCGAACGAGTAGATCGTACCTGCTGTCGATGGACCGAACATAAAGAATGCGAAGTGGAGGATCTTTGAAAATACGCTGTCGGGAGTGCCGAATGCACCCATGAGTATGATAGCAACGAGAACCATTGTAACGTTGCCGTCGAGGATAGCGGAAAATGCAGACTTGAAGCCCGATTCGATAGCACCGTCAAGCGTCTTGCCCTTGAAAAGCTCTTCTTTGATACGTTCGGAAGTGATAACGTTCGCGTCAACGCCCATTCCGACTGCAAGGATGATACCTGCGATACCCGGGATAGTGAGGATAGAGCCGTTCATAAATCCGAAGTAGCCGGAAACAAATGCGAGTGTGCCGGCAACCTGACCAACGAGAGCGATAGTTGCAACAACGCCCGGCAGTCTGTAGATAGCGATGATGTAAACTGCGATAAATGCAAATGCAATGATACCTGCAATGATCATTGCGTGAAGTGCGCCCGAACCAAGGCTCGGAGAAATAGTTGAGAAGCTTGCTGTGATAAGCTTGAACGGAAGTGCACCCGAGTTGATCTTGTCTGCGAGAGCCTTGGAGCTTTCAGCGTCAAAGTTACCGCTGATCTGAGCGCTGCCGTCTGTGATAACTGCGCTTACTGTCGGATAGGAGATACAGGTATCGTCCATCCAGATAGAGATAACACCATTTTCCTTGTAAAGCTTTGCTGTAGCTTCGGCGAACTTTTCCTTGCCTGAATCTGTAAGCGTAAGGCTTACAACGTACTGGTTGTCCTGGCTGTTGTATGCTCTGTAAGCTTCCTGGATATCCGACCCTACGAGAATAACATTTTCAGCTGTGATGCCTGCGGGAGCGCCGAGTTCGTCAACCTCGTGACCCTCACGGAATGTAAGTTCGGCAGTTTCGCCAAGTTCCTTTACAGCTGCCTCGGGGTCGAAGTCAGTCTCGCCGTCTTTCCACGGGAATCTGACGATTATACGGCTGTTATCGTAGTCGATATAGCATTCATAGTCGGTGATACCGAGGTTTACCATTCTTTGTACGATAACTTCTTTTGCTGCGTCCATATTCGCATCGGTGGCTTCAACGTCCTCGGGTGGGGTGAATGTAACATCGACGCCGCCCTTGATGTCGATACCGAAACGGATATTATCCAATCCCTTGATGTGGACTGTTTTCATATCTCCGTAATATGTGCTGAATCCGAAGAAAACGGAAAGAGTGAAAAGCACTATCAGCAGTAATACAACGAAGAAGACAGGTTTTTTGACCTTTCTCACGTTTTAACCTCCTAAAATTGTCGGATAAAAACACTCCGACACAAATTATCGTTTTATTATAACATTTTATTTGCAAAAAGTCAATGGCAAATCGCACAAATTATATAATACTAATTTCAAATCAACCTATAGACAGATACGACAGCTATAATTTCACCACTCTGCGTCAGGCTCCCTTGTCAGGCATCAAGCCTGCCTGCGGTCGCCTTCCTTGATTGGTAAAATTCTATCTGCCGTCCTTGTCTATAGAACGATTTGAAATTAGTATAAAAAGCTGCCGTATGGAAACGACAGCTTTTGTTTTTATTTATACATAACATTGATAAAGTCAAGAATGATCTGTGTGCTTTTCTCAAAACCGTGTTCGCTTGTGTTGATGCAGAAATCATAGTTGCGTGCATTATCCCATTCACGTCCCGTGTGAGCCTTGTAATAAGTGCTGCGCTCACGGTTGATCTTTTCTATCTGTTTTTCAGCCTCTTTTCGGTCAAAGCCAAGAACTTCCATAGTGTTCTTTATGCAGTTTTCCTTATCAGCCCAGATGAAAAGGCGGAGAGTTCTTTCTCTGTCTCTGAGAACGAAGTCAGCGCATCTTCCGATGATGATGCAGGGGGATTTCTGCTCCGCAAGTTCCTTTATGACCTTTGCCTGATAGTTGAAGAGGTTTTCTTCCGAGGTGAAATTCGGACTGTCAGGCGAAGTTATATCACCGCTGTAAACCTTTGACTTCCTGAAAATGCTGTTTTTGGATTTTTCATCGGCAAGTCCGAAAAGATTTTCGTTGATGCCGCTCTGCTCGGAAGCAAGCTTTATAAGGTCTTTGTCGTAATAGGGGATACCGAGCTTTTCACTCAGCATTGTGCCGATCTTGTGACCGCCGCTGCCGAATTCTCTTGAAATTGTGATGACAAGATTGTTCATTTCATATCCTCCTTATTCGCCGAGATAAGCTTTTTTAACGGAATCATCGTTTATAAGATCCTTGGCATCGCCCGAAAGCGTGATGTTTCCCGTTTCGAGAACGTAAGCACGGTTTGCAATGGAAAGAGCTTTTTTAGCATTCTGTTCAACGAGAAGAACCGTTGTTCCTGTGCTGTTTACCGACTGAATGATATCGAAAATTTCCGAAACATAGAGCGGAGATAGACCCATTGACGGTTCGTCCATAAGAATGATGGACGGGTGGGACATAAGCGCTCTGCCCATTGCGAGCATCTGCTGTTCACCGCCCGAAAGAGTACCTGCGATCTGTGTACGGCGCTCTTCAAGACGCGGAAAACGCTTGAAAACGGTGGAAAGCGTGTCCTCGATTTCTGCCTTGTCTGTTCGTGTGTAAGCGCCGAGCATAAGATTTTCAAATACGGTAAGCTGCTGGAAAATACGTCTTCCCTCGGGGACGTGTGCCATTCCGAGACCGACTATCTTGTGCGCAGGCGTTTTTGTGAGGTTTACGCCGTTAAAGGTAACGCTTCCGGAATGAGCGGGAACAAGACCTGTTATCGTATGAAGAATGGTGGTCTTTCCTGCGCCGTTAGCACCGATGAGAGCGATGATCTCGCCCTGCTCAACATCGAAGGAAACACCTTTTATTGCGTGGATTGCGCCGTAATAGACCTCTAAGTTTTCAACGTGAAGCATTGACATAGGGTTTTCCTCCTTATTCTCCTAAATATGCGGTGATGACCTTCGGGTCGTTGAGAACATTGGTAGTAATGCCCTGAGCAAGCTCCTGACCGAAGTTGAGGACGGTAACTTCCTCGCATATTCCCGAAACGAGCTTCATATCATGCTCGATAAGAAGAACAGTCATATCAAATTTTTCGATTATAAAGCGGATATTATCCATAAGCTCCGCTGTTTCGTTAGGGTTCATACCTGCGGCAGGCTCGTCGAGGAGCAGAAGCTTAGGATTTGTTGCAAGCGCACGGGCAATTTCAAGCTTTCTCTGCTTGCCGTAAGGAAGATTGGAAGAAAGTGTGTCCTTTTCACCGTCAAGTTCAAAGACTTTGAGCAGTTCAAGAGCCTTTTTGTCCATCTCCTTTTCTTCCTTGAAATAACGGGGAAGGCGGAGAACACCCTCAATTGCGGTATATTTTTTCTGGTTGTGAAGTCCCACCTTAACATTGTCAAGAACTGACATATCCTTGAAAAGACGGATATTCTGGAAAGTACGGGCAATGCCGTGACGGTTGATCTGTGCAGGGGACTTGCCCGTGATGTTTTCACCGTCAAGGTAGATCGTGCCCGCTGTCGGCTTGTACACGCCCGTGAGCATATTGAACACGGTCGTTTTTCCTGCACCGTTAGGACCGATAAGACCGTAAAGCTGATTCTTTTTTATCGTAAGATTAAGGTTGTCAACAGCCTTAAGACCGCCGAACTGGATCGCAAGGTTTTTTATTTCGAGCATAGGCGTTGCTTCACTCATTTCGATTCACCTCCGACAGCCTTTACTTTATTTTTTGTTTTAAACTTATCAAATACGGGGAGTGCCTTGATCTTTTCAAAAAGATCCTTGAAGTAAGGAGCGTTCTTGAAGATCATCATTGCGATAAGAACGATAGCGTAGATGAGCATACGGTAATCTCCGACTTCACGGAATATTTCGGGAAGTGCATAGAGAACGATAGTTGCAATGATAGAACCTCTCATGCTGCCAAGTCCGCCGAGAACGACGAATACGAGAATAAGTATCGAAAGGTTATAGTCGAACTTTTTGGGGGCAAGAACTGCGAGCGAGTGGGAGTAGAGAACGCCTGCAACACCTGCGATAGCTGCGGAAACAACGAAAGCAACAAGTCTGTACTTTGTAACGTTGATGCCGACCGACTGCGCAGCGATGTAGTTATCTCTGATAGCCATACAAGCACGGCCTGTTTTTGAATCAACGAGGTTCATTATAACGATAAGGCTTATCATAAGGACGATAACAACGATAACAAGCGTTGTATCCTGCGGAGCTTTGATGCCCTGCGCGCCCTTGAAAATATCAACGGCAGTTGCAGCGTCCGTTCCCGAAACCGGAGAAGCGAACGAGAAGTGAAGGTCGTTTACATCTTTTACAAGGTAAATGTTATTGGAAATGCTTTTGATGATCTCACCGAAGCCAAGCGTAACGATAGCGAGGTAGTCGCCTCTGAGTCGGAGAACAGGGATACCGATTAGAACGCCGAATATCGCAGCGGCAATACCGCCGATGATGATAGCAAGCGTTATTCTGAGCCATGAAACGGTCACAACGTCCTGAACAAGAATTGAAAATACGCCGCCGACATAAGCACCGACACACATAAAGCCTGCATGACCGAGTGAAAGCTCGCCGAGAATACCAACTGTGAGGTTGAGTGAGATCGAAAGGATTATGTAAATTCCGATAGGAATGAGCAAGCCGCTCAATTTGCTGCCGAGAACACCTGCTGAGGAAAGGATCCCACATACAATGAAAAGTACAAGTACCATTCCGCAGGTTATAATGTTGTTTAAAGTAGTTTTTTTCATACCTGCGCCTCCTTATACCTTTTCGCTTATTTTTTTGCCCATGATTCCCGTAGGCTTAACGATGAGAACAACGATAAGTACAAGGAATACGATAGCATCGGAAAGCTGTGAAGAAATATAAGCCTTTGAAAGGTTTTCGATAATGCCGAGGAGGATACCTCCGATCATAGCGCCCGGAATACTTCCGATACCGCCGAAAACAGCTGCAACGAATGCCTTGATGCCCGGCATAGAACCCGTGTAAGGGCTGATCTGAGGATACGATGAGCAGAGAAGCACGCTTGCAACGCCTGCGAGTGCAGAACCGATGGCGAATGTAAGCGAAATAGTAGCATTTACATTGATGCCCATGAGCTGTGCGGCACCCTTATCTTCCGAAACGGCGAGCATAGCCTTTCCTGCCTTTGTCTTGTTGATGAAGAATGTAAGGCATACCATGATAATGAGCGAAACAACGATAGAGATTATCGTTTCCATTGAAATAGTAACTCCGCCGACAGTAACGGGAGCAACGTTCTTTACAACAGATGTGAAGCTCTGCGAAGCCGAGCCGAAAATGAGCAGGGCAACGTTCTGGAGCAAGTAGCTGACGCCGATAGCAGTGATAAGTACAGCTAGCGGAGGAGCACTTCTTAACGGCTTGTAAGCGACCTTTTCGATAACTATGCCAAGGACTGTGCAGACAACGATGCCGATAATGACTGAGAGCCATACAGGACACCAAGCGGTGGACATTGCGGTAAAGATCGTGAATCCTCCGACCATAATGATATCACCGTGTGCGAAATTAAGCATTTTTGCGATTCCGTAAACCATTGTGTAGCCAAGAGCGATAAGCGCGTAGATGCTTCCGAGGCTTATTCCGTTTACAAGGTAAGAAATGAAACTCATCATAAGAGCTTCAGCTCCTTTCTCTTTATTTTATATTTCTGCTGCAAGTTAAAGCATTTTCGCCTTTGAAGATGCTTTAATTTACAGCAGCTGATCTATTATAACATATTTCTCAAAAAAAAGCAAATAAGGTCCGCACAAAAATTTATACGGACCTTATGATGCGATAATTAATTAACTTATTAATTAAAGAGCAGCGTAAGAACCAGTCTTTGTGCCGTCTTCGTTTTCTGTAACAACGATCTCCATAGCCTTAGGATCCTTTGTAGGTTCGCCGTCAGCTGTCCATGTGATCGTACCTGTAACGCCTTCAACTGTGATCTCTGTCATAGCGGTCTTGAGAGCGTCGCAGAGGTCGGAAGCGGAGATAGAAGCATCTGTGATGCCTGCCTTTTCAATAGCAGCCTTTACAGCATAAACTGCATCGTAGCCGTCAGCAGCGAACTGGATAGGAACTTCGTTGTTGTAAGCAGCCTTGTAAGCTGTTGTGAAAGCAACTGTCTTTTCGTCCTTAGCATCAGCAGCGAAAGGAGTAAGGAGCATTACGCCCTCAGCGATCGCAACATCATCACCGAGCTGATCGATAAGTCCGTCAAGACCGTCGCAGCCGAAATACTTAACTGCAAGACCAGCCTTGGAAGCCTGCTGGAGGATAAGAGCTGCTTCCTGATAGTAAATAGGGAGGAAGAGAAGCTCTGCACCGGATTCCTGAACCTTCTGGATCTGTACGGAGAAGTCGGTCTTGGAGTCGGAAGTGAATGCTTCTGCAGCAACTACATCGATGTTCTGATTAGCAGCTTCTGCAGCGAACTTTTCGTAAATACCTGTTGAGTAAACGTCGGAGCTGTCGTAAATTACAGCGACCTTGGAAGCAAGTCCGTTCTGAGCGATATACTGTGCGGAAGCAACGCCCTGGTTAGGATCGTTGAAGCAGATACGGAATGCATTGTCGTTTGCAACGCAGTCAACAGCGGAACCCGAAGGTGTGAGCTGGAACATATTGTCCTTAACTGTTTCAGCGGCAACAGCGATGCAGGGGTTGGATGTAACTGTACCGATAAGGAGCTTCATATCCTTATCCTTAAGTGTGTTGTAAGCATTTACAGCCTTTTCTTCGTTATGCTCATCGTCCTGGAAATTGAGCTCGAGCTTGATGCCGTTTACGCCGCCTGCTGCATTGATCTCGTCAATAGCAAGCTGAATGCCGTTCTTTACAGCGTTTCCGTAAACTGCAGCACCGCCTGTTACAGGGCCGATACCGCCGATAACGAGTGTGCCTGTGAAGTCACCGGAATCAGCAGTGCTTGCAGCGTCAGCTGTGCTGTCATCGGTTGTTGTATCCTTGCTTGAACAGCCTGCAAGGAAGGGTACTGTCATGCAAGCAGCAAGGCTGAATGCAAGAATTTTCTTGGAAAATTTCATAATAAACTCCCTTTTCTCCGCCATATTTGATGTGTTATGCAAAGCCACACGGCGGTATGCGGCAAGGAACGAGGGTCACTTAATTCAATTTTTCCCCGTTACCTTTTACACTATATAAATGATACCTTTTTAAACCGCAAAAGTCAAGGTAAAAACAAGATGAAATTAACATATCATTTTGACGATATTTAGGCATTTTTAACATAAAAAGTGTGATTTGCTGCCAAAGAAAGCCAATTTATGAATTATTATCAAACAAAACTTGCAGAAATCAGTTGTTCGTGTACATCTTTCTGACGATATCCTCGGTTTTCTTTCCGTAAATTGAAAAACCAAGCTCCTTTTCCTTCGTAGGAAGGAATGTGTACCAGTCCCACCAGAAGAAACCGCAGAACCAGTCTTCGTCCCACATAGTTTTCATAGCGGATTCGTAGAAATTCGCCTGCTCGTCCTCATCGTAGGGGAGATCGGGGTGGGTGAAGTCCCACGGCATCGAGGAACAGCCGCTTGCGCTTCGGCAGCCTATCTCCATAAATATTATCTTTTTGCCAAGCTCGGCGGAAAGTGCCGCAAGTTCTTTTTTATGGTATTCCCAAGCCCTGCACATATCTTCAAGCGAAGCACCTGCACCGTTTGAAACGGGGTAATATGCCGAAGTTCCGATGTAATCGACAGCATCGAACCATTTGATGTTGCGTTCCTTGCCATGATTTGCGTTGTAAACGAGTTCGCCGTGATAGATCTTGCGGACTTCTGCAATGAGTGAACGCCAATGTTCCTCCTTGCGCTCCGTTCCGAGCATTTCACAGCCTATGCAAAGCATTTCGCAGCCCGTATCTTCGGCGATCTCGGCATAGTGGCATATAAACGCCGTATAGCATGAGAACCATTCTTTCCAGTAGTCAACATCGCCCCAGTCAGCCTCGGGAAAGCCAATGTTCGCTCTCCAGGTGCCGTCGGCGCAGTTGAGGATAGGCTTAAGGCATATCTTCTGACCGAGAGCTTTGAGCTTGTTTATCGCAAAGGTCAGCTCCTTGTCTGTCGAGTGCTTTCGGTAGTCGAAACCGAATTTTGTCGAGTAAAAATGATCCTGCTCGACAGTCATTGCAAGGCAGACCCAGTTCGTGCCGAGCGATGCAAGCTTTTCCATCGATTCAATTGCGCGGGGGTCGGTAAGCATACCCTTTCGTGCGTCAAAGCCGTAGGTAAATCCTTTTATTTCCATAATTTTATTCCTTTCGTTCCTTGTTTTTGATTGCCTCTTCGCGTTCTTTCATTGAGAAAACGCAGCCGCAGTAGTTCTGGCGATACATTCCGAAGCTTTCCGAAAGCTCCGTCGAGCGTTTGTAGCCGTTCTTTTTCTTGAAATCCGATGTAAGATAGCGAACGCCGTATTTCTGCGCAAGCGCTTCGCCGATCTCGTTGAGCCAGTCAGCGTTTTTGTACGGACTTATCGAAAGTGTTGTGGTGAAAAAGTCGAACCCGCGCTCCTTGGCGAGCTCTGCAGTCTGTTCAAGACGAAGCTTGTAGCAGGCGTAACAGCGCTCACCGCCCTCTCTGATATGTTCAAGTCCTTTTACTGCGGCGTAGAACCGCTCGGACTGATATCCGATCTCGGTGAAATCAACGGGATACTTAAAGTTCATAAGCGAAAGCAGACGTTTCTGCTCGGCGCTTCGCTTGTAAAATTCCTCTTCGGGGTAAATGTTGGGGTTAAAATAGAATACCGTTATCGAAAAATAATTTGAGAGATATTCGAGAACATAGCTTGAACAAGGCGCACAGCAGCTTTGAAGAAGAAGCTTCGGCGGAGAACCGGGGCCTATACTATTTAAAATGTGTTCAAGTTCAAGCTGGTAATTTCGTTTCTGTGCCATTGTTATCCTTTCTTGTTTTTATCGCATTTCTGACCGCAGCTGCCCGAGTATGGACAGCCTGAGCAGCCTTTTCCGCTTTTCCTGCTTTTTATAATATAAATTACAGCACAAACTACTGCGAAACCTATCAGCGCAAGCGCTGTCCAATCGGCAAACCCCATAAAAACTCCTTTGAAAAAACAGAAATATCGATATCATACTGTAAAGTATAATGATTTTACAGTGTGATTTTATACCAGTAAACCGCCAATGTTATAAACAGCGAACGAAACGACCCAAGCTACGCAGCACTGGAACAAACAAAGTGCAAATGCTGCCCAGCCGCTTCCGAGTTCACGCTTTGCAGCCGCAATTGCAGCAACGCATGGTGTGTAGAGAAGTGTAAAGGCCAAGAAGCTTACAGCTGTGAGCGGTGTGAATACCGTTCCGAGAACTTCGCTGAGGTTTGAAATGTTTGAACCCGTGAGAACGGCAAGCGTTGAAACCACCGATTCCTTTGCCGTGAAGCCTGAAATGAGGGCAGTGGAAACTCTCCAGTCGCCGAAGCCGAGCGGTTTGAGTATCGGTGCTATCAACATTCCTATCGCAGCGAGGATACTGTCCGAGCTGTCGGAAACAACATTGAATCTGAGGTCGAATGTCTGGAAAAACCATATTATAATAGTTGCAACGAAAATAACTGTAAATGCTTTCTGCAGGAAATCCTTTGCCTTTTCCCACATCAGCATTCCAACGCTTTTCGGTGACGGCAGACGGTAGTTCGGCAGCTCCATTACGAACGGAACAGGTTTTCCTCTGAAAAGCGTTTTGTTCATAATAAGTCCGCATAGGATCCCGACAATTATTCCGCCGACATAGAGCGATATCATCACAAGTGCCTTGTATTTCACAAAGAATGCCTGCGTGAAAACTGCGTAGATAGGCAGCTTTGCACTGCAGCTCATAAACGGGGTGAGGTATATCGTCATTTTGCGGTCACGTTCGGAGGAAAGCGTTCTTGTAGCCATTATCGCAGGAACGCTGCAGCCGAAGCCTATCAGCATCGGTACAAATGAACGTCCCGAAAGACCTATCTTTCGCAGAAGCTTATCCATAACGAACGCAACACGAGCCATATATCCGCTGTCCTCGAGCATCGAGAGGAAGAAGAACAGCACGACGATTATCGGCAGGAAGCTCAGAACGCTGCCGACACCCGAGAAAATGCCGTCGATTATAAGGCTGTGTACAACGGGATTAAGTCCGTAAGCTGTCAGAGCGGTGTCAACAATGCTTGTTGCTTTATCTATGCCAAGGCTCAGAAGATCGCTCAAAAATGAGCCGATAACATCGAACGTCAGCCAGAAGATGAGCAGCATAATGATGATGAAAACGGGGATAGCAAGGTATTTTCCCGTGAGAATTTTGTCTATTTTTACGCTTCGGGCGTGTTCCTTGCTTTCGTGACATTTTACGACCGTGTCTGCGCAGACTTTTTCGATAAAGGTGTAGCGCATATCGGCGAGAGCTGCATTTCGGTCAAGTCCCGTTTCGGATTCCATTTCGGAAACGCTGTGTTCTATCATATCACGCTCGTTTTCGTTTATGCGAAGCTTTTCGATTATGTAAGGATCCTGCTCGACAAGCTTGGTTGCGGCGAAACGTGGGGAGATGTCCGCAGCAGCGGCGTGGTCTTCGATAAGGTGCGTAACGGCGTGGATACAGCGGTGAACTGCGCCACTGCAAAAGTCTTTCTTTGTCGGGAGAAGCTTCTTTGCAGCTGTTTCGTAAACGGTCTGTATAAGCTCGTCAACGCCCTCGTTCTTAGCTGCGCTTATGGCAACAACGGGAATACCGAGATTTGCCGAAAGCTTTTCAACGTCGATAGTTCCGCCGTTGTTTCGCACTTCGTCCATCATATTCAGCGCAAGCACTGTCGGAATGTTCATTTCGAGCAGCTGGAGCGTGAGGTAAAGATTTCGCTCAATATTCGTTGCGTCAACGATGTTGATTATCGCATTCGGCTTTTGTTCAATTAGAAAATCACGGGTGACTATCTCTTCATTCGTATAAGGTCTGATCGAGTAAATACCGGGAAGGTCAACAACTTTACAGTCTTTGAGTCCGCGGACACTGCCCGATTTGCTGTCAACGGTAACGCCGGGGAAGTTTCCGACATGCTGATTTGAACCCGTGAGCTGGTTGAAGAGCGTGGTCTTGCCGCAGTTCTGGTTTCCCGCAAGTGCAAATATCATACCGATACCCCCTTATTGTTTGTTTCGGGGATAATATCGATAAGCTTTGCATCGTCAAGGCGTATCGTAAGCTCATATCCGCGCAGAAAAAGCTCGATCGGATCGCCCATAGGAGCAACCTTGCGTATCATTACCTTTGTTTTGGGGATAAGTCCCATATCAAGCAGACGGCAGCGCAGAGCGCCATCGCCTCTTACGGCTGTTATCACCGCAGTTTCGCCTGTTTCAAGTTCGTTAAGCGTCATAAAATTTCCTCTTTCATAAACATAAGTTAGTTGGCAATAACTTTTATAAGTAAGCCTATTATAACTTTTTTCTGCGGTTCTGTCAATCGATTATTATACAAAATCATCGTGCGATTTACTGTATTATCTAATCGAATTGACGTTGTTTATGAAAAAGTTAGTTTCAACGAACGCAGATACGTTGTTTTTTGACAATGATTACTTTATCATAAACATACGTCGCCGTCAAGTGGATTTTTGCAAAATTTTGTGTTGAAAAAATATATTCAATATGGTATAATGAAAATAATCTAACCGTGGAGGTATGCGAAAATGAAGCTGTCCGTTTTTTATCATCATATCTGCGAAGCTGCACATCAGAGCGGCAAAACTGTTCCCGAGATTCTTAAAATCGCTAAAAGCTTTGGGATAGACTATCTTGAATTCGATATCGCAGATCTGAAAAACGACGAAACAGCGGCACTTCTTGCCGATTCGGGCATGAAAATTTCGTCCGTATATGGATTTTATGATTTTGTGAATTCGGATGACCTCAGCGGAGCGATTTATCACTGCGGCAGAGCGTCGGAGCTTGGCTCGGAGAAAATTATGCTTATTCCGGGATTTTATTCGGCAAATGATAAGTACGTTATGAAAATTGAGCGTGAAAAAATGCTTGCGGCAATGAAAAATGTCTGCGAGTATGCACACGAAAAAGGTCTTACACCGACTATCGAGGATTTTGATGATTTTCTAAGTCCGATATCGACCTCGGAGAGAATGTTGGACTTCGTAAATGAGATACCATATTTAAAGGTAACTTTTGATACGGGTAATTTTATGTACAGCGCCGAATCGGAGAATTACGCTTTTGAACGTTTGAAGCCGTACATCGTACACGTTCACTGCAAGGACAGAAGTATGACACCCGATGAACGCTGCGAAATGAAATGTGCCGTTGACGGAACGGAAATGTATGCCTGCCCGACGGGTGACGGCTGTGTTGCTGTTGCGCATATTGTAAAAGAGCTTGCCAAGAGCGGCTATGACGGCATTTTTACGATAGAACATTTCGGTGCTTATGACCAGCTTTCGTTTATGAAAAAGTCGGCGGAAAATTTAAGAGGTATGCTTGAATGATAAGAGTAACTGTATGGAACGAGTATGTTCATGAACGTGAATATGAGGGTATAGCTAAAGTCTATCCAAAAGGAATACACGGCTGTATAGCTGATTTTCTTGACACTGACGAAGATATAACGGTTCGGTGTGCAACTCTTGATATGGAAAATCAGGGTATTTCCGAGGAAATGCTCGAAAATACCGATGTTCTGATATGGTGGGCGCACGCCCGTCACGAAGAGATAACCGATGAAAATGTTCGGTTGATGCAAGAGGCTGTCCTCGGTGGAATGGGGCTTATCGCGCTGCACTCGGCACACTGTTCAAAGATAATGAAAGCACTTATGGGAACAACGATGTCGCTGAACTGGCGCAATAACGACAGCGAAACACTGCAATGTGTCAAGACTTTACACCCGATAGCGAACGGAGTTCCTTCGGTGATAGATATCCCACACGAAGAAATGTACAGCGAGTGGTTCGATATCCCGAAGCCCGATGATATCGTGTTTGAGGGAACTTTCAGTAATGGAGAAAAATTCCGCAGCGGAGTTACTTTTACCCGAGGCTATGGAAAGATATTCTATTTTCAGCCGGGACATGAGGAATATCCGATATATTTTATGCCAGAGATACAAAGGATAATCACAAATGCCGTTCACTGGGTGTATTCTCCCGATGCGCCGAGAAAGCTTCCCGAATGTCACGAAATAAAGTGAGAATTTCTCGTCTGTAGAAATTTTTGAGAAAAAATTATTGAAAATTACGAAAAAACACTTGACAAATGACCTCCGGATGTGGTAGAATAAAACTACCTCTTGCAGAGGTCTATTTTTTGTGCCCGAAAATATGGGACATGACCTCTCGACAAAGTGTACAGAGCCGCTAAAGCTTTGTATCGGAAATTGCCACAGAGGGAGGCACAGGGACATAAGTTCCTGCGAAATCGAAACGTTCTCACAAAGAGGACATTTAATAGGAGGTGCCGATATGAGAGTAAAGGTAACATTAGCCTGCACAGAGTGCAAGCAGCGCAACTACAATACCAAGAAGAACAAGAAGAACGATCCGGACAGACTTGAAATGAATAAGTATTGTAAGTTCTGCAAGAAGCATACTCTTCACAAAGAAACCAAGTAAGGAAGAGGTGTGAAAATGGCTGATAGCAAAAAAAATCAAGCTAAATCGCCGTCAAAAAAATCCATCGTTGCTCAGGCAGAAGCCAAAGCCGACAAGATCGTGAAGGATAATGCCAAGGCAAAGGCTAAGGGTCAGAAAAAACAGAACCCTGTTGCCAAGTTCTTCAAGGATTTGAAAGGCGAGATCAAAAAGGTTGTATGGCCGAGCAAAAAGAAGGTCATCAACAATACTGCGGTCGTTCTTGTTGCAATGTGCGTCTGCGGTATAGTAATCTGGGGAATCGACAGCGGACTCGCCGCTTTGCTCAAGCTCAGTCTTGGCATATAAGCGTTTTTGCGAAAGGAAGATAGAAGAATGTCAGAAACAGCAAAATGGTATGTCATTCACACCTATTCCGGTTATGAGAATAAGGTAAAAGATACTATCGATAAAGTTGTCGAAAACCGTAATCTCCGTGACCTTATCCCAATGGTAAGCATTCCGACCGAACATGTTAAGGAGCTTACCGAAACAAATAAGGAGCGTGAGGTTGACAGAAAGATTTTCCCGGGATATGTTCTCGTGAAAATGGTTCTGAACGATGATTCTTGGTACGTTGTACGAAATGTACGAGGCGTGACGGGATTCGTCGGACCTGCGTCAAAGCCTGTTCCGCTTTCCGATAAGGAAGTTGCCGCACTCGGTGTTGATACTAACGAAACTATAGTTGAAGTTAATATCAAGGAGGGCGACAGAGTCAAGATCACTTCCGGTACAATGGAAGGCTTTGTCGGAGAAGTTAAGAATGTCAATACCGAAGATATGACTGTTGACGTATCGGTATCGATGTTCGGCAGAGAAACTCTTGCAACTCTTGAAATTTCAAAGGTTGTAAAAACTGACGAGTATTGATCTTGTCGGTAAAAAACATAAACTGTATGGGTCTTTTTTAGATCCTTCTATATTACGGAGGTGCATTCAATATGGCACAGAAAGTTGTTGGCTTAATTAAGCTTCAGATCGCTGCAGGTAAGGCTACTCCTGCTCCCCCTGTTGGTCCTGCTCTCGGTCAGCATGGTGTAAATATTATGGCATTCACAAAGGAATTCAACGAGAGAACTAAGAACGATATCGGCCTTATCATTCCTGTAGTTATCACAGTATATGCAGACCGTTCTTTCTCATTCATCACTAAGACTCCTCCCGCAGCCGTTCTTATCAAGAAGGCTATCGGTATCGAAAGCGGTTCCGGAGTTCCTAACAAGACCAAGGTTGGTAAGATCACTAAGGATCAGATCCGCAAGATCGCAGAAACAAAGATGCCTGACCTTAACGCTGCAACCATCGAAACTGCTATGAGCATGATCGCAGGTACTGCACGTTCCATGGGCGTAGAAGTTGTTGACTGATTGAAATTTTAACTGAATTTTCTTCGCAGCTATGGTGGGAGGAACATTCCGCTACACGTCCCGATCTGTTATGGGACAGCCCTTTTGATAAGGGCATTACCACTTAAAGGAGGATAAATTAATAATGAAACACGGTAAAAAATATAATGAAAGTGTAAAGCTTGTTGACAGCGCAAAGCTTTATGAAACAGCTGAAGCACTTGACCTTGCTTGCAAGACAGCAAAGGCTAAGTTCGATGAAACAATTGAGGTTCATATCCGTCTGGGCGTTGACTCCCGTCACGCTGACCAGCAGGTAAGAGGTGCAGTTGTACTTCCTAACGGCACAGGTAAGAAGGTAAGAGTTTGCGTATTCTGCAAGCCTGAAAAGGAAGAAGCAGCAAAGGCTGCAGGTGCTGATTATGTTGGCGCTGATGATCTCGCACAGAAGATCCTCAAGGAAAACTGGATGGATTTCGACGTTCTTATCGCTTCCCCTGATATGATGGGCGTTGTTGGTAAGCTCGGTAAGGTTCTCGGTCCCCGTGGCCTTATGCCTAACCCCAAGGCAGGTACAGTTA
>UQQA01000017.1 GCA_900543105.1 uncultured Ruminococcus sp. | reverse complement strand
CTCCCGGCCAATGCTACAAACACAAGTCAGGCTTTTGGACGTTTGATATGGGTACGGCGGGAGAGGGTGTTTTTGTTACAATATGCTTTGACTTATTTAATTGCTTACTGTATATATAAACACATAATATGGTGATTGATAAATCAATCCTGAAAAATGAAGTTTTATAGTTTACACTGTAGTAGGGTCGAACCCCATATCCGCCCGTTTTCACACATCGGAACAGTAATAGGCTGCACACGCCGATCCTTACACATTCTTCGCCGAAGATAAAATAATCTCTCCACCCGAAACCTTAAGCATAATATCATTTCCGCTTTCGTAAGCCTCGACCTTGCAGCTCTTTGTGCAGGCGGCAAGCTGACCCGCACGAACGATGAGAACCTCGTTTTCGTCAAGACTGCGCTTTATAATATTGCCGCAAACCTGTGCGAAAACAGTTCCCGAACCCGATACTTCGCAAAGCTCAAAGCGGTTTTTGCCGAAGGTTTTGGACATATACGATGTCAGCTTTGCCCCGCCCGAAGCTGCAAGAAATGCACTCGGAGCGAGCAGGAGAGGCTTGCTGTCCGAAACCTCGGCGGAATATATCGTACAGGGGGAAACATCGGGAATGAGCGTTATCTCCGCATTGTCGGCGCAGGAAGTGTATTTCCGTGAGAAAAGCCTGTCCTCGGAAAGACCGTTTTTCAGCGCATCAATGATGTTGTCAGCCGGACTTATCCCGCAGATCTTCGGCGAGAACCAGCCGTCCGAGCCGACTTTTGCACTCAGTAGCTCGTTTTTGCTGAGGAAAATTGTGAGGACGGGAGAAAAATCTCCCTCGATCTTATAGTTCATTTTAAGATGTTTCCTTTCCGCATAAATGAAAAAAAGAGCCGCCGAAAAAGCAGCTCTTTTGAATAGTTTATGTACCTTAGTTCTTTGAAGCAAGAAGCGGCTGGAGCGAACCTGCGAGTGATGTCAAAGGCATGGTCTGGAGCCAGATCTTGCCGGGACCCATTACCTTGGTGTTGAAAAGTCCTTCGCCGCCGAAGAGCGCATTTCCGATGCCGCCCGTGGACTGGATATCCATTGAGCAGGAAGAATCCATAGCAACGAGGTAGCCTGTGTCGATGATGAGCGACTGACCTGCCGCAAGCTCGTATTCAACAGCTGTACCGTCAACTTCGATGAAAACAGTGCCTGTGCCCTCGTACTTCTGCATGATGAAGCCTTCACCGCCGAAGAAGCCTGCCCCAAGCTTTTTCTGGAAGAATACGCTCACGTTGATGCCGAGTGTGGAAGCGAGATAAGCGGACTTCTGTGCAACAACAGCCTTGCCCGGCTGAACATCCATAGCGATGATATTGCCGGGAACGGAAGCTGCGAGGGAGATCTCACCTGCGCCGCCCTCTGCGGTGTACTTATTCTTGAAAAGTGATTCGCCGCTGACAGCTCTGGAAAGAAGCTGACCCATGCCGCCTGTCTTGGTTTCCATTTTCATTGTTGGTGTCATCCAGGACATTGCGCCTTTCTGACACTCGATGCTTTCGCCGCCTTCAAGTGAGAATGTTACGTATGGACATGGTGCGCCGTCGATTTTGTACTGCATTTTTCTTTCTCCTCCAATAATAAAATAATTTGAAAAAATATTAGTAAATAAAAAGCGTAATATCTTTTAACTTTCTGTTAAATTGATATTGTATTTTTATTATACACAGTTTTAATTCAAATGTCAATACAAAATTGAACTTTTTTTGACGATTTTTTGTGTAAATATCCATAAATGTCCGGAAAACATTGATTTTTCCAAACAAAAGTAGTATCATATATATGTGAATTAAGGAAAAGAAAGCTTTCGGCAATAAATTGTCGGAAAACTTCGATCAATAATTTATATTGGGAAAGGATAGTAATTATGACATTTGAACAGATCGTTGCAAAGGCAAAGGAAATCATGGCTGCAAAGTCAGCTGACGGCGTTAAGGATCATCTTGCCGCAGAAATACATATCACAGGCGAGGGCGAGGGTGCTTTCTACGTTGAAGTAAACGAGGGAAAGATCGCTGTTGAGCCTTATGAATACTATGACAGAGATTTCATTCTCACAGCAACCGCTGATGACCTTCTCGCAGTAGTTGAGGGCAAGCTTGACGCTGTTCTCGCTTACACAACGGGCAAGATCAAGATCGATGGAAGCGTTGAGAAGGCTCTCGAATTCCAGAAGATCTGCAAGAGCAAAAAGACCGCTCCGAAGGCAGCTGAAAAGCCTGCAGCTAAGCCTGCCGCACCTGCTTACAAGCCTGCTGCAAACAAAAAGGGCAAGAGAAAGTAAGTTACGGCTTCGATAATTTTTTAACAAGCAAGCAGCTTTGCACATTTTAACGCAAAGCTGCTTTTTCATCGTTTATATACTTTATGTTATTAAATTCGACATAAAATTATGCTATTATTCTTTTCATATAAAGCGCTGAAAAGCTCTGAAAAAATAATAGAAAGGACGATCAAAAATTGGCAGACAAAAAGGGCTTTATTCATGAATTCAAGGAATTTATCAGCAGGGGAAACGTTGTTGACCTTGCAGTCGGCGTTATCGTCGGCGGAGCATTTACGTCTATCGTAAATTCGCTCGTAAATGATATTTTCACTCCGATAATCGGAATGATACTTGCAGGCATCAATTTCAACGACCTCGGCATCACTATCCCTTGGGGAAACAGACCCTATATTAATATAGGTTCGTTCATTCAGGCGATAGTTTCGTTCCTTATCACAGCATTCTGTATTTTCCTCATCGTTAAATTCATAAATTCATTCAAGAAAAAGGAAGAAGAAAAGCCTGCCGAGCCTCCTAAAGCTCCCGAGCCGACCAAGGAAGAGGTACTTCTCACGGAGATCCGCGATCTGCTCAAAGCACAGCAGGATAAGGAGTAACTATGGCAGAGAAAAACAAAGCGCTGCTTATTGAAGTCATCGGTCAGGATGCCGTTATCGAGGGCATAGACTTTGACTTTGAAGCTTCTACATATCTCAATGTATTCGGCGGAACAACGCTCACCGTCACCGAAGCGGAACGTCTTGCGGCGAATTCATTCAAGTTCGCAAACTGCGTTGTCACTTCCTGCACGGACGAAAAGATCGTTCGTCAGTGCGATGAAAACGTGCTTGCTTCTATTCTCATAAACCCTGATGATGATTCCAAGATCATACACGGCAAGGCTCTTGTTTACCGCAAAAGGGCAGGTGAGGATATGGGCTACGAGCTTTTCACCGACGATGAAGTAACCGAGCTTATCGACCTTTGTGACAAGATGGTGCAGGACTTCATTAAGGAAACGGAAAATTCCGTAAAGTAAGTCGAAGCAAACTTTTGCTCCGACTTTTTATGGCAAAATATCACACAAAAATCACATAAAAGGTCTTGACTTAAAACGACTGATATTGTATAATGTAACATGAAGTAATAAGTATCGGGAACCTCTAAAAACCTCCCTCACGGCAAATTTTCTATGACTTTGCGCATCTTCTGCGTTAGCGAAACTTGAAATACATCAAGTATTCACTGCGTTTCGCTGCATTGAATATGCACAAAGTCCCAACGAAAATTTGCTCGTGTTCCGTTTTTTAGAGAACCCCTATCGTTTTTAACGTGCTTATTAAATTATATTAGGAGGTCTATGTAAAATGTCAACAAAAGCAAATTACCCCATCAATGAAATCGGCGCTGGAAAAGTCGGTTTCTCCAGAACCCGTTCTATCATCGAGGCTGCTTTCTATGGCAACAACGTAGTAAAAGTAAACACTCTTAAGGAGGCTTATAACCTCGCTAAGAACTCTCCGGGAACGATCGTTACCGATATGCCTGTCTATCGCGGTGAAGAATTCGGACTTGATTCCGATGCTAAGGTTCTTCTTTTCAACGACGGTGCTGTTACAGGCCGTTACGCTGCTGCACGCCGCATCAAGGGCGAACCGGGCGTTGACGAAGTTAAGCTCGACAAGGTAGTTATGGACGCTGTTTACAAGACACGTTTCAAGAAGCTCTATCACGCTACCTGCTTCGTTGGTCTTGATAAGGAATTCATCGCTAAGGCTCATCTCCTCATTCCAGAGGGTGAAGAGAACCTTCTCTACAACTGGATGCTCAACTTCCAGTATATGTCCGATGAATATGTAAAAATGTACAAGGATTCCAAGCCTATCGGTGACGGCAAGGAACCTGATATCTACATCTTCTCCGATCCTCAGTGGAAGCCGACAGAGAGCCCTGACGTTGATTACAGCTGTCTCTCCGATCCTCTTACACTCTGCTACTTCGATACAAACCAGAACTGCGCTGCAATTCTCGGTATGAAGTATTTCGGCGAGCACAAGAAGGGCACACTTACAATGGCTTGGGCACTTGCTAACAGAAACGGTTATGCTTCCTGCCACGGCGGTCAGAAGGAATACACACTTGCTGACGGTTCTAAGTTCGTTGCTTCCGTTTACGGTCTTTCCGGTTCCGGTAAGTCCACCCTTACACACGCTAAGCACAACGGCAAGTATCCTGCAATCAAGGTTCTCCACGATGACGCATTCATCATCAACACTGATACATGTGCTTCTATCGCACTTGAACCTACTTACTTCGACAAGACAGCCGATTATCCTACAGGCTGCCCTGACAACAAGTACCTCCTCTCCTGCCAGAACTGCTCCGCTACAATGGACGAAGATGGCAAGATCCAGCTCGTAACAGAAGATATCAGAAACGGCAACGGACGTGCTATCAAGTCCAAGCTTTGGTCTCCTAATCGTGTTGACAAGATCGATTCTCCTGTAAACGCTATTTTCTGGATCATGAAGGATCCTACGATCCCTCCTGTTATCAAGCTCAAGGGTGCATCTCTTGCCGCTGTAATGGGTGCAACACTCGCTACAAAGACATCTACAGCTGAGCGTGTAAAGGCCGGTACAGACCTTAACGCACTCCGTATCGTTCCTTACGCTAACCCATTCAGAACATATCCTCTTGCTAACGACTATGAGAAGTTCAAGAAGCTCGTTGAAGAAAAGGACGTTGCTTGCTACATCATCAACACAGGCGACTTCATGGGCAAGAAGGTAAAGCCTGCTGATACTCTCGGAATCCTCGAGACTATCGTTGAAGGCAAGGCTAAGTTCGAGAAGTGGGGTCCTTTCGAGGATATGGAGATCATGCCTTGGGGCGATTTCGAAGTAAACCTCAACGACAAGGACTACGCTGCACAGCTTAAGAATGCTATGCAGAACCGTCTTACAAGCGTTGAAAAGTTCGCAACAGACAAGGGCGGCTATGATAAGCTTCCTGACGATGCAGTTGCAGCTATCAAGAAGGTTGTTGACGAAGCAGCAGCACTCTAATGCATAATGCGTAATTAAAAAACCAAACCGCAATTCACTCCCGAAAAGGTGTGGGTTGCGGTTTTATTTTAGATAAAATTGCAAGAAAACAGCCGTAATCAACGTTGGAACAACGTTGATTACGGCTGAAAATTTTTATTGCAGTGAAAAAGCTGCATTTGGGAAAGAGATAATAATTACGCATTAAGCATTATGCATTACGAATTAATTATAAGCCATTTTCCCTTTGATTTGGTCATAAAGAGCGCTTTCTGCTCGGTTTCGTGGTCTTTTTCATTGTAGACCGTGACCTTTACATTGACATTGCAGCCGCTGTCCGTCTTTTCACGTGAAACAAATTCGGCTGAAACGGTGAAATCTTCGCCCCACTCGGCAATATACTGCTCGCGGAGAGAATCAAACTCCTTTTCGGAGATTGATTTTTCGCCGAAGCATTGTCGGTACTCCTTATAAATTCCGTGGGTGAACGATGAATACGCTTTGTCAATGGTTTTCATCTGTCCACTTGTCGCAGACTTGATAACTATGAGTACCACAAGTGCTGCGACTGTCAGCGCACAGAAGATAATGCTGATAATTTTTGCTGTTGAATGTTTGCTCATCGGCAGTTACCCTTAGTCAAGGATAGCGCCCTTCGCAGCGGAAGAAACATTCTTTGCGTAACGCTTTAAGTAGCCCTTAAGCTCCTTGGTCTTTGGCTTGAATGAAGCCATACGTCTGTCGATCTCTTCCTGCGGAACATTGAGCGTAAGTGTGCAGTTCGGAATATCAATAGTAATGGAGTCGCCGTTCTCAACGATACCGATTATGCCGCCCTCGGCAGCTTCGGGGGAAACGTGACCGATAGATGCGCCTCTCGATGCACCGCTGAAACGTCCGTCTGTGATAAGAGCAACGGAAGAACCAAGTCCCATACCCTGAATTGCGGAGGTAGGATTGAGCATTTCTCTCATTCCCGGACCGCCCTTTGGACCTTCGTAGCGGATAACGACAACGTCACCCTCAACGATCTTGCCGCCGAGGATAGCAGCCTGTGCGTCCTCTTCGCAGTCATAAACCTTTGCGGGACCTGTATGTGTGAGCATTTCGGGAACAACGGCACTTCTCTTTACAACGCAGCCGTCAAGTGCAAGGTTGCCCTTAAGAACAGCAATGCCGCCCGTTGTGCTGTATGGATCATCGATAGGACGAATGATGTTTGTGTCCTTGTTTACGCAGCCTGCGATGTTCTCGCCGACAGTCTTGCCCGTAACGGTCATAATGTCAGTTGCAAGAAGTCCCTTTTTGCTGAGTTCGTTCATAACAGCGTAAACGCCGCCTGCTTCGTTGAGGTCTTCCATATAAGCGTGACCTGCAGGTGCAAGGTGACAAAGGTTAGGTGTCTTTGCGCTGATGCCGTTTGCAATGTCAAGGTCGAGCTTAACACCACATTCGTGAGCGATAGCAGGGAGGTGGAGCATACTGTTTGTCGAGCAGCCGAGAGCCATATCAACAGTAACAGCGTTGTGGAAAGCCTTTTCAGTCATAATGTCGAGCGGACGGATATTTTTTCTGTAAAGCTCCATTACCTGCATACCTGCCTGCTTTGCAAGGCGAAGTCTTGCGGAGTAAACAGCAGGGATAGTGCCATTGCCCTTAAGACCCATACCGAGCGCTTCGGTAAGGCAGTTCATGGAGTTTGCGGTGTACATACCCGAGCAGCTTCCGCAGGTCGGGCAAGCCTTGTTTTCATATTCTTCAAATTCTTCTTCGGTGATCTTGCCTGCGGTGTATGCGCCAACGGCTTCAAACATACTTGAAAGCGATGTCTTGCTGCCCTTAACGTGACCTGCGAGCATCGGACCGCCCGAAACGAAGATCGTAGGTACATTTATTCTTGCTGCTGCCATAAGAAGTCCCGGGACGTTCTTGTCGCAGTTGGGTATCATAACGAGAGCGTCAAAGTGATGAGCAAGAGCCATACATTCGGTCGAATCTGCGATAAGACCTCTTGTTACAAGGGAGTATTTCATACCCTCGTGACCCATTGCAATGCCGTCGCAAACTGCGATAGCAGGGAAAACGACAGGTGTGCCGCCTGCCATTGCAACTCCCATTTTAACGGCTTCGACGATCTTGTCGATGTTCATATGACCCGGTACTATTTCATTGTAGGAAGAAACGATACCAACGAGCGGACGCTCCATTTCTTCCTTTGTGAATCCGAGTGCATTGAAAAGTGAACGCTGCGGAGCTTTGTCCGTGCCTTCACAGAAAAAGTTTTTGCAGTCATTGCATTCATTGTTGCAACCCATTTTTATATACTTCCTTTCGGCCGGAAGCGTTATGCGTTTCCGAAATATTTGCTGTAGTTTAAAATATATTGTTTTGCCAGTCGGTCGAATTTTGTCTGCTCAAAGCATCGGCGAAAGTCCTTATCCTGTGCAGAAAAGCTTACATTTTCGCTGAATTCGAGAAAATCGACAAAGCTTCGTCCCGAGGGGCGCTTGTCCGCACCGACTTTGACCGCCGAATCAACGATCTCCGCGAGCTTTTCATAGCCGACAGCACGGAAACCGTTCGCCGCAATTCCGAGAAAATCGTTCGAGAGATTGAAAACCGCTTCGGAAAAACCGCTGTTTATGACCTGCTTTAAGGTTATCTCTGCGCAGTAGATGTTAAGGCAGGGTGTGGGCAGACTGTTGAGCTTTTCGCCCATATCCGACCAGTCCTCCTTGAAGCTTGCTTCGATCCAAGCCGTAACTGCGCCGACTATCTCATTTTCGGGCATATCGACAAGCTCGCTTCGCTTCAAGTCCTTGCGGCGAAGCTGATCTTTCATAAAGGAATCGGCGTCCTTTATATCCGATGCGAAAAAATCAAATTTGCTCATATCATGAATTGCCGAGGAAAGCAGCACCGATGATGCCTGCATCGTTTCCGAGCTTTGCAACGGTTATCTCGGTGTTGCAGTCGAGCATTCTTGTGTAAACTTCCTTTTTAACGAGTTCCTTCATCGGAACGAGGAGAGGATCACCCTCATTGCAAACGCCGCCGCCGATACAGAGAATGTCGGGCTGGAAGATGTTGATAACATTTGTGATACCTGCTGCGAGGTACTTTATGTACTTGTCAACAACAGCCTTGCCTGCTGCATCGCCTGCGCGCATTGCGTTGAAAGCGTGACGGGCGGAAACCTTGCCGTCCTGCTTTTCATATTCTGCGAGAATGCTCGATGTGTTTTCTGCGATAGCAGCCTTTGTCATATTGATAAGACCCGTTGCGGAGGAGTAGACCTCAAAGCAGCCTTTTCTTCCGCAGGTACACTGTGGACCGTCAACGGAGATGACCATGTGTCCGATCTCTGTTCCTGCGAGGTTTCTTCCCGTGAAGATCTTGCCGTCGATGATAACGCCTGCGCCAACACCCGTTCCGAGAGTTATGCAGACTGCGTCGGTAGCGCCCTTTGCCGCACCTGCAACAAATTCGCCGTAAGCGGCAGCGTTTGCGTCATTTGCAACGTAAACAGGCTTGTTGATATGTTCCTGAATGTACTTTCTTATGGGAACGTTGCTGAAACCGAGGTTGTTGGAGTAGGGGATAGTTCCGTTGATGTTGTCGGCGATGCCGGGAGTGCCGATGCCTATCCATTCTACATCATCAATGGAAATTCCTGCGTTCTGTGCAGCTTCGATGCTGACCTTAGCCATATCGTCTGCGATCTCCTTTGCAGGACGTGGGCAATTGGTCTTGGTCGTAGCCTTTGCGATGATCTCGTAATTTTCGTTTACAACGCCTGCTTTGATGTTAGTTCCGCCGAGGTCGATGCCTATAAAGTATTTCATTTTTCAGTTCTCCTTTAGTCTATCCTTGTAAGAATTGCCTGAGATTTGCCTTCGATGGTGTATTTGCCAAGTCCTGCGGGGAGGAATGCCGTTTCGCCCTTTTTGAGTGTGATATCGCCGTCAGCCGATCTGAGCGTTACATTGCCCTCGAGAACGAGGACGGATTCAAACGATGTTTCGTCAGCATTGAATTCAGCGGAATTTTCAATATCTATCTTATAAACGGTGAAATATTCGCACTTGGAAAGAAGCTTCTTGGTGCAGCCGTTTTCGGTGACTGCTTCGGTTGCAGGATAAGGCTCGGCAGGGCAAAGATTTGTTACGTCAAGAGCCTTTTCAATGTGAAGAGGTCTTGTCTTGCCGTCTGCACCGACTCTTCCGTAGTCGTAAACACGGTATGTAGTGTTGGAGTTCTGCTGAATTTCAGCTATGAGGATACCTTTGCCGATAGCGTGGAGAGTTCCCGAGCGGATAAAGAAAACATCACCCTTTTTAACGGGAACGGAGTTGGTTATTTCGAGCAGAGTGTTGTTCTTGATGCGCTCTGCGAATTCTTCCTTTGTAACGTTTCTTTTGAAGCCGTAAATAAGTTCTGCACCCTCATCACAGTCAACGACGTACCACATTTCGGTCTTGCCGTATTCGCCCTCAACGCGCATAGCATATTCATTGTCGGGGTGGACCTGAACCGAGAGGTTGTCCTTTGCATCGATGAGCTTTATAAGAACGGGGAAGTTTTCAAAGCGTTCGCAGTTCTTGCCGAGGATAGACTTGCCCTCTTTTTCAATATATTCAGCAAGCGTCATTCCTTTTGCTTCGCCGTTGCCGATTACCGAGTTGCCGTCCTTGTGGCAGGAAAGCTCCCAGCTTTCGGCGACCTTGTCAAAGTTACAGTCCTTGCCGTAAACATCACGAAGTTTTGTGCCACCCCAAAGGTAATCCTTGAAAGCAGGCTTTAATTTCAGCGGATACATTTATACATTCCTCCAAAAATAATTTATCAGTATAATTATACAACACTTTTATCTTAAAGTCAACAAAAAGTATGATTTTGCACAGTTTATCTGTGTTCAGTTGTCGATGATAGGTAATTCATTTCAGCGAGCTGCGCAAAAAAACGAGCAGGTCGTTGTTAGACTGACCTGCTCGGATATTTTTATTCTGCGTACTTATCAAGATTATCCCAGTCTATATCCTCATCGGAAATATAGCCACTTTTTTCCGCATCATCTATCCGCTTGCGCTCATCGGAAGTAACCTTTGTAAAATCGGGATCCCAAGCAAGCACAAAACGCTTGATAGTTTCATACGCAAGTTCTTGCTCCTGTTCGGGAAGCATCTCATACATTTTAACTATCTGCTGTGTTCTCGGTGACAGGTAAATAATGCGGTATTTTCCTACCCGAAGCCTCATTCTTCCGTCATCATATCCCTGCAAAATTTTTATATCACCCTCGGGAGGCATGAATGTTAGCTTTTTTATTGCCTCTCGAATATTATTTGCAATAGGTTTCTGAACCTTTGCAAGGAATTTGAGGGCATCTTTTGAGTATTTTATATTCATTTGTTACTATCCTCATTTTCTGCTTTTTTAGGTACTCGTATTCCTATATCACCTGTTTTTCGGGCAAATATTTTATACTTGATACTTGCTTTTTTCGGTGCTTCACTATAAGCTGAATACATAATAACACCGCCTTTACACTTTATATTATAGCACATCAATTATAAGTCTGCTATATAAGTTTTATACAATATGCCTGCTATATATTTGTGTATTATATTACGGTGCTGCATACAAAGCTGTTTGTCAAGCATATGATAAACATTATTTTAGATGTTGTATAATTTTGCACAGTTTATGAGCAAAGAAACGTTCATTTGAGCTAATATTGATATACTATATAAATGTTAGTTGGGTTTAAATATATTTTGCAGGATATAAAACATAAACTTGCAAATAAATATAAACTGTCTGTGAACCGGAAAGTTTAAAATATGAAGTTAAAACATAAAACTATTTCATAAATTAAGCTTATAAAGCTATATAATCACAAATAATCAATTAAAATGCAGGAATAAATAATAAAAATTGCATAAATTTCAAAAAAGTGCTTGACAAATGTATTTTTATGATATATAATAAGACCATAGAAAACAGCAAGGGCGCTGTGGACGGACTGCAAAGGCGGAGTTCGGTTCACAGCGTCCTTTCTATTTTGCCAATGGGGAGATCAAAGGAAATCAACATTTCCCGATTAATGAAAGTGAAAGTGGAGGAATTATTATGGAAAGCACAAACATCTTGGAGATGGTCTCCGAGAACACCTCATCGCTGGTATTCGGCGTGTGGTTTCTTGTCGGCGCGGCTCTCGTATTCTTTATGCAGGCAGGCTTCGCAATGGTCGAAACAGGCTTCACAAGAGCGAAGAACGCAGGCAACATCATTATGAAAAACCTTATGGACTTCTGTATCGGTACAGTCATGTTCATTCTCATCGGTTTCGGACTTCTTTTCGGTGAAGACCTTGTCGGACTTATCGGCAAGCCGGGCTTTGATATTCTGACTCAGTATGAAAACTTTGACTGGTCAAGCTTCGTATTCAACCTTGTATTCTGCGCAACGGCAGCAACAATCGTTTCGGGCGCTATGGCAGAAAGAACAAAGTTCCTTTCCTACTGTGTATATTCGGGCGTTATCAGCGCACTTGTTTACCCGATCGAAGCACACTGGATCTGGGGCGGCGGCTGGCTCTCTCAGATCGGTTTCCACGATTTCGCAGGTTCGACCTGTATCCACCTTGTAGGCGGTATCGCAGCATTCATCGGCGCAAAGATCCTCGGACCCCGTATCGGCAAGTTCAACACTGACAAGGACGGCAAGGTAACAAAGGTAAATGCTATCCCGGGTCACTCACTTACGATCGGCGCACTCGGCGTATTTATCCTCTGGTTCGGCTGGTACGGATTCAACGGTGCAGCAGCAAAGAGCATCGATCAGCTCGGTTCTATCTTCCTTACAACAACAGTTGCCCCTGCAATTGCAACAGTTACCTGTATGATCTTTACATGGATAAAGTACGGCAAGCCTGATGTTTCGATGTGCCTTAATGCATCGCTTGCAGGTCTTGTAGGTATCACAGCTCCCTGCGACACAACAGACTGCATCGGTTCTGTAGTAGTTGGTATCGTTTCCGGTCTCCTTGTAGTGTTCGGTGTATGGCTCCTTGACCATAAGCTTCACATCGATGACCCCGTTGGTGCTGTTGCGGTCCATATGATGAACGGTATCTGGGGTACTATCGCAGTTGGCCTTTTCTCCAATCCAAAGGTTCCGGGTTATTCCCTCGTTGACGCTGACGGCAACACACTTGCAGGCCTTTTCTACGGCGGCGGCTTCAAACTCCTCGGAATCCAGTTCGTTGGTCTTTTCGCTGTAGCGGCTTGGGCAACGGTTACAATGATAATCACATTCGTTATCATCAAGAAAACTATCGGTCTCCGTGCTTCCGTTGAGGAAGAAACAAGAGGTCTTGATATCACAGAACACGGCCTTGCTTCCGCTTATGCAGACTTTATGCCTGCTTCAAATTCCGTATTCACAGGCGAAGTTTCCGAAGAAGAACCCGTTGCGGAAGTTCCTGTTACTGTTGTTGACCGTCCGCATATCGAGCGCAGCGCAGACAGTAAGAACAAGTACACAAGAGTTGCTATCATCTGCAAGCAGAATAAGTTTGAAACACTCAAAAATGCTCTCAGTGAGATCGGCGTAACGGGCTTTACGGTAACTCAGGTTCTCGGCTGCGGCACACAGAAGGGCGCAGGTGAAATGTACCGTGGTGTTCCCGTTGAGGCAACGCTTCTTCCGAAGGTAAAGGTCGAAGTCGTAGTTTCCAAAGTTCCCGTTGAAACAGTTGTTGAAACGGCTCGCAAGGCTCTCTACACAGGTCACATCGGTGACGGTAAGATCTTCGTTTACGATGTTGAGGACGTTATCAGAGTCCGTACAGGCGAAAGCGGTTATGACGCTCTTCAGGACGCCGAAGACTGAGGAAAGAGTACTTATTTTTAAAATCCTTCAATTGTACTCTCCTAAAGTATTATAAATGAACCAAGTGAAAACAACAGCACCGCAGTTTTGGTCGGAAGATCAAAGCTGCGGTGCTGTCTAATATAATATCAATTCTTTTTGTAAATAAGTATCTCAAATGCGATCTCGGTTTCAAGCTGTGAAAGAGCCTCAACTCGGCGGTGACCCTCTTCGCTCGTTTTATAATAATACGGTGTCATCGAGAAAAGATTTTGGATATCCTCGTTGTTGTCAAGCAGGATTTTTGAGCTGACGGGCAGCTTTTCAAGCAGGGTGAAGCCGTCAGGCTCGCTTTCCTTAGGCTCGTTCAAATAAGGATCGTCATAGACAGCTGCTTTGAGCTGCCAGAGGTGGCGCTCCGCAGGAATGACCATTATAAGAGTGCCGTTCGGTTTGAGCACACGCAGAAATTCCTCGCCGCACCAAGGCGCAAAAAGCGTTGTGAGCATATCGCACGAGCCGCTTTTTACGGGCAGATGAAATACGCTGCTGACCGAGAAAAGCACGTTTGAAACACCCTCGGCTTTGGCTTTTTTTGCGGCAGCGTCCGCCGCGGTCTTGGATATGTCCGTTCCCATAAAGAACATCTCAGGTACTTTTTTTGCGGCTGAAACAGTATAGATACCCTCGCCGCAGCCTGCGTCAAGCACAGTGCCGTTTTTGACGGAGTATTTTTTTACGCAGTCGGAAAAAGCATTGATGAGAACATTGTAATAGCCTTTGCCAAGAAAATTTTTCCGTGCGTTCACCATAAGCTTGTTGTCGCCTGGGAGCTTTGTGTTCATCTGCTGAACGAGGAGCAGGTTTACATAGCCGCTTCGGGCGCAGTCATAAACGTGGTTTGCCGTGCAGCGGAAGCTGCCGCCGTCACGGTGCAGAGGTTCGCCGCATTTCGGGCAGATATATGTGTGAAGTCCGTTCATTTTTTCAGTGTTTTCCTTTCCGTTCTTCGTGTTTTATCGGCAGTGAAGCTGTGAAAATGATCTTGCTGCCGTTTTTGTATTCTGCGGAAATTTTTCCGCCGTGAGCTTCGGTTATGGCTTTTGCGGCGGAAAGTCCTATGCCGCTGCCGCCGCTTTTCTGATTGTGCGCACTGTCGCTTCTATAGAAACGTTCAAAAAGCTGTTCGGGTTTACATTCGGGCAGGGTTTCACACTCGTTTTCCGCTGAAAGAACGGCATATTTCCCGTTTCGGAAAAGTGAAACGGTTATCTCGTTTTCCGAAGCGGAATATTTTACCGCATTGTCGATCAGTATCGAAACGAGCTGCAAAAAAGTATCACTGTTCACATCGGCGTAGATGCCGCTTTCGATATTGGTTTCGATAAGCACGGCTTTCTGCGCAGCCGATTCCATAAAATGTTCAGCCGTTCGTGAAACGATATCCGAGATATTTTCCTTTGAAACGGCAAGTCTGAATCCGCTTTCGTCCGCACGGGAAAGTATCAGCAGATTTTGCATAAGCTCGCCGAGCCTGAGCGTTTGCCGCTTGATATTCCGTGTATATTTTGAACCGCCGTCAGTGCAGGTGAGTTCGAGCGCTTCGGTGTTGGAAAGGATTATCGCAAGCGGAGTTTTCAGCTCGTGACCGGCATTCGTGACGAACTGTTTTTGCTTTTCGATGTTCTCTGCAACAGGTCTTATCGCCGCTTTTGACAAAAGTATAACGATAAGGAGCATGACCGTCCAGCAGATCAAGCCTATCAGAAGCGAGATAACGAGAACATTCATCATATTGCGGTTCTCACGGGAAATGTCAAGGAAAAACGCCGTAGTTTCGTCGTTCTGCGTATCAACACGGTAGAGGAACGACTTGTACCGTCCCGTAGCTTTATTTTTTGCGATAACGGTGTCCGCATAAAGCTTTGCTTCGTCAGCGGTGACGGACGAGATCCGGTCAACGTCCGTGAAAAGCACATTTCCTTTCCCATCAAGCTTCACCGAGAAAAATCTTGCCGAAAGTGCATTGTCTTCGGTTATAGGTGCGTTGAAAAAGTGGGGTTTTTCGTTATTCTGCGGAAGAAATGGGGGAGGAGCGCCGTCCTTTCGGCTTGCGTCCGTAAGGCAGCGTTCAAGCATACGTTCCGATTCGCCGTGTGAAATGAAAAAGTTGAAAACGTTGAGCGCGCCGAGCAGAACGGCAAGAAGTATCGTTATCGCCGTCATTGAGGTGAGGATAAAACGTTTTTGGAGCGACTTTATCATTTTGTTTCCTCCAGAGTGTAGCCCGTTCCGCGTCTGACCTTTATTTCGGCGTTTGCACCGAGGGCAAAAAGTCTTTTCCGCAGGTAGGAAATATATACCCAGACAGCGCCGATCTCCGCATCGGAATCGTAACCCCAGACTTTCGCCATGAGTTCATCGGACGAAAGATAGATACCCTGATTGAGCATAAGCTGTTCCATAAGGCGGTATTCAAGACGGGGGAGTGTGAACGACTGATCTCCGCAGGAAAGCTGCGACGACTGCATATTGAGCGAAAGATTTCCGCAGGTGAGGATATCGGGGGTGAACTCCTCACGGCGGCGGAGCATCGCACGGATACGGGCAAGCAGCTCGCCCATTTCAAACGGCTTCGGGAGATAATCGTCCGCACCTGCATCAAGACCCTCGATCTTGTCCTCGACCTGCGACTTTGCCGTGAGAAGAAGGATCGGAGTTCGGCAGCCTTTTTTTCTAAGCTCACGCAGAACCTCAATGCCGCTCATTTCTGGCATCATAATATCAAGGATCATTCCGTCATAGCTGTCTGCGAGGGCATAATCGAGCGCATCTTTGCCGTTGTAAACAGCGTCGACGATATATTTGTGATAGGTGAGTATATCGGTAACGGCTTCGGACATTGCCTGCTCGTCCTCGGCATATAAAAGCTTCATTTATCATTATCTCCCAAAAATGATTATAAGCGCATTTCCTTAATTATACCTTAAAATTTGGGATTTTTCAAGGCTTAAAAAGTAAAAAAAGGTATAGAATATATACATCAAAAAGAGGTATAAAATAAATCTTCGCATATCGCCTTGACATTTGAATATATTCTATGTATAATAAAAATATCGGAGGATGATATATATGACAAATGAGGAAATGTTATTAAAGTTACTTGAAGGTCAAGAAGGATTAAACAAACGTCTTGATGGAATGGATAAACGTCTTGATAAAATCGAAAACCGCCTTGATGATATGGAAAATGAAACAAAGATTACACGAAACGCTGTCAACTATATTGGAGATAAGCTTGAAGAGCTTATAACTGTACTTAACGAAACAAACGTTGTTGAAATAAAGTATTAAATAAAGCCTGTCAATGAATTGTGTCACTGACAGGCTTTTTGCTGCTCAAATTTTAATAATTCTCGTTTCTGACTTCAAAATAGGACTGTGGGTGATTGCATACGGGGCATACTGTAGGTGCGGAAGTGCCGATGACGATATGTCCGCAGTTGCGGCATTCCCATACTGTAACGCCGCTCTTTTTAAATACTGCCTTTTCCTCAACGTTTTTGAGGAGCGCTCTGTAGCGTTCTTCGTGAGCCTTTTCGATAGCTCCTACGCCTCTGAACTTTTCTGCAAGGTCGTGGAAACCCTCTTCGTCGGCTTCTTTAGCCATACGGTCGTACATATCGGTCCACTCAAAATTCTCGCCTTCTGCTGCGCTCTTGAGGTTCTCCTCGGTAGTGCCGAGTTCACCGAGAGCCTTGAACCACATCTTAGCGTGTTCCTTTTCATTGTCGGCTGTCTTTAAGAAAAGCGCTGCTATCTGCTCATAGCCTGCTTTCTTTGCGACAGATGCGAAGTATGTATATTTGTTTCTTGCCTGAGATTCGCCTGCGAATGCTTCACGGAGATTCTGCTCGGTCTTTGTGCCTGCGTATGGATTTTTTGTGCTCATAATTTTTTCCTCCCATTATTGAGCAAAAGTTCGGAAAGTAAAACTCTTTCCGAACTTTTGGATTTCATATATTATAGCACTGTGGGCAGGCAATGTCAATTACTTATAAAAATTTTACAGTTTTGAAACTCTTAACGCACGGATAGCGTTGAGGACTGCGAGTATCATTACACCAACATCGGCGAAGATGGCAAGCCACATATTTGCGATACCGACAGCCGTGAGTGCAAGGCAGGCAAACTTTATAACGAGAGAGAAAATAATATTCTGATATACGATGCCGATACATTTCCTCGAGATTTTGATAGCCTTTGCGATCTTGAGCGGATCATCGTCCATAAGCACGATGTCTGCGGCTTCGATGGCTGCGTCCGAACCCATTGCGCCCATTGCGATGCCGATATCTGCTCTCATAAGAACGGGAGCATCGTTGATGCCGTCACCGACAAATGCAAGCTTTTCCTTTTCGCCCTTTTGTTTGAGAAGCTCTTCAACCTTTGTTACCTTGTCGGCAGGGAGAAGATCGCTGTGGAATTCGTCAACGCCGAGCGATCTTGCAGCTTTTTCGGCAGCCGTTCTGCGGTCGCCTGTGAGCATAATGGTTTTCTTTATGCCGAGCTTTTTAAGAGCGGCGATCGCCTCTGCGGAGTGCGGCTTTTCACGGTCGGAAATGACGATATGACCTGCATATTTGTCATTCACTGCAACGTGAAGTATCGTTCCGACACTGTGACATTCCATATATTCGATGCCGAGCTTTTTCATAAGCTTGATGTTGCCGACAGCGACCTTATCGCCGTCAACAACAGCCGTGATGCCGCAGCCGCTTATTTCCTCGATATCGTCAACTCTGTTTCGGTCGGGTTCTTTTCCGTAAGCTTTCCGGAGGCTCTTGCTGATAGGGTGGGAAGAGGAACATTCCGCAAGTGCCGCATATTCGAGAAGCTTTGCTTTGTCGATAGTGTTATGGTGATAATCGGTCACTTCAAAAACGCCCTCTGTGAGAGTACCCGTTTTATCGAAAACAATATATTTCGTCTGTGAGAGTGCTTCAAGGTAGTTTGAACCTTTGATAAGAACACCCTCGTGGCTTGAACCGCCTATTCCTGCGAAGAAGCTCAGAGGAATACTGATAACGAGTGCGCACGGGCAGCTTACAACGAGGAATGTGAGTGCTCTGTAGAGCCATTCAGACCAGTTTGAGCCGCTGCCCGAGATAACTCCGATTATCGGAGGTATTACTGCGAGTGCAAGTGCGCCGAAGCATACCGCAGGAGTGTATATCCTTGCGAAACGGGAGATAAATTCTTCCGATCTTGATTTGTTGGAGCTTGAATTTTCCACAAGGTCAAGTATTTTTGAAACGGTGGATTCGCCGAATTCCTTGGTCGTCTGTATTTTCAGAACGCCCGAAAGGTTGATGCAGCCGCTGACTACCTCATCACCCTCGTGAACGTCACGGGGAACGCTTTCGCCCGTGAGTGCGCTTGTGTTAAGGCTTGAGCTGCCCTCGTGAACAACACCGTCTATCGGGACTTTTTCGCCCGGCTGAACAACGATGATGCTTCCTACAGCTACTTCATCGGGGGAAACCTGTTCAAGCTTGCCGTCCTGCTCGATATTTGCATAGTCGGGGCGGATATCCATAAGCTCGGAGATGTTTTTGCGGCTCTTTCCAACGGCGATGCTCTGGAAAAGTTCGCCCGTCTGGTAGAAGACCATTACGGAGAGCGCTTCGGCATAGTCGCCGCTCTTCGTGTAGATAGCAAGTGCGAATGCACCGACAGTTGCGACTGCCATAAGAAAATTTTCATCGAACGGTCTGCCGTTTTTTATTCCGAGAAAGGCTTTGCGCAGGATATCATATCCGATAAGGATATATGCTGCAAAGTACAGCAGGAATCTGACAACGCCCTGAACGGGGAGAAAATGATATATGACCAGCAATGCTGCACATACGATTATTCTGGCGAGCATTATCTTTTGTTTCTTTTTCATAGCAAGCTCCGCATTTCAAAGTTATGCGGAATACCTCCCTTTTTATATTTCTATCTCGCAATCGGGTTCAACCTTTTTGCAGACCTTAAGTACAGCCTTCATAACAGTCTTGGGGTCGCTGCCTTCTGCAAAATCAACAGTCATCTTCTGTGTCATAAAATTAACGGCAGCCTTTGCAACGCCCTCGACCTTGTTTGCAGCTTCTTCCATAAGGTTTGCGCAGTTTGCACAGTCAACCTCGATCTCATATGTTTTTTTCATAGTATCATTCCCTTTCAAAACTATATTATTGGTTTCAATTAAACGATTAAATAATTGACGAATCGTTCTGTTTGTAGTATAATATATTCAAGATATATAGTCAACGGAAAAGCATTGATTTTTACCGCTTGGGCGAAATTAATTTCCAAAAAGGAGAGAATGTGCTGTGTCGGGTTTTGAGCTTCCTCATTTTCACGATGAAAACGAGTCTGCCGAAAGACTGTGTTCGCATATCGGAGAAACTGAGGGTTTCAGCGATGTTGCAGACGTTTTTTCGCAGCTTTCAGATATAACGAGAGTGAGGATATTCTGGCTTTTGTGCCACTGTGAAGAGTGCGTGATGAATATTTCGGCAATGGTCGGAATGTCAAGTCCTGCCGTTTCGCATCATCTGAAATGCCTGAAGCAAAGCGGACTGCTTGTCTGCCGCAGGAGCAACAAAGAGGTCTACTATAAAGCCGCAGACAGCGAGGAATGTCGGCTTCTTCACATAATGATAGAAAAAATGCTCGAGATGAAGTGTCCCGACGATCTGTCCGATGACGGCTGCGCTCACAATGAGACGTGCGGAGGCTTCACCGAGGAGCAGGTCGAGACAGCGCACAGGGTACACGAATATCTGACGGCGCACATAAACGAGCGCCATACTATCGAGTCGCTTTCACGCAAATTCCTTATCAATCAGACAACGCTCAAAAACGTGTTCCGTGCAGTCTACGGAAATTCGGTGGCTTCGCACATAAAGGAGCATCGAATGGAGGAAGCGGCGAAGCTTCTTTCCGAGGGAAAGCTCTCCATTGCGGAGGTTTCGAGCCGTGTCGGTTACGAAAGTCAGAGCAAGTTCACTGCTGCATTCAAGGCGGCTTACGGCGTTTTGCCTACCGAATACAGAAACAAATAATGGACTTTGCCATAAACAAAAAAGCATCTGAACAGGTCATTTTATTATGCCTGTTCAGATGCTTTTTATTATTTCTTTGCAGCTTTAGCTTTTTTCTTCTTTCTTACCGCTCTTGCCGAGAAGATTATCACAAGAATTATGATAACAACTCCTGCTGCTGTTACAGCGATGAGAAAAATATTCAGTGTTTTGTAAACTGCGAGGATTTCGGGCGAATTTCCGCTTGCTTCAAAATAGAGATAGCTGCCGATATGACGTGTTTCGGCTTTTTCCCATTCGCCGCTGCTGTTCTTGACGTATATCTCAGGGTCACGCTTGCTTTCTGCGTTGACGAGGTAGCGGAGGTTATGCGTTTCGCTGTTATCGTTCGGTACAGTTAGCGTCCAGCTTTCGCAAAGCTCGGTCTTATCCATAAGGAAGATGACCGGCGGGGTCTGGTTCACATACTCGTTCTGCTGAACGGGGAGTGTGTCATCTTCGGTGAAGATACCCTCTGCGAGCCAGATAGGTTTGCCGCCGTCACGGCAGTCGTCCGAGTGGACGTTTTTGATGACCGTGAAATATTCGGCTTCGATCTCCTTATCGATATGGAGGTCTTCGAGCGAATCATAGTTCCACTTTGCGTAGCAGTCGTCCTTTGCGGGAATTGCGGGAAGCTCGCTTTCGTCAATGGTGTCGCCGTAGGAGAATTCGATCTTGTCTACAACGTTATCGTCTGCGATGAATTTCAATGTGAATGTACGGAACTCTTCGGGGATATTTGGTATCGAGATGAGCTGCTGATAAGGGATAGGCTCTGCTGCGCCCTTGTAGCTTGCACCGTTAAGTCCGCAGAGTTCGTCCGAAACGAAGTAGTTGCCCTCAAATTCGCCGTCCGCTGTTCCGCTTATAGCGCCGAAGTATGACTGGCTGTCGGTGATATCGACGAGGGAATAGCAGTCCAAAACTGTATCTGCGCTTCCTGCGATGCCGCCGATGTAGTTTCTGCCCGAGAGCAAAGCCTTTGCATAGCAGCTGATTATCTTTGCGGAGGATTTGCCCGAAATGCCGCCTACATAGTCGCCGCTTTCGGAGGTGACCTTGCCGAACGCCGAGCAGTTTTTCACAACGCCGAGGCTCATCTGACCTGCGATGCCGCCTGCGCAGTTTTTCTTTGCGACTATTTCGCCGTAGTTGGTGTTTTTGATAGCGGCAGCTTTTGTTTCAAGCTTCTGATCGAGCGGTGAATCGGTCTTGCCCGAAATATCGTCCTCGGGGTCGAAGTCATATTCTATTGCAATTTGACCTGCGATACCGCCTATATTGAGGTCGCCGCTGACAGTGCCGTAGTTGGTGCATTTGTAGACCTTGCCGTTTTTGATCTTGTCGGTATCGACATCGGAGGTGTCCTTTATGTAGTCCTCTTCGTCGTCGATATCGAGCATATCGGTGATGATATCACTGACAACGTAGGTCTGGTCGTTTATCTTCACGAGATTGTCGGAAAGTGTAACACCTGCGTTTGAAGCCTGAACATTAAGTGTGTTCATAGCATCGATGAACGAAGTGAGTGAGGAGAAGAGGTTCTCTGTATCGTCCTTTATGCTGTCATCGGGAGAGCCGATCTCGATAGTTTCAACGTTGTTGAGAAAGTCGAAAAGCTCGCTTGTCTGGTTCGATATATCTGTGAGTATATCGGTCGTGTTTGTGAATGAGGTGAATGCATCGGAGAAAAGACCGAAAGAAGAGTTTACGTCTTTTTCCGTATCGGCGGTATTGTCGAGTATCTTCTGTATATTTTCGGTGGATTCATCGGTGTTTCCGATAGCATCACCGAGAGCCTTGAAGCCGTCCGATGCACTTATAAATCCTTTATGGATCGTGTCCGAATCAATGTTAAGGCTGTCGAGTATCTGCTCAACGCCCCATGAGATGGTGCTCATTGCATCGGAAATTTTGGCGATGCTGTCGGCAAGGTCGGATAATTCCGATGAAATATCCGGAGGAATTTCTCCGATGCCGCCGGAAAGGATATCGGAAATAGCCTTTATTGCATCGGCAATGCCCTTTGTGGCAGTCGAAAGCTCGTCAATGCCGCTTTTTACGATCTCAAAGCCCATAGTAAGGTTTGTTGAATTGTCTGTGGCGGAGGAGTGGAGTGAATCTCCGACGGCCTTAAGTCCGTCGCCGATCTTTTTCGAGGCATCGTTCGCCTTTTGTGAAGCATCCTTTATCTCATCGGAGAGCTTTTTCAGCTTATCGATGGAATCATCGGAATATTTCTGTGTTCCCGAAAGTCCGTCAAAGGCTTCGGAAAGTCTGTCGGAGCCTGTGGAAAGGCTGTTTGATGCATCGGGGATAAGTCCCGTTATTTTGTCAAGGCGTTCGATAGCATCGGAGATAACAGCGCTCGTGCGGTCAAATTCCGAGGTGAGGTGATCGCCGTAATCGGTGAGCTTCTGCTGGATATTGTCGGCGCTGTCTGTAGCGCTCTGCAGATAGCCCGATGCGCTCTCAACGGTCGCATTTATGCCGAGTGCATCATCGTTTGTTTCGTTGATCGCTGTATCTATGAGGTTTGAGAGGTTTTCAAGCTCATCTTTCAGCTCTGCCATATTGTCGGGGTTGATGTTTACAACAAGGTAAGGTTCCATCTGACCTGCAATGCCGCCGATGTCTTTTCTGCCGTTGAGCTGACCGTAGTTTTTGCTGTTCATGATAAGTCCCGAGCTTCTGCCTGCGATGCCGCCGATGTTGTAGCCAACGTGCGGATAGCCGATGCTGCCGCTGTTCTCGCAGCTGAAGATCGTGCCTGTCGAATAGCCTGCGATGCCGCCCGTGTCGGTCGCAGATGTGGTTTCGTCCGAGGACGATGACTTTTTGGTGTAGCTGTCAACGTCTGTGAGCGTTGAAAGGTCGATATCTTCAAGGCTGTGCTTCTTTTCCTCGTTGGTGGTGTTGACAGAAGCGGCGTTTATGCTCTGGACGATATTGCCGCTGTTGTTTCCGACAACGCCTCCCGTGAATTTTTCGCCGTCAACAGTTCCTGCTGCTGTGCATTTGAGGACAGAGCCTGTTGAAGTGTTTTCGCCGACGATGCCGCCGACAGTGTTGGTCGCAGCGACCTTTCCGCTGAATTTGCAGTTGTAAACAACGCCCTTATTCGTGCCTGCGATGCCGCCGATAGAGCTTTCACTGCCCGACGGACGGACGATGCCGACAACGTTAAGGTTTTTTACAGCAGCGTTTTCGCCGATTATGCTGAAAAGTCCGCGTCCCGTTACTCCCGTGACGGAAACGCCCTTTATGCTGTGTCCCTGACCGTCGAATGTTCCGCTGAATATCGGGATAGAACTGAATTCCTTTCCCGTGAGGATTATATCCGAGGTGAGGACGAATTCCTTGCCCTTTGACCAGCTGTCAAGGCTGCAAAGCTTGGAAAATTCGATAAGTTCATCTGCCGTGCTGATCTTGTATGTCTTGCTGTTTTCAGCAGCGCTCAGAGGGAGGGCGGCGACAGATGAAACAGCCAATGCAGCAGAAATGATGACCGATAGAAAACGGCTTAATTTTCCTGTTTTTTTCATTTTAGCAGCTCTCCTTTCCGCTGTTGTCTTCCGCGAGGTTTTCTTCAAGTGCAAGTGCAGCCTGTTCATCGGCTTCGTTCCTTGCACTGCCCGAGATCACGCTGAGATCGGCATCGCCGTCGATAGTACCCTTGAAAATACCGTTTACAGTACCGTTGATGTTGCCTCGGACAAGACCGTCAACGATGATCTTTCCGCTTGACGAGTAGCGGCGAAGCTTGGTCTTGACGGAGAACGAAGTCTTTTCGATAATGCCGCCGCCGAGAAGAAGTATCTGCGGAAGAACGAACATTACGATGATAAGCGAGATAACAGTACCTCTGCCGAGTGCCTGACCGATACCAACGATCGTAGCTTCGGAAGAAAGCTGACCGATAAGTCCGCCGGCGATAGCGAGGATACTGCCCGAAGTGATGATAGTCGGGAAGCTGAGGTTCATCGTCTGAATTATAGCATCGCGGTGGGACATCTTGTTTTTGAGTTCCATATATCTTCCCGAAATAACGATAGCGTAGTCGATGTTTGCACCCATCTGAATGGAGCTTACGATAAGGTACGCCATAAAGAAGATATCCTTGTGTTCAACAGTCGGGAAAATGAAGTTGATCCAGATAACGCCCTGAATAACGAGAATAAGGAGAAGCGGCATACCGACCGATGTGAATGTAAAGAGAAGAACAACGAGAACTACGAGGATAGAAAGAACGCTTACGACGATGTTATCCGTCTGGAACGATGTGCAGAAGTCATAGTTCGCTGTAGAGTCGCCGACGAGGTAAACATCGCCGTCGGGGTAATATTTTTTCGCGATGGAACGAACTTCATCGATAGCACTGAATGTTGAATCGCCGCTCAGAGGAAGGTCGAAGTAGATAAGCATACGGGAGAAATTTTCGCCCTGAAGCTGAAGCTTTGCATTGTTTATCTGAACATAAGCATCATTGAGCGTGTCGGTGAGGTCATCGTCAAGCGTAACGTAACCTTCGTCGATCTCCTTATGTACAAAGATGAACATATCCATAAGCGGAACGCTGTAGGAAGAAATGCCGCCGACAATTTTGCCGTAGTTTTCATCATTTGCGGCATAAGCGGCGTAGGCAAGCTCTGCGACCTCAAAGTCAACATCGGAAAGCTCGGAGAACTGACGCGGTGTGAGCTTGTCGGTTAGCATATATCCGTCGAGCGCTTCGGTGTTGGAAAGTCCGACCGCGCTGTTTACATAATCCTTGGAGGTTATCTCGTTGAGGAGAGCCTTTTCGGTCTCGTAATTGCCCGTAGGAACGATGAGAGCCATCATATTCTTAGTGCCGAAGTTTTCTTTTATGAGGTTATCGGTTTCCTGTGAGATGTTTGTGATAGGTGTTTCAATGGTGTCATAGCTGTAAACATAGGGTGTCTTTGTGGAAAGATAACCTGCAACGGCGATCACGCCGACGAAGATGAACGGTACGATGCCTCTTGTTGCGTAAGCGAATTTTCCCACAAAGTCGATCTTAGGGATAAAGCTTTTGTGGTGCGTCTTGTCGATAAGATTTCCGAAAAGCATCAGTATTCCCGGCATAAGCGTGAATACGGAAAGCAGGCTCAGAAGGATAGCCTTGATAAGGTTGATACCCATATCGGGACCTATCTTGAACTGCATAAAGAGAAGTGCGGCAAGACCGCCGACAGTTGTCAGCGAGCTGGAGAAGATCTCCGGTATCGATTTTGTAAGTGCTTCGATAACAGCTTCACGGATAGGAAGCGTTTCATGCTCTTCCTTGAATCGGTTGCAGAGAATGATAGCGTAGTCAATAGAAAGTGCAAGCTGAAGAACGATAGTTACCGAGTTTGAAACGAACGAGATCGTTCCGAGCAGGAAGTTCGTACCCATATTGATTATCGCAGAAGCAACAAACGTTATGATAAGTACAGGCACTTCCGCATAGGTCTGCGAGGTCGCAAAAAGCACAACGAGAACGACAATGCAGACAAGCACGATAACAACGTTCATTTCGCTTGCGATAAGTTCGGAGCTTTGGTCGCCCATTGAGGTCTGGACGTAAATATCATAGTCCGAAAGGCTTTCTTTCAGCTCGTCGAGTGCTTCGAGCGCTCGGTCGTCATCTTCGGGGTAGACGAACGTTACATCGAAGAGCGCGGTCGAGTTGACGAAGTGTTCGTTTGAATCATCAAAGGTGTATGTCGAAACATCATCGTCATTTTTGATGATCTCCTCGATCTTTTCCGCATCGGTCATAGTGACATTAGCGGCGACTATCTTTGCCGAACCGAACGTTGTGAATTCGTCCGCCATAAGGTCAATACCTGCCTTGGTTTCCGTTCCGTCGGGCAGGTAAGCCGTAAGGTCGTTCTCAACATTTACCCAGTTCCGCGCGAACGCCGAAAAGATGATAAGTATCGCAAAAATGAGGAAAAACAGATTGCGCTTATCAACGATAAATGTCGCAAGCTTCGCCATAAAGTTGTCGGATTTAGTATTTTCTGCCATACATTTTCCTTCCTTATTAATACTGATTTTTAATCAAAGTGTAGACAAAAAATCGGCGCAAAATCCATTTATTCGAGATTTTGCTTGATTTTTTGTACACTTTCAGTTTAAAAATGAGTATAAATTTTGTCATTTATAAAAATCTTTGCAACTTTCTGCATTTAGACAGTTGCAAAACCATTGACTATATGATATAATAAAAACAGAGATACATCAAGATACATATATCAAAAGTTGTCATAATATGGACAAATTGCCGATTATGTCAAATATTATGAAGAAAGGACTGAACTATATGAAATATGATCTTTCGCAAAAACTTTCAAGGGGGGCGGTCCGCACTATCAACGCTTTTACGGGAAGTATGTTTTCGCTTCTTTCCGAAAAATCGTTCGAGAGCGTTTCGGTCAACGAAATATGCCTGCAAAGCGGCTACCCGAGGGCAACATTCTACAACTATTTCGATGATAAATACGACCTGCTGACCTGCTGCTGGATAAAGCTTGCGCAGGCGATAGGCTTTGAAGAGTTCAAATCATTGAGCGACAGCGGCAGAAAGACCGATGCACTCTACCTCTTCGCTGACAGGGTGTATGACCTCGGTTCGGTTAATCTTCCGCTCGTTCAGAAGATAGTCAGCTTCAATAACGAAACGGGGTATATGTTCACGAGCCTTAAATTTTTTATGGGAAACAAGATACGCGAGATGCTCGAAAGCGGCGCACGCCCCGATATCCCCGTGCCGAAAGAGATACTTGCGGCGCACCACAGCAATACGCTCATACTTGTAATGGAGTATGCTTTTGCAAATCTTGACAAATGCTCAAAAGAAGATGTGAAAAAGTACCTCGGCTATTTTCTCGGTTCGGTTTGATATACTATTATAATATAGTTCACCGCAAATAACTTTGCTTTGTGTCAAAAAAGTTTACAATTTCACGATTAAATTATACCGCCGTGAGGTTCTGTTGTCAATTGACGGCATTGCAGAATCAGGCGTATAAATACGGACATAATTTGGGTAAAAAGCAGACATTTTATACTAAACACCATTTAAAATTTGGAAAAAATCAAGCCGACAATCTTGAATAT
>UQQA01000016.1 GCA_900543105.1 uncultured Ruminococcus sp. | reverse complement strand
CTATGACATTTTTTAAATATCTCTCCGACACTTTCGGTGTAAATGAACCGATTTTTTCATCTGATATTAAATTTGAAAACTACTCAAAGCCGTGGATTGCAAAGCAGCTTGCGGAGCTTTGCGAAAACGGCAGTCTTGCTCGCTTTGAGCGTGGTATTTACTACATTCCCGTAAAAACTCCTTTCGGCAGCAGCGTTCTCAATCCTAACAAGGTCATTGAACGCAAATATATTGTGGATAACGGAAAGGCAAACGGCTTTTATTCGGGACTTACCGCCCTCAACAGGCTTGGTTTATCCACACAAATGCCAAACACTATTGAGATATGCACCAACAGCGAAAGGACTAAGCTGCGGACCGTAAAGGTCGGAAGCCGTGATGTCACTCTCCGCAGATCCAGAGTAAAAATCACAAATGAAAATCTGAATGTTATCAGCTTTCTTGAACTTATGAATACTATTCCGACAGGATTTTTTGACGATGAACGGAAAAGCATTATCGGAAAATGGGTTCGGGACAACAAAATCACGAAAGATTTAATTCTGAAATACGCTCCCGAATTTCCCGACAAGGCTATGCGAAATCTTGTAGAAAGTGAGGCGGTTTTCTATGTTGCACAATGACAAAGAGCTGTTTGAACAGCTTGTTCTTCGTGCATCAGAATTCCTTGGAATAAAGGCGGAAATCATTGAAAAGGACTATTATGTCACTCTTTTTTTGAAAGAGCTTGTTTCCGTAATGCCCGAAGTCATTTTCAAGGGCGGTACTTCTCTTTCAAAATGCTATCATCTGATTGACCGATTTTCCGAGGATATTGACCTGAACATTGAAACGGAAACCAAGCCATCGGAAAGCAAACGCAAGCTGTTGAAAAGCAGCATTGTGGGTGTAATAGACAAGCTGAATTTCACGCTGACCAATCCCGATAATGTAAAGAGCCGCCGTGAATACAACCGATATATCATTGACTATCCCTCTGTTCTCGGTGCAGCCTATCTCAAAGAAATGCTTATCGTGGAAACTGCCGTTTATCAGAGGGCATATCCTACCGTAAGGAAACAGGCAGGAAGTCTGATTTATGATTATCTTTCCGCAAATGGCTTCTCTGATTTTGCAAAACAGTATGACTTAGAACCTTTTGAGCTGAATGTACAGGCGGCTGAACGTACAATGATTGACAAGCTCTATGCTCTTGCCGATTATTACCTTGCAGGGACAATAGCAGAACATTCCCGTCACATTTATGACATTTACAAACTTCTGTCTGTTGTGGAAATCAACAATGAACTGAAAGCTCTTGCGGTAAGTGTGGCAGATGAACGCCGTCCTCACAGCAGAAGCCTTTCCGTGCAGGAGGGTGTCAGCGTTAAGAATGTTCTTCGTGAAATCATTGACAACAGGGTTTATGAGGAGGATTACAACACCATCACATCAGCTCTGTTATTTGAGCCTGTCCCTTATGAATCAGCGGTTAATGCGTTGGAAATAATTCTTTCAAGTGACTTATTTGATTGATTCACAATCCGTCCTTCGGGGCGGATTTATTTCTTTATCTTCCCACCGCTGTCCTTAAGGAACCGCTGATTAAATCGTTTCTCAACACTCTCAGTGACGGATTTTCGAGCGTTGGAAACGATACCTTCGGCTTTAATCAGCGCTTCCTTAATACTAAACGCCCATTGAATTATGGGAATCTCTCGCCGCAAAACCGCATATATCAAAGCTTTTGCGGCGATTTCTTCTCCATAATTCTAATGACGTTTAGTATCGCCTTACGGAGTTACGCCATTTTACAATCCCCAGAGCTGCGGTCAGACCGCCGAACACAAAGAAATGAAGCTTGCTGTCATTCCAGAATTCCTGCAAAAAGCTGATTTCTTCCGCCTGTTCCTCGGTTATTGCCGTGGGAGGAAGCTCTTTGCTGTCCTCCCACTCTCGCCACTCGTTCACCGCAAAAGCAATAACAATAAGAGATACGATAATAACCGCATATCTGAAATTCTTTTCCGCTTTGCACTTCCCGATAAATTTTCCGAAAACCTCTTTAAGTTTCTTCACTTGCTCCCTCCTCTCCGATTGGAGTATCTATCTGCCAGATGTCCGCACCGCTTAACTCATCGTTTATGAGCTTTTGGTAAAACTCCTGTGCCTTGGAATTATCCGCAGCACCAAATTTTCTGAAATCTCCCTCATCAATGTCCAGCTCCTTTTTGAACATATCAATGTAGGAATCAATAATCTCCTGTGCCTGTTCCGTATCAATGCCGTTTTCCTCCGCACCCGTCAGCTCAACTATTTTTTCAAGCAGTTCATCTGCGGCAGGGCAAGCACCTATTTCTCCTGTGAGATTATCGTGGTCATTGTCGCAGTAGTATTCCCAAAAGTATCCCGAATCGGTCTGTATAAGTCTGCGTTTGCAGTTCATTCCCGTGCAGGGGTTATCGTGAGTAACCTCAGTTGTTATGGTGATATACTCTGTCTTTTCAAAAAAGTCCATTATATCCTGCGGAGTAATGTTAAGCTGCATTTCTTCATCATCGGCATCGGGTGCGGTTTCTTCGGGATTCATTGTTATAAGGGATTTGTACAGTGCCACATACGCAAGCATTTCCTCTGCGGATAAATCGCTGTTTATCTCCGTGTTTCCGAACTGATTTGTTCCCACCACAGGCTTTCCGCTGAATTCGGTCGCATCGTCAACACCATTGCTCGAATAGCCCACTTCAACCTCATAATGCTGTCTATGCTCATTGGGCGATAATTCGTCCTCAAGGGACTGTATACGCTCGGTATATTCGGCAAGAGCGGCTTCCCGTGCATTAGCAAGTGCCTGTCTGATTGCCTCTCCCATTGCATTGCTGATTGCCATAGCAGCCTGCGGATTGGGTGCTTGGTCTATAAGCGGCTGATACTGTGCCTGTATCTCCGCAACTAAGTCCTGACAGTGATCTGCAAAGAACGTCCCGAAATCAAGTCCGGCACTTTCGTAAACATACACACCGCCATACCAATCACCATAGTTCAGATAGTAATACGCCTGTGCCACATCAAGGTAGTTTTTCACCATAAGGGTATAGCCGTCTATTATCTCTGCCTTGGATTCAGCATTATGTTCGGTGGGAAGTCCCGTGTTCGGGTCATTATCCTCTCCTGCAAGGGAATATGAGAAGGGAGAAAGCCAGCCGAAAAATGCGGAAATGAGGATATATACAAGCACGGCAAGGAAAACCGGGAGAACGATAGCTCCTGCACCGCCGCCCAGAATGAGGGAAACGGCTTTCTTTTTTACAGCAGTCTTTACAATGCCGCCCTTTGCAGCATTGCAAACGCTTCCGGGAATTTTCTGATTTTCCTTGATAAAGATTTCCTTACGCTTATTCCTTATCTCCTTTGACTTTTGCTTCTTGGCGTATTCCTGTTTTTCCTCCCTGAGTTTATGACTGTTCCCGACCTTAGAGCTTCTCTGCTTTTCGGCGGCAGCTTCATTGCTTCGGCAGGATTTGTCATTGGTATTTTTGATTTTTTCATCTTTATCCTTGATTACCTCTTTTGCGTGTTCGCTGCCTATACCGAAACGGTTGCCGTGGTTTTCCATACGCTCGTCAACACGCTTTTTCTTTTTTAAATCGGTTTCGGCAAGTTTTTTTACCATTTTCTTGGCTTCAACGGCAGCCAGCGTTGCCGAAACATCAAGCACGGCAGAGCCTGCGGAATCGGAGCTTTGCAATGTTTGGAAAACATTCTGCGCATCGTTGATTGCTTTCTGAGTTTCAGCACTTACCACAGAACCGCCTACATTTGGAACGATACTGCTTTTCTGCTTCTTGGCAAAATCACCGTATGCCTTTTTCGCCCGATATGCCCTTACCTCGCTGTTGTATGTATCAAATACCGCCTTGTCGGAGTTGCCGAGATATGTGATTGTGGGAGATTTTTCCTCGCTGTCCTCTAAATGTTCCAGTGGAACATCTGAAATATTTTCCTCTGTCTGTTCCTCGTTTTTAGGATGTTCCACCGGAACATCTTCGGCTTCGGCAACAGCGGTCGCACGGTTAAGCCTGATAGCTTCGGCATTTTTCTGTTCGATAAAGGCTGCTCGCTTCATTCTTTCAGCCATTTCGGGAGTGATAGCCTTTTTCGCTTCGGGGATAACGCTGTCGGGTGTTTCCGAAAGATATTTTTTCTCATACTCCGAATGGGGTACTGACATCTTATCGTGAGAATAATTTCCGGCATTGTCTGAAATATCAATATCGGGGGATATTTCACTTCTTGCGGCAGAAGTTTTGATTTTATCCTTATTCAGCCTGTCCAGATAAGCGGCACGTTTCATTCTCTCCGCCATTTCGGGAGTAATTGTCTTAGATACTGAAACTGAGTTTTCGGAGTTTGCGAAAATACCGCTATGCTCCGTATTTTCCGATGTTTTACCCTCTTTTTTTCTTTCCCGATTGCTATGGTTATTGCGATTCGTGCCGTAAAGAATTTTCCGCATAGTTTCGGAGCGTTTGGACGTTTGTGAGGTGCTCTCTGACTTTTCGGAAGTTTTTCCGATATGTCCGTGAATATCGGCTCTCTCCATTTTCTGAACCGAAACAACACGATATTTTTTATGTTTCTGTGCGGAGTAGGCAGCCACCTTTCCCCTTTTCTTATCAAAAGAAGAAAGGGAGTGTTCTTCGACAGCCTGACCTTTCGCTTTATCAATCGTTGCCATAAACATCTCCCTTTCCTTGTTATGCAGTTTCCGTTTCGCCCTCGTTCATCATCTTCATCGTTTCAGAAAAATTTGTACTCATCAGGCTGTAAAGCGTGGTATCCTTGGGGAACTCGTCATAGAACGGTATTTTTGTTTTGCCGCCCAAAATGAGCAGACCGTGTCCTGCCGGAACATCATTTACAAACTGAATTTCGCTGTCATTTATATTCAGCACGTCCTGCAGCTTCGCCGCATCTGTGGGATTCTGCTTCAAAAGAACAATAAACTCGGAGTTTGCAAGCATATTTCTCGACTTGTAATCCTTCAGCAAATCGTCCACGTTCTGCGTAATGCCCGAAAGAATACCGCCGTACTTTCTTGCACGTTTCCAAAGCATCTGCAAGTAGTCAAGTGAATATTCATCGGCAAACAGCAAGTGGGCCTCATCAATGAAAATATAGGTCTTTCTGCCCTTTTCCTTGTTTTCCGCAAGTCGGTTCCAGATGTAGTCAAGGATAAGAAGCATTGACTGCGTTTTCAGATTGCCGTTAAGGTCACGAATATCGTATGCGATAAAGCGGTTCTTGGTATCAACGTTTGTAAGGTTGTTGAAATACTTTGCCGAGCCGTTTACATACATATCAATGGTGATAATCAGCTTGTCTTTCATCTCCTGCGATACGTTCTCGGTTTCCTCTTTCATACATTCGAGGAACGTTCCCAGAGTCGGCATATCGGCAGGGTCAAGAGTTTTCAGAACACCCGACTTTGCGTATGCCTTCTGAACACAGCGGTCAACAAAGGATTTTTCCTGTGCATTAAGCGGGTGCTTTGCGTCCATACAAGAGATGAAAGAGGTGACAAGCTGACACTTGTCGGCAATTATATCCACTTCCGGGTCATCAAGCAGACGGAAATCAAAATCGAAAAGGTTGATATGATTCTTTGAGCCGTTGGAGAAGCGGACAACCTCACCGCCGAATGCTTCGGCAAGTTTCCAATATTCTCGTTCGGGGTCAATTACAAGCACATCGGCATTTTCATCTCCGAGAATGATGTTCGTTATCTCCGTCTTTACCTTGAATGATTTGCCGCCGCCCGATGCAGCCAGATAGAAGCCTGACGGATTGATAAGTCCTGTTACACGGTCAAAGAGGATAAGGTTATGGGAAAGTACGTTCATACCGTAATATATTGAATGTGCCATCTGCACCTCACGAACATTGAACGGCATAAAAATAGCAACCGATTCCGAGGGCATTGTGCGGAGATATTCAAATTTTCTCTGATAACCCACAGGCAGACAGTCGCACATTCCGTGTTCCTGCTCCCACGCCATTTCGCCCTTGATACAGCCGGAGCGTTTAAGTGTGCTTTCGATAACCTCAACGCTTTCGTTCAGCTCCTCAAAAGATTTTGCCTTGACAAGTATCTGTGTGTTCACCATAAACAGCTTTTGGTCTTTAACCGTTATCTTGTCAAAAACCGATACCATCGCATCACGCTGATTCTTTATTCTCTGCGGCATCTGTGAGGAGAAATTGCCGTGCTGAGCTGCCTTTACCTCACGCTTTGCCATATCCGTATCAACGGCGGTTATCTGCCGCTGAACCAGCTTTCTCGCTTCGGCGCTGTCATAGGTTTCGATGTTGGTAGTTACCATAATTTCAATGCCCGTACCCAAAAGTCCCGTGAGAATATCCGAGGTTGCCGCACTTGGGTATTCACGGATATACAGTGTCTTTGCGTAGGTGTCATTGAACATAAAGTAGTCCTTTTTAAAATCAAAATAGTCGGGCGCACAGGCAAGTTTTTCCCTGCCCTTTGCGTAATCTGAGCTGTCAAAATCGGGAACAGGCATATCGTCTGAACCAATGAAAAAGTCCTTGAGCATCTCAATACGCTCTTTTGAGGTCAATGCACGAAGTCCCGTGTTTCCGATACGGTTGAATGTATTTACAGCGGTTATATCCAGCGTCTTGAATCTGCGGATTGCAGTTTCCTCATCGGGTGCTTTAATGGTAAGGGTAATGTACATATGCTTCTGAATTGCGTTCTGTCCCTTGCGGATATTTGCTTCAAGAACACGGGTGTTAAATTCGTGACGGAAGTCGAAAAGCTCGTCTGCCTTCTGGTGCATCAGAGTTGCCTTTTTGAATTCCTCCATATTCACACGGCTGTTCCAACAGCAAATCTGACAGTCCACGGAATCGTCCAGAATACCGAGAAACTCTATATATCTTTCAAGGTACATATACTGCTGTTCCTCGTCCGCCAGATTGAAGTTTATATCGTCAAAGGTGTACGCCTTGGAATACATTTTCTTTTCTAAGAAGAAAATATCATCGGACAAAACTTTCCTGTAAGGCAAGGTGGAAAGAACCTTTTTGGAGAGATTTTTCCTTTCCTTTTCGCCCCTGCCCTTTTTGGATTTCCTGCTTTTCTTCTTGTCGGGTTTGTTTGCGGCAAGACGAACCGCATCTTTTTCTCTTGCGGACATCGGAGCATTTTCATTTTCCTCCGCAGCAATATTTTTCCGCTTTTTCTTGGTCATTGCCCTTGCGCCGAAAGCAAGTCCTGCGGCAGCAATTGGGATCATTACAAGATAGGGATTTACAAGCATATTATCCGCTGTGGGTGTTTCCTGCACAGTTTCGGTAATTGCCGCCGTTTCGGTCACGCTCTCGGTCACAACCTCTGTTGTAATCTCTGCTTCGGTCTGCATTTCCGTTATCTTTTCGGTAATCTCCGTAACCGCAGGAACAGGCTCGGAAACAACAGCGGTTTCCGTCTGCGTTACCTCAACTCCTGCTTCTTCAAGCGAATCTGACACCGCTTCCGCAACAATGCTTGAAATGACATCATCGGCATTTTCAGTATTTTCGGGTACGCTTGTTTCGGCAGGATTTTCAAGATGTTCCACCGGAACATTTTCATTTTCGGAAACATTGCTTTCAGTGCTTACGCTCTGAATACTCTCCGTTTCTGTGGGTGCTGTCTGCTCTCCCAAATCAAGGGTGCTTACAGCCGTTTCCTGCATCTCGATTACTGTTGTAACTGCATTTTCTTCCATACTCTCACTCCTCCCATTACTTTACTCTGAGCTGCAAACCGCTGAACGAGAAATACGCTTCGTCAGCCATATTTGCAATACGCTGATTTACCGTACATAAGGCTTCACGGTAAATGCTGTCGGTAATATCAAAGGGTGCAGGGGCAAATCCCGTTTCAGCGGAAATGATAACAAGTGTTCCTCCGCTGCTTTTTACCTCGCTCATAAGGACATTGATTGACAGCAAAAGCTCATTAACAAAAGCGGTCATTTCACGCTCGGAAACACTGACACTCGCCGCAAATTTTTCCATTGTTTTTCTGTAAATCCAGTCGGCAAGATTGTCAAGAACAAAGCATCTGTATTCCTTGTAATTGACGGGTGTTTTATCAACGCTGAAATTGCGGATAATATCCCATCTGAAATCTTTGCTCCGCTCGTTATAGATAATGCGGTTCAACGTCTTATCGTCCATATCCCTGCCCGTGCAGAGATACTGCACACGGTCAAGGTCTGAAAACTGCGATACCGCAAATCTGCTCTTTCCGCTCATTGCGCTGCCTGTTACAAAAATCATCTTTCCGTTATTCATTGGTCTTTCTTCTCCTTTTCGATTTCTTTTCCGCCGCACGTTCCCTTTCGGCTTCGGCAAGGCGGATTTTTCTCACCTCGTCAAATATTTCAATTTCATCGGGGAGATACTGCATACCTCTCCGCTGATTTCCGAAATAGAACTCGAACACCGTTGCGGCAATTTTTTCAAAGGGCATACCGTTATACCGCATAAAGCCAACGGCAGCCAAAGGTGCGACCTCAAGGATAACGATATACACAAGAACATCGGTGGGAATGAACTTGCTTCCGATAAGGAATGTAATCACCGCAAGAGCTATCATCGCAACACCGCAGACAAACTGCCTTATGGTGAGTCCAAAGAAAAACTGCTCCTTGTATTCTGTAACGTCCTGCGGAATATCTGCTTTTATCATCAAATCACCCCTTTCAAACCGTTCAGAATGTGGCTGATAACCTCAACGGTCCAGCCGTTTCCGATACATTTGTATCTCTGCGTTGTGGATATGCCCTCGGTGTAGTTGTCGGGCAAAGTCTGCAATCTCTCCGCTTCGATTGGCGTGAGCTTGCGGATTATGTAATCACCGTCAGGAAGGTCGATTTTGTAAAGACCTGTCTTTGCTCCCTGTCCTCCGCCGTTTGCGGATAAGGTAACGGATTTTCCTCTTACCGAATATATCCGCTGTCCCTGTCCGCCCCTGCCGTATTCTCCAACACGTACAGGCACAGCAACTGCGGTTGTTCCGCCCTTGAATCCGTCATTGGTGAGAATGGTTGCTTCGCCGTATTTATAGTACCCTGCCATAAAGGTTCGGGATTTCTCACCGCTGTTATTGAATGTGTTTATGGGAACGGCAACCATTGAATCCTTTTGCACGGTAGTAAGGCAGTTGCTTTTCCCGTCCTTTCGGGCTTCTATATGCTGCTCTGTTCCGCCCTCGCATTTAACATTTCTCTTTCCGCTTTGGATATATCTCCCTCGCTGAGCAACGCTGACAGGCTCGGCTATCATACTTCGCTGACTTCTTTGGAGCGTGTTCCAAAGCACAGCTCCGTCATAGCTTGCGGTCATACAGTAGCTTTTGTCCTGCCAAGACAAACCACTCTCCAAAATATCTTTTAAGAGTATTCCTCTGTCGGTGGGCTGTGTCACGTTTGGGATATTAGTCCAGTAACAGCGTTTCCTCTGCTGTGCCGAAACTAAAGCAGAATTTATCATAATCGGCTCAACGCCTAACTGTGCGGAAATGAACGCTTTGATGTCCTTGTGAATACTGTTGTTGTTTTCATACAGAAAATATCTGCACCCACTTTCACGCAAGGCTCTTACATATTCCATAAACAGCTTTCCGCCCATTCCGTCCGGTGTAACCTCACGATTGGTTTTTGCAATGCTCCAATAGGTGCAGGGCGAACCGCCGATTAAAAGGTCGTAGCCTTTGAATTTGGTAAAATCTCCGTCAAACACATCTCCGTGATGTACTATCTGCGGATAATTTTTCTCGGATATTTTTATGGCATATTTGTCAATCTCAAAGGCATCGTATCTTTCAACGGAAATCCCCGACCTTTCGAGAGCTGCCATTCCGCAGGAAATTCCGTCATACAAGCTAAGTACCCTCATCATCAGCCACCTAACGCTCTCTTGGTAATTTCGCTTGACTTAGCAACTGTAATTGCAAGCATAACAACAGAAAGAACAGGCGTTGCATACTTGAAAATGTGCATTAAAAGTCCTGCTCCGTCCAGTCCCGATGAAAAGTCAATTACAAGTGACGATGAAATGAGCGAGTACGCATTGAAGCAGATTGCAAGCACTCCCCACTGCATTGATACCGCCGCAAAATTCTTTATGAAGGCAATGCCTGTGGAACGTGCCTGTGAATTTACAAGCGTTGCAAGCGCCACTGGAGAAATTGCGGTAAGTATTGCCGTTTCAAATACCGTACCCAAAACCGATACCACAATAAGGGAGAACATTACAAACATCAGAATTATGATGATGACGTACAAAAGCGTTAGGATAATGTAGTTTATATCCAATAAACCGCCCTCAAGAGGCGTACCCTGATTCATTGCATTTCCGAATGATGCTCCTATTCCTGCAAAAGCTCCCGAAAAATCTACTTCGCTCCGAAGCAGTCCCGAAACAAGTCCTATCACGTTATCCACGTTCTGCACTATCAAGGCGCTTACCACCAGCTTCATCGCAACTCTGATTGCACCCTCGATACCGCCGTTGAAGTCGATATTTGCACAGTAGGTAAAGGCTTCCATACAGAAAAACAGCGTTAAAAGTGCCGTTCCCGCACCCTCGAAAACACTTATAGCCGTTCCTGCCTGACTGACAATATCAAAGCCTGCTATGGTCTGTAATACCGCAGCAAAGCCATCGGCTTCCGTCTGCAAGAGATTCTGCGCTTCTTCAAAGGCGGTTTCAAAAAAGCTCGGCTCTGCCATAAAGCTCCTCCTTTCACATTTGACAGGGACAGATTATTGCAAGCCTGTCCCTGCCTTTTTCTTCTGTCCGATTCTTTGTATCAGCCGCCGATGGAAAGAGAAGCAGGAATAATAGCGCCTACCGCTGCAATAATCGCACCGCCGATAAGTGTCTGGAATCCTCTTGTCTTACCGTCTGCGTTATCGTCCTTGAAGCCAACGCCTGTCTGAATACCGCCGACAACGGCAACAAGCGAACCGAGAGCAATAACACCGGGACCGAGAACACCCATAATGGCATCAATCATTCCCTGCGCATCTGCGCCCTCCGCACTTGCGGTAATGGTGCAGGCTGAAACTGCCATAGGAACAACAAGTGCCGCCTTGCCGAGCCTTGTGTTCATCGCTCTGCCTGTCGCATTGGCTGCGGCAAGCATTGCCCTTGCTCCAAGCTCCGCTGTCTTTGCCTGAATGCTGTCGATTGCTTTTGTGATATTCATCTCACAAATCCTCCTTTAAAATTGAAAAGTTAAAATATATATCTAAAGCCGTTCGGTTTTCACGCACTCTTTTTTCTCATATCAAATTGCTTTTCTGCCGAACCGAACAGCTTTGATAAACAAAAAAAGAGAGCCAGAAAACAGATACAAATCTGTTTCTTAGCTCTCATTCGCTGTTCCGTCCCTCTCATTCGGGACGCCGTTATTCAGTTGTATTTTCTTCCTTATCGGTGCGGAAAACCAGCTTTCTTTTTGATTCATAAATCAGGTAGCCTGTTTTTCTCGGCTCTAAAACTATCTCCGATTTCCGTTCCATAAGTTTGTTTATCGCATCTATCTCACCTTTAGTGAGCTTCTTTGTTTCCTCCATATTACATAAATGCAGGAGGTTAGCAGGGCTTGTATCCGCTTATTGCAATACGGTCGGTATCAACGATAAGCAGCATAAGGTTGCTGTTTCCCACGGTCATAAAGCAGCGGTCACGCATTATCCGTCTGACATTTTCGCTTTCGGGATAACAGGCAATAAGTACCTTGCTTGTCCCTGCCGTGTTGGGGTGGAGCTTTGCCGCCGAGATTACCGCATCAAGCGTTATGGATATATCAGAACGGCTTTCGGAATGAACCTTTAAATCATCAATGTACATAATATTGGGAAGCATAAAGCCGTCCGCACTGTAATTGAAGCCTGCAATGTCAAGCATATTGAAAAGCTCCGAATATTCATCGGAAACATTGCCGATAACCTTTGCAATATCGCTGATAAAGTAGCAGATATCCTCTGCACAGAAGTCGGTCATTTCAACCCTTGCAATTTCCTGTCTGCGGTCATCATCAAGAAGTCTGAGCTTTGATTTTCTCATAAAGGCTTCGATATTTTCATCGAAAATATCCTCAAACTCTCCTGCAAGCACACGCTTTGCAAACTCGTTTTTGGTAACTCCCTTTGCAAGATATTCGTTCTGAACATCGTTCACGATTTCTTCCACAGCGGAATCCTTTTCAATTCTGAGGATTGCCTTGACATTTCTTTTCATTTCCATAGTTTTGTTCTCCTTTGATTTAAATTATGCAATACTGTACAGCTCCATACAGCATTCCAGCCTTTGGCGTATTTCGTATGATATATCCTCCATTATGCTGATAGGCGGCTCTATTTCCGCACCCTCCGCATCGGAGGTTACGAAACGCAGCTTTATGCTGTTTATCTCCTCCCCTGCTTCCGAATCAAGGAACTCCGAAAAGTCTATATATTCCACTTCGGGGAGAGTTTCAACATAACGGTCAAGATAATAGATATACGGATTATCCGATTTGGTTTCGCCCTTTTCCGTATCGGGCTGCCAATCCTCACCCAGCTCTCCGTATCTCGGATGCTCGGAAAGATTGAATTTATTGGTGAAGAACGGGTAAAGTCCTCGCACCATTACAATGCAGTTGTTGTTATCCATAGTGGTCAGCTCGTCAATAGTGGCAAGCTCTCTGCCGAGAATAGCATTGTTGTATGACGAACTGCCCTGCTTTCCCTTTGTCTGATTTATGGAAAGCTGGTCAATGGTTTCCTTGCCAAGCTCCTTTGATAAATATTCATTGGTGAATTGGTCTTTGCCGCCCAAATATATGAGCGTGTCGCAGTTTCCGGGCAGCTCCTCCCACGATTTTTCATACATTCTTTTCAGCTGTGAGAGATTTTGCAGGATAACCTGTGCGGAAATCTCAAACTTTCGGCAGGTGGCAAGTATCTTTTCAAATTCGGGTATCTTTCCCACGTTCGCAAACTCATCTAAGATAAAGCGAACGTGACAAGGCAGTCTGCCGTGATAATGATTTATTGCTCTATCATAGAGGGTATCGAAAAGCTGTGTGTACATCATTGCCGCCAAAAAGTTATACGTTGTGTCCGTTGACGGAATAACGATAAACAGGGCGGTCGGTTTATCTCCCAAGGTTTCAAGGTGGATATTGTCCGTATGCGTAAGGTCACGCACGTTTTCCAGCTTGAAATACTGGAGCTTTGTGGTGGTGGAAATTAAAATGCTTTGCATTGTCTTTCCTGCCGCCTGTTTGAATTCCTCATAATACTGAACGGAAAGAGCCTTCGGAGCTTTTTCTTTTCGCTTGTCGAACATCAGGTCAAGCTCTGATTTTTCTTCTTCCTTGCCCTCGATAACCTTAGCCTTGTGGATAAGGTCGAGGACTCCTGCAAAGTTCTGTTCCTCCTCCGTTCCCGTTTCTATGAGCAGAAAGGAAAGTGCCGATAACAGCAGACGTGTGGCATCGTCCCAGAAAGGATCGCCGGAGTTTCCCTCACCCTTTGTGTTGGTCATAAAAACGTTTATCATTTTTATGACATTGTTGGAATTTATCTTGCCTGTGCTGTCACGGAGATAATGGAAAGGGTTGTAGTTGGAGCTATGCTTCATATCATTCAGATTGAACACCTTTATTTCATAGCCGTGATTTATCAGCATCTTTCCGCAGGATTCCACCAGCTCGCCCGATGGGTCGGTCACAACAAAGGAAGTGTTGCATTGCAGTAAATTCGGCTTAACGAAAAATCTCGATTTACCCGTTCCCGAACCGCCGAGAATAATCTGATTAAGATTAAGCATCGGCTTTATCTTCTCCGCTTCCCTGCTCCTGCCCGTAACATCTTTTATTGATATTTCAGTGCCGTTAAGCTCTGCGGATTTATTTTTCTTCGGTTTTGCCTTGCCCTTTTTCTTTCGGTTCTCCGCTTCTTCCGCCGCTTCGTTCTTCTCCCTCACCTTTCGGTCCAGAACAAGAAAAACATCGCTTGCACAGATAACGTTGTTGTAAAAGCCTTTCTTTGTGGTATCGGCAATAATCTCCTTTTCCTGCCTGTTTCCCCACCTTGCAGAACCGTGTTCAACGCCCTTTCGGTGATAACGCTTTCCGTTTCCCACAAGTCTGTACATAACCGCTATCAGACTTGCAAAAAATCCGATTACACAGGCATTTCGTGTCATTCCCGTTCCCCTGATAACCGCAAGAAAAGCATTGCCCAGATTGTTAGGGGTCATATACTCCCCTATGCTTTCAACCGCTTCAAATATCTGAATATTGCCGTTCTTGTCTGCGGTCATTTCAAGGGTATATCCGAACAGTACGATTACGGGGAAAGCAATTACACAAGCTATGACGATTATATACAGAAGCGTATCTGTTTTCTTTTCGGGGATTCCCATATTAGCAGCCATAGTTAATGCTCCTGCCCTCCCTTGCTCCTGCCGAGAGATACCGCCTTATCCTTAACGGCATTGGACAGCTCCTTGATTTTATCGGCAGCATAGCTTTTCAGCTCGCTGAGCTTCTGTTTATCGGGAGTTTTGCGGTCACGGATATTCTTTTCAAAGGACTTTTTGATTTCATTTGCACCTTTTTCGGAAATACCCATATTTTGCAGAATATCGGTATCTATCCTGTCCATTGGCATCATTGCGGAGCTTCCGTCCTGCTTTGATGTAACCTCAATCATATTTCCCGATACCTGACAAACTCTTGCTTCCTCGGTTTCCTTGGTCTTTGCATCAGTGATATATCCGTCATTTACAAGCTGTTTCATCGCAACAGCAACGGACACATCATCAATAAGTCCGAAGTCCTCACGCAGAGCCTTTTCAACCTCCGACATTGGCGTATCCTTTTCTATCTGCATATACCGATAGCTTTCGGCATCGTCCTTTATGATAACCGTACTGCTGCCATAGCGGTAATATCCCATATCCGCAAGCTCCGCATTGTTCGTATCATATCTTTCGGCTTTTACCGTCTGTGATTTTTCCTCGTTAATATCAACATCACCTGATATATCCGTTTCACGATAGGATCTCACAACCTTATCGGCAATTTCCTTTGCGGATATTTCCGAATACCCCATCTGTGTCAGCATACTCCGAACCTCACTCACGGGCATTACGGGGATAACGGCAAATTTGTTTGTATTGTTATCCAGAACACAGCACTTTGAACCGCTGTCCTTGGGAATTTCGCCTATACATTCCGCCTTTCCGATAACCGTCTGCGAAAGCTGAGCCTGTGCCAGATATTCGCCTATATTGGGAATATCCGCATAGACTATCTCTGTTTTCTCTGCGGCAAATCCGAAAATCTCCTTCTGTTTATCGTTAAGCTCTTTATGTATATCCTCAAGCAGCTTTTGTATTGTTTTGCCGTTCAGACCTCTCTCCCTGAGAGCCGCCGACATCTCCGTACAGCTTCCCATTTTCACGCTGATAAGCTCGTTTTTCTTGGAGTTAAAAAGGTCGATTCTCCGAAGCTCCCCACCCTGCGTTCCGTATTTATACACAGCGGTATCTTTGTTTATCCTGCGGTTTCGTGTATTGAAATACCCTGCAAGCTCGCTTCCGTTTACGGCTCGTTTCACCTTTCCCGATGAATCGTACACCGGATACTGCTTATCAAAATCAAACTCGGATTTCAGCGTTTTGCCGCCGTTGATAAGCTCGGAATCGGACTGCTTAATGCGAATGTAGTCCTGCCCCTTTGTGTTGGGGACACGCATAAAATATGTGTCGGCTGTGTTCAGCTCCTCAATATTCAGCTTAGCCATATCAAGGGTTATGATGTTGTCATACACATCAATGATATATTCCTCGCTCATTTCAAGGCTGTCCTTGTATTCCTGTCTTGCCTTTTCAACCTTTTTGGAAATATCGGTATCATACATAACCGCCACATTTTCGCCCTGCTTCACAAAGGAAACTTCAAGGTTATCTGCTTTTGCGGCGGCGTAAATTTCTCTCGCCTCGTCCTGCAACACAACAAAGGCTTCATATCCCAAATCATCCAGCGGTGCGGTCTGTTCATATCGGGTAACATCAATTCCGTCCACCTGCTTTTTGATTTCCTGTGCTTCCTTCAAAGCCTTTGAATACTGTCCTTCAAACTCCTTGGGGACAAAATTCATATACTTATCATCATCATTTTTAAAGGTTACAACAGGAATATCGCAGTCGGTCATCACTCGGCGGACAAGTCCTATATCCTCGGTATCAATAAGGTCTTTTCCGTCCTTTACTGCTATTTTATCGGGATTTTCCTGCAAATCCTTTGCAACAGCGTGTTTAAGAGCAGACTGTATCATATCTATCTGACTTGCAGGAACGGCAAACACGGCATTATTGCTGTCCCCGACCTCAGTTTTAAAGAACGAACCGCCCATTTTCAGCAGATTTTTCTCAACCTCGGCTGACTTTTCGGCAGGAACGGTAACGTACTTTATATCAAAGCCTGCCTTTTGGAGCTTCCGAAAATCACTTTTTGACAGCTTACCCAGCTTTATTTTTGGCGGCTTTATTTTCTTTCCTGCCTGATTTCTCTTACGCTCCTCCATTGAGCTGAAAATATCCATCATTCGTTTTAACAGCTCGATGAACGTGGTGCAGGCATCATCTCCTAGCATTATTCAGCACTCCCCTCTGTTATGGTTTCGGTTGTGTTTTGCATTTCTGTTTCCAAATGTTCCAGTGGAACATCATCTGTGATAATATCAATAATATCCTCGGAGGTACAGCCGTAGGAATAGGGTGAAATATTGAACATTACAGTAACATCGGTATCTGTGGCATCTGCCCAGCCATTGGGAATGTTCAGAACGGTAAGTCTTTTTATGCCTATGTTATCAACATAAAATGCAGGCTCAAACTCCGCAGAATCAAAATCCGACACGTTATATGTTTTCGGCTTGGTGATGCTTTTCAAGAGGTCACGCTGCTTTATTTCAAGCAGCTCGTCCGTGCTTTCGTATGTAACGCCGTATTTTCCTGCGATATTTACTTTCAGAAAATGAGTTGCAAACACCGTCTGACGATTTTCTCCGTTATCCGCACCGAAGATACGTTCTTCCTTTTCGGGATAGGTCAGCTTGTTTTCCTTATGATTCTTGGCATATCCTATTGAATTTGCAGTATAGCCGAAATTGTGGCAGAACTCATCTCGGCTTGTACCCAGCTCCGAATATATCTTATCGGCGGTTGTTTTGTTGTTCCCTGCCCATATTTCAACAAGCTTATCGGGGTTAAGACGTATGAGGTAAACGGCAGCTCCGTCAATCTCCTTATTGATGTTTACTGTGTCGGAATAGTATATCTCCCACATATCGGGTGCCAGAAGTCCGTCCTTTTCAAGTCCTATGGTTCTTGCATAATACTGATAGTCAATAAGGTCGGTAAACTCGTCCTCATCGTATATTTCTTTCTCAAACCACAGCTTGACCGCATTAAGCTCTCTTTCCTCTCCCGTAAGCTCCGCTTCTTCATCGGCACTTACACAGCCTGTGAGCATCACCATTGCGGACAGCACAAGGCAGAATATTCTTTTCAGCTTCATTTCACTATCCCCTTCATTCAGCAGTTTTGTTTTCGCTGATTTTATTATATCAAATCGCTGATAATGGGAACTATGAACAGGAGTGCCGAAAACTCCGTAACAGCCGATATTTACGGATTGTTAGTGACAGATAAAGTTTGCTTATGACAGTTCGGGTTAATTCTTTTGTAACGGTTTGTTTGATTTATGGTGTGTCTTAATATTTTGTAAATTAAATATGAATATTTATTCTTATCAAGGGTAAAAAAAGAGGACCTATGCTCTGTGCATAAGTCCCTTAAAGTCAAAAATAACACTTATATATCTAACAAGGTTTGTTCCTCATCGCATTCATTATCTATTATCTTACACAAATCCCGCCATTCAGATTGAGAAATGTTTAGAAATTCATCTGCAAACGAGTAATTTACCTTCAAATAATTATATACAATATCATACAGCGAAGATATGTCTTTAAAATCAACATTTCCAATAAAATCCTCAAAAGAATGTTGAACGTCAGCAACAGCGGCATTTCTGTCTTTAAATAAATAAGGATTTGCATCTGCAAGGAAGCATTGCATATCTTTATTAGGCTTTTCTTCATTTAAACAATCAATGGCTCTGAAAAGTGTAACAAATAAACGCTTTATATTCATTTCTTTTTCCTCCATGTATTATTTCTTTTAGGATTCAAATTAAATCCTGTGTCATCATCCCATTCTCTCGGTGGATAAGTTTTTCCGCCATTATTAATAACACCATTTCTGTATCTTACCCACAATTGTGATCCATCGCTAAGAATATCCGAATTCCACGAATTTCCGTAAACATCTTTTCCCTGAAATTTTGAGGAATCATTTGATAAAGTTACCAATTTTCTTCTATTCTCAGGAGTATCCGATAAATGCCCCTCAGCATTTCGGAAAATATGTTTTAATTGTGAGTCATCAGATGGCAAGGAATTTTCTGACATTATTCTTTCTTCATTCTCCCTCGCCTTAATATCAGCTTCACCATTTTCAACAGTAAGCTGTGGTGAGCCGCTTGTGCCGTGTGCAAGTCCTGAATCAGCGTGGTTCATTACACCACCGCCTTTCGGGACTCGTTTCTTTTAAGATACAACTCCATATTACGGCATTTCAAAGTATTATCAGGAATAATTATTTCAATTTTCCTGCTGACAGCATAAGCAAACGTGTCAAGCGTAGCTTCATTTGTACTGCACACATCATAGACAATTATCGTCTTAAGATTTTGCATTTTATCAACGGTCAAACGAATATTATTTCTTAATCGCTGATTTTCAGCAGGTTCACTCATATGTCCCTTTGTGCTGAAAGCTGCCACCGAACAATTTTCATATCCGTCAAGTGCAAAATCGGCACTTTCCTCTGTTGGAAACGTAATATTCGGTATTACAACTGCACCGATAACAAACATAAACCATAAAGCGACAATTCTGCCCTTAAACAGGCGATAATTATTCTCAACCTTGTGAATATCACCAAGTTCCGAATAATCGGGAATTATAACATACTTAACGTCTTTAAATCGGTTGGCAAAATATTCCAAACGTTCCTCGACATTATAGTAAATCGCCCAAAACAAGCCAAACTTGCCATCAAAGTCTTCATCAAACTCGAAGAAAGCAATTGCTGTTCTCTCTGTTTTATGATACAATCCCGGCTCACTGTATAAAGCTATGTAATCGGGAAAAGTCTTAACATTGCACGAAATTGCAGGCAAATCCATACAACCGCAAGCCTTTGTCCTGTTGGAATAATTAAGATAGCTTAGATTCAGCAGGGATATTAAATTTTCGTTTCTTTTCAATTTGTACTGACTCCTTTCTTCAAGTCAAGAAAATTCAAAAAACTTTAATTATTTTGTGAATTATGTTAATTGACAAAGAAGAAAAAGCCATGTTATAATTAACTTGTATGAGGTTATGATATATAACATAACTTTTTCAACCGCATTGATTCGCTGCGCCAACAGCCTGTCAATGCGGTTTCTTTGTCAAAGCCGCCTTGTCCAATGGCAACACCTCCATTAGTTTATATACTTTAATCATCACACCATTTGTATCTTGGTATGGATTTTGTAAAATGAGACCAATCGATAAGCTCATCTTTTTGCAAGCGTCCGATTACAACAAAATCGGGTACATTTACGCTTTGAGCAAATGTATGAATTTCACATTCATTATGATAATCACAAAAACGTGTGAATTTAAGATATTGTTCAACAGGAATAAGGCTATTCATTGCAAATTCGTCTGCTTTAGCTTCAGCATCACTTACTACCGAAGAAAAATCGACAAACCTTGTTGATAAATCACCGTTAAGCAAATGACCTATTTCGTGAAATAAGGTAAACCAAAAGCTATCTGCACGTCCGTTTCGTATAGTCATACAAAGAATATTTTTGCCATTTTCCGACTTCTTTATAAAACCTTGAACGGGAGCACCTTTAAAATTATGAACTATTGCAAACGCCACGCCGCATTCCGCAAATATTTCTTGCAGTTTTTCAGTCCATACATCTATTTTCTCAAACATTAAGTTTTTTATTGTATTTAATTTGCTTCTGAGTAATTCGGTATTAAGTTCGCCGTTAACAGAAATATTCTCGGTTTCTTTTTCACACAATTTCTGCCATGCAAACAGCACATAAGGATCTATTTTGGCATTTGTATTTACCTGTGCTCTATATGCAGCGTTATAAGTTATTTTAGGAATAGCAGTCAAATCGCTTACGCATAATAATTTACGCAATCTCAGAACCTTTTGAGATTTTCCGCAGTTATTCTGCATAAATCCCCTTTTTACAAAATATGATGTTATTTCTTTTAAGGAAGCCAAAACATCTATTTCATCATCACTGATATGATTTTCTTCGCCCAACTCCACCTGATAATTATCAAAAGCAGCTTGTCGCTCAATCCAATATGACGAATCTATCCCTAAAGCATACTCCAATTTTTTTGCAAACGAAGCAGATATAGACTTCTCGCCGTTAATTATCGTAGAGATATGTTTTGCTGTCACGCCTGTTCGTATCGCTAATTCAGATTGAGTCATATCAAGTTTTTCTAACGCAATTTTCAAATATATTCCGGGGTGTTCAACTTGAATATCCGACTGAAATTCTAAATTTCCATTCATATTACCAACCTCCGAAATCATTTTTACAAATCAACGTTACCGATTAGGTAACACCAATTTATATTCAAATTGTACCATAATTCTCCCAAATAATCAATAGCGCACGAAAAAATCAGCCATTCCAACAAATTACCCCAATAAGATTGCACAAATTTTGTCGAGATTAACACACAACATATATAAAAGCGTCCCAACAAATAATTGGAAACGCTTTTATATGCTTATTAAATATTCTCAATAACCTCCGCAAGCATTTCCCGATATTCATTCTTCAAGTATTCGGGTTCTACTATCCTCACCTTTGTTCCGAATTTGAACATCCAGCCGAAAAACGGCTGCGGCTGTTCTGTTTTAATCTTCACGATTACATCAAAATGCTCATCGTCCTGCGGATAGATTGGTATTTCCTTTCCAAAGCGGTCTATAACTGCATTGACAAGAGAGTTATCGAATCGAAGCCTTACATCTTCCGATTCTCCGCTGAACATTGAAAAGGTGGAATTCAGATGCTCGTTAAACGAAAATCCTGCCGGCTTTTTTCTTGCCGCTTCATCAAGTATCTGTATATTATCCATTCGGTCAACACGGAAATTCGATACCGTATCGTACTTATCATAATATGCCACAAGATAATATCTTTCCTCACTCCACGTTAAGGCATACGGTGAACACACCCTTATTCCCTCACGGACAACAGTTTTCTTGTGCAGGTCATAGTCAAACATATTGAATGAGATTTTCTTCTTTTCGGCAATGGCCTTGTGTATTGCATCAAGGCAGTAATATATATGCTCGTTTGTTGCTCTCGGTCGATTGGAAATATATACCTCACGCTGTATCTGCTTCCCCTCATAGTCGCTTGTAAGCATTCCAATCTTCTTCAAAAGCTCCTTGGTTTTTTTCTCGGTAAGAAACTTTGACGATGATACCGCATTGGCAATAAGATTAAGTTCCGCAAGCTGAAACTCCCGTCCCACAAGTCGGTATCCCGATTTCTTTCCTCGTCCCGATATTATATCTATTCCAAAGGCTTCCAGAGCTTTAACATCGTCATATATGGTCTTTCGGTTTGCGGATACGCCGTACTCTGCCAGCTTTTCCTCTATTTCGTTTGCGTTAAGTGAATGTTCCTCATCGGTCTGCTCATACAGAATTTTCAGCAAATACAACAGCTTCAGCTTTTGATTTCCGGGTCTTGGCTGTTCGTTCACTCAATATTCCTCCCCTGCTTTTTCTTATTCTGTAATCTATTATATCACATCGAATGTCCAAAAGTATGGACATTGGGAAATATTTTGAATTTTTATCGCCTATTCAGCGGATTTCGTTCTTTAATTATGTATTATTTGTAAATATATCATTTGAATCTTAATTGTCCGTACTTTCGGACATTGGTTTTGGTATTGTATTATGGGATGAAATACAAAGAATGTTATAACAAAATGCCAAAGATTTACGCCTGATTACTTGATTTTATTGTTAAATTATGATATAATATAAAAGAATATATCCAGACCGACCATTAGTCATTCGCTTCTCATACATAATATGATGAAGCTAAATTTTGATTTTTTATATTCTGATAATTTTGTATTATCAGAAGTTCGACAATATATTTAGGAGAGGTAGAAATGGTTTCAAACTTTTCTTTTTTAGACAGTCAGTTTCCTGTTCTCAGCAAATTCGGAAAACTTGCTGAGAACTATCTATACAGTGACTCTAACTCTTGCCTTATGAAGCTTGGTATGATTGGTGAAACAATAGTAAATTTGATGTACTGCTATGACAATATTCCTGTTCCGGAGGATAATTCTCAAGTAGCAAAAATAGATTACCTTTACAGAGAAGGACTTTTGACGAACGATTTGACCTCAATACTCCACCAATTAAGAAAAATACGAAATAAGGCTGCACACGATAATTATTCATCTGTTTCGGACGGAGAAAAGTTTTTGCCTATTACATATAGCCTTTGCGAATGGTTTATGCAAACATATGGTGTTGATGGATATAATTATCAAAACAAGCCTTTTGTTATGCCTGCAAAGATTGATACTGCAATTTCTTCTGTTAATGAAAAGCAAATTGAGGATTCAGTATCTAAAGAACTTATAAAAGAAGCTGAAAAGAAAGCATCAGAATCCCCTTCGCAATCTGTTTCTGACAGAAAAAAGAAGGCGGTTCAAGCAAATACTCAAAGAATCAAGACAGAAGCTGAAACACGCCTTCTGATAGATGAACAGTTAAGAAAAGTAGGCTGGGAAGCCGATACAGATAATATCAGATATTCAAAAGGCACAAGACCGTCAAAAGGTCGTAATCTTGCTATTGCCGAATATCCGACAGATTCAAAAATATCACACAAGGGTTATGCCGATTATGCTTTGTTTATCGGTGAAAAGCTTGTTGCAATAGTGGAAGCTAAGTCTATTCATAAAGACATCCCGTCTGTTATTGATTATCAAGGCAAGGACTATCCTCGCAATATACGTCAGGAGGATAACAAGTACGTTATAGGTCAATGGGGCGAATATAAAGCACCGTTTACATTTGCAACTAACGGCAGACCTTACCTTGAACAATACAAGCAGAAATCCGGAATATGGTTTCTCGACCTTAGAAATCCAGATAACACACCTATAGCTCTAAAGGGTTGGTTTAGTCCTGACGGCATAGAAGAACTTCTTGAAGCTGATATCCAGTCAACAAATAAAAAACTTGAAGAAATGCCTTATGATTTGTTGACAGATAAAGGTGGACTCAATCTCAGACCTTATCAGCTTAATGCAATCAAAGCAGCTGAAAAAGCAGTTATCGACGGAAAAGAAACAGTATTACTTGCAATGGCAACAGGTACCGGTAAAACAAGAACAATCCTCGGTATGATTTACCGCTTTTTAAAAACAGAACGTTTCCGCAGAATCCTTTTCCTTGTTGACAGAACATCTTTAGGCGAACAGACTTATGATGTTTTCAAAGAAGTCAAAATGGAAGAACTGCTTACAATTGATGACATCTATAATATCAAAGGTCTTGAAGATAAAACGATTGACAAAGAAACTCGTATTCATATTTCTACTGTGCAAGGAATGGTAAAACGTGTGCTTTATAACACGGGGGAAACTATGCCTGCTGTATCGGACTATGATTTAATCATCGTTGACGAAGCACATAGAGGATATATATTAGACAAAGAAATGACCGATGATGAATCGCTTTATCGTGACCAGAGAGATTATCAGAGTAAATATCGCACTGTAATTGAGTATTTTAATGCAGTAAAAATAGCTTTAACTGCAACTCCTGCTTTACATACCACTGAAATTTTCGGGCAGCCTGTGTTCAAATACACATACAGAGAAGCCGTAATAGAGGGATATTTGATAGACCACGATGCTCCTCATCACATTGAAACAAAACTTAATACGGAAGGTATCCACTACAAGGCAGGAGATACTGTTACTGTATTTGACCCTGTTACGCACGAAATACTAAACGGTGAACTTCTTGAAGATGAACTTGACTTTGATGTTGAGGCGTTTAATAAGAAAGTCATTACAGAATCGTTTAACAGAACTGTATTGACAGAAATATCACAATATATTGACCCTGAAACTCCAAGAGAAAACGGTAAAACGCTCATATATGCAGTAAATGATGACCACGCTGATATGATAGTCAGCATATTAAAAGAGATTTATTCCGAATATGGCGTAGATAATGATGCTATTATGAAAATCACAGGAAGTGTGGCAAATGGTGACAGAAAAAAGATACAAGAAGCTATAAACAGATTTAAAAATGAGGATTTCCCATCGGTTGTAGTTACGGTTGACCTTTTGACAACAGGAATTGATGTACCGTCTATCACAAATCTTGTGTTTATGCGCAGGGTTAAATCAAGAATACTTTTTGAACAAATGCTTGGACGCGCCACAAGATTATGTCCCGAAATTCACAAGACACATTTTGATATTTTTGACCCTGTCGGCGTTTATGATTCTCTTGAGGATGTCAACACGATGAAACCTGTCGTTGCAAATCCATCTGCATCTTTTGAACAGTTGATTGAAGAAATGAAAGCACCAATTGATAGTGATGATGTTCTGCAAAATCAAATAAATCAGATTATTGCCAAGCTGCAGAGAAAAAAGCGTAATATGACCGAAGAAACTATTGAACATTTCAAGGATATAGCAAACGGAAACAATCCGAATGAATATATTGACAAGCTTCAAAAACTTGATGTCAAAGAAGCAAAAAATCGAATATTCGATGACGTTGAGCTTTTCAAACTACTCGATAAGAGCCGTGGAAAGCAATTAGGAGTTGTTATTTCCGATAAGGAAGATACATTTATCGGAACAACAAGAGGATATGGCAAATCTGATTCAAAGCCGGAAGATTATCTTGATGAATTTTCAGCATTTATCCACACACACATAAACGAGATAGCAGCATTAAATGTTATTTGCACACGTCCCAAAGACCTTACTCGTGAAAGTCTTAAATCATTAAAACTGGCTCTTGACAGAGAGGGCTTCACCCAGCAGCAGCTTAACACAGCTATTTCGCAGATTACAAACGAAGAAATGGCAGCTGACATTATAAGCATTATCAGAAGATATGCTATTGGTTCGGCTCTTATAAGTCACGAGGAAAGAATTAAAAAGGCTGTTGATAAGCTCAGAAAAGCACACAAATTCAGCAAATTGGAAGATAACTGGATAAAGAGAATGGAGGATTATCTTATGAATGAATCTGTTCTTAACATTCAAGTTTTTGATGAAGATAGCCGTTTTAGGTCACAAGGAGGATTTAGCAGAATCAATAAGGTTTTTTCAAATAATCTTGAAAGCATTATCCTTGAACTAAACACATATCTTTACGATGATGGAGGAAAAGCGGTATGACAACGCAGGAAATTGTATCAAAGCTTTGGAATCTCTGTAATGTTCTCAGAGATGATGGAATTACATATCACCAGTATGTTACAGAACTTACATATATTCTTTTTTTGAAAATGGCAAAGGAAACAGGCTCGGAAACACAGATACCCGAAGAATACAGATGGGACAAACTCACATCCAAAAGCGGTATTGAGCTGAAAAAGTTCTATAAGGAGCTTTTAGACCATCTCGGAGAAAAATGCACAGGCAGAGTGCGTGAAATCTACTCCGGTGCGGCTACAAATATTGATGAACCTAAAAACCTTGAAAAAATTATCACCACAATAGATGGATTAGATTGGTTCTCGGCTCGTGAAGAAGGCCTTGGAAATCTCTATGAGGGATTACTTGAAAAGAATGCGAATGAAAAGAAATCTGGAGCAGGACAGTATTTTACTCCCCGTGTGCTAATTGATGTAATGACAAAGCTTATCAAGCCACAGCCCGGCGAAAGATGCAACGACCCGGCTTGCGGAACTTTCGGATTTATGATTTCTGCAAGTCAGTATGTGCGTGAACAGACCGACAATTTCTTTACTCTCGATGCGGATACAGCACAATTTGAACGTGACGAAGCATTTACAGGCTGTGAACTTGTCCACGATACTCACAGGCTTGCTTTGATGAATGCTATGCTTCACGATATTGACGGCGAAATTATGCTTGGTGATACGCTTTCTAATATTGGAAAGCGTATGAAAAACTATGATGTTGTACTGACCAATCCGCCTTTTGGCACAAAGAAAGGCGGAGAACGTGCAACCCGTGATGACCTTACTTATATGACAAGCAATAAACAGTTGAATTTTTTGCAACATATCTATCGTAGTTTAAAGACTAACGGCACTGCCCGTGCCGCCGTTGTTCTCCCCGATAACGTGCTTTTTGCTGACGGTGACGGTGAAAAAATACGCAAGGACTTAATGGAGAAGTGTAATCTTCATACCATTCTAAGACTGCCGACAGGGATTTTCTATGCTCAGGGGGTAAAAACCAACGTACTTTTCTTTACAAGGGGAACTTCCGATAAGAATAACACTAAAGAAGTATGGATTTATGACCTGCGCTCTAATATGCCGTCATTTGGCAAGACAAATCCGCTTAAATCCGAGCATTTTAATGAGTTTGTTGAGTGCTACAAGGACGGAAATCTTGGCGAGCGTGTGGAAACATACAGTGAAGAAAATCCAAACGGCAGATGGCGTAAATTCAGCTATGAGGATATTCTTGCAAGAGATAAAACAAGTCTTGATATTACTTGGATAAAAAGCGATAATGCAGTAGATGAGCGTACATTGTCTGAACTAATTTACGAAATCAAGGAAAAATCCACAAATATTGCTACTGCTGTTTCGGCTTTGGAAGAATTGATTGGCGAGGTTGATGAATAATGGATACAAAAGCATTAAGGCAGAAAATACTTGACCTTGCTATCAGAGGTAAGCTTGTACCGCAAGACCCGAATGACGAGCCTGCATCGGTTCTTTTGGAACGTATTTGTGCCGAAAAGCAGCAGATGGTTAAAGACGGAAAGCTGAAAGCAAAGGACATCAAGAATGATACTGTTATCTTCAAGGGTGAGGATAATTTGCATTATGAGAAGTTCGCCGATGGTACTGTAAAATGCATTGAGGAGGAGATTCCGTTTGAACTGCCGGAGAGGTGGGAATGGTGTAGGTTAGGGGTAATTACTGAGATATATGGTAGAATTGGATTTAGAGGATACACAAAAGATGATTTGGTTGAAATTGGGGAAGGTGCTATTACATTAAGTCCATCAAATATTATAAATTCAAAATTGGATTTTAGTAGTTGTACTTATATATCATGGGTAAAATATGATGAATCTCCTGAAATACAACTTGCAAAAAATGACATCGTTCTTGTTAAAACAGGCTCATCTTATGGAAAATCTGCAATAGTAGATAAATTGCCAGAAAAAACTACACTTAATCCACAGTTCGTTGTTTTGAAAAATACAAAAATTAATTCAAGTTATGCTTGTATGTACCTGCAAAGCACACACTCACAAAATTTATTTAGAGAATTTGTTGTTGGAACTGCAATACCAACATTTTCTCAAAAAGCACTATCAACACTACTTATATCTTGTCCTCCTATTTCCGAACAACACCGCATAGTAGAAAAACTCAACGAGTTATTATCGTTTGTTGATACTATTGAATCTGATAAAACAGACTTGCAAAAAATTATCCAGCAAACCAAATCCAAAATTCTCGACCTTGCAATCAGAGGGAAACTTGTGCCGCAAGACCCGAATGATGAGCCTGCTTCGGTGCTGCTTGAACGTATCAGAACAGAGAAAGAAGAACTCATCAAGCAGGGTAAAATCAAGCGTGATAAGAAGGAATCTGTTATCTTTAAAG
>UQQA01000015.1 GCA_900543105.1 uncultured Ruminococcus sp. | reverse complement strand
CCACCCTTTGAAAAGCGTGGACGTAAACTTTGATTTTGTGCAACTTTTTTCAATAATATACTTTTTCGACAGACTGTGGTGTTTAGTATTAGACACTTTACATCGGTTTGTCAAACCCGTTTTCACTGTAATTACACATTTAATTGCACGATTTCTATTGAAATTTCGCGACTTATGTGGTATAATTTACTTTAAGTGTAAGTATGTCAGGACTACAAAAGGAGCTTTATTTAAATGGCAGAGAAATTTATCCAATTTGCGGTGAGGGACAGCAACGATCTTTACAAGCTGGAGCTTTGCAAGACCTTGCTGCATTTCACCGAATTTGATTTCACATATTTCTGGGAAAGATGCATGGACGCAGGCAGAGCCGCAAAAAAATCGGGGCATCTCCCTGCAAGCACGGTTTCCAACGCGAAGTCCGTTATTTCTGCTGCGCACCCTTACATTGAAGCCATGATCGGTGCGGATTACTCCGATATCGTGACCGACTGCATCATTGAATACATCTGCCACTCCGAACGCATCAGTCTTGACGAGCTTTGGGTCCGCTGCATTTCGCCCAAGACGAAATACGAAGAGGCCATTTTCAACCGCATTTCCATGTTCAAATCGGGCAAGGCTTCAAACGGCTGGACAAACATTGTCCGCTTACAGGAATATGCGCAGAACAAGCTCGCTTTTATCTATGACACGAACGAGGACAAGACCGTTGACCCTGCGCAGGTCTTAAAGGTACGAAAGGAATATTTTGACGTTTCCTATTCCGTTGCCGCCAACGAGCTTGGAATGGCCGGTAAAAATCTTCCGTCCGTTTCCGTATGCAACCCCGGTTTAACGCCGACTGCCGCTTTTATGAATGCAAAGGTCGCAAAGGCTGTTTACCGCCGCTTCTCCGAGGCATTCAGGCTTGGAGGAGATATGTCCGTTCCCGAGGGAAAAAACTGCGAATACATAAAAGACAAGCTCGCAATGGACGCTTATGATCTCGTCCGCGGAATGAAGCGTCCCGGTGAGCTTGATATGAAATTTGCGCTTGAAGCTATGGAGAACAACCCAGTTGAGGTCTATCTTCCCGACAGCTTCAAGGCTGTGATAGACCTTGAATTTGACCTTATAATGAAAAACGGACTTGCTTTCCGCAGGTGCGAAGAATGTGGAAAATTCTTCGTTGCCGATGACGAAAGCTTCCTCTGCAACCGAATAAACAGTTCGGGCATGACCTGCCGACAGCAGGCTGACGCTCTGAGGACTGCCATTGCCGAGGCGGCGGAAACGCTCAAAGCCGCTGAAAAAGCCGAAGCTGTTCAGACTGCCGAAGAACCCGAGCCGACCGTTCCCGAAGAACCCAAGAAACCAGAACAGATACCTCCCGAGCTTGAAAAGAGAGGTCAGAAGATATACAATGCGCTTTACAAGCGTGTCGGAAAGGCTATGGACGAAAAGGAGTTCCACGAATGGAGCAGATACCTTTCCGATATGAAGAAGAACATCAAGGCCGGCGAAGCTACCGCTGACCAGCTCGGCGAGTTCCTCGATTATTCCGACAGACTTTGCGCCGAGGTGAAAAAGGGCAGAATGACACCGCAGACACAGTTCCGCTACCCCGAAGATGTTGAAAAGTCGGAAAAAATGTCGCCGCAGGAAGCCGTTCAGCCTGCCGCCGCTCCCGAAAAGAAGCCCGAACCTCTTCCCGAGGTGATAAAGGCGGACGCAAGCTCGGTGCGCATCATAAAGCCGTTCAAGCCCGAGACCTTTGACAGCATTGCAGATGCTTTTATGGCAGGAAAATTCGACGATGACGGGGAAGAACCTCCGAAAAAGCCCGAACCCGAGGTCAGGGAGTACAACTGGACGAGAATGACCCGTGAAGAAGCTTACGGACTGAAAAAAGGCGGTGAGAGCGAATGAATTTCATCAACGAAAACGCGGCGATAAACGGACTTGCCGATTATATCGTAAAGAGCGGCGTTTGCCTTTATAACTCCGTAAAATACATCTATTCGCTCGCCGAAAACGAGTTTTACAATGTCGATATAAGGGACATACTGAAAATAATCATCAACAATTTCCCCGAAACCGACGGGATACGCTCGCTCGGACTTCGCATTGACGACTACACCTGCCGCCAGATGCAAAGCGAGGAATACAACAAGGTGCTGCCGCTCATGGTCTACAGCCTTGCGGTGCGGATACCCGTGCTGAAAAACGTCAGAAACGGCGACGACGTTATGACGGACGACCAGCTTTACAGGCTTTACAACGCTGTACTCGACAAGGGCGCGGAGAATTACCGCGAGATAATAACGGAATCGTTCCTCGAAACGAAATATCTCGTGCGAAAGGGGAAAAAGCTGCCGCCTTTCACAGCCGACTGGTTCAAATCGTATATTCTGAGCAGCGTTCCTGCGCTGTCGGTGATAACCAACAAGAATATGTTCCTGCTCGGGTTTGCGGACACGCTTTTTGCTGTCTTTTACACCTGCATGGAGGACGGCTTATCCGAAAAGCTGCTTGAATACGCTGACGAAGCGCAGGCGGCTGACGGGGAATAATTACGGGAGAAGATGACTATGAATAATATAAAGAAAACTGTTTTTCTCTGCGGCTTTATGGGCTGCGGAAAATCGACCGTCGGAAGGCTGCTTGCGCAGAAGCTTGGCTGCGGCTTCACCGATATGGATAATTATATTGTCGAAAAGCAGGGAATGCCCATTCCGCAGATCTTTGCCGAAAAGGGCGAGGATTATTTCCGCGATGCCGAAACGGACGCTGTAAGGGAGCTTTCCGAAAAGGCAGGAGTTATCGCCTGCGGCGGCGGCGCAATGCTTCGCAGGGTCAACGCCGATATCGCAAATTCGGCAGGAACGGTCGTTTTCATCGATGTTCCGTTTGAAAGCTGCTATGCGCGCATTTCGGGCGACAAAAACCGCCCTATCGTTGCGAACAACACCAAGGAGGAGCTTAACCTTATCTATGACGGCAGAGCGCCTATATACAAGGAAAACTCCGCTCTCACCGCAGACGGCAGCGGCAGTCCCGAGGAGATCGCCGAAAGGATAATCAAAGCACTGAAAGACTAACCGAGAGGAAATGAATAAATGAACAAAGTCTATGCACTCGGAGTCGATGTCGGCTCTACCACAGTTAAAACCGTAATTCTTGATGAAAACAAGCAGATAATTTACTCAAAATACGAAAGACATTTTTCCAAAGTAAAGGAAACCGTTAAGTCACAGCTTGAGATCATCGCAAAGGAATATCCCGATGCGAAGTTCAGGCTTTCGATAACTGGTTCGGCAGGTCTCGGACTTGCTACCGCTTCCAAGCTTCCGTTCGTTCAGGAGGTTTTCGGCGCTTTCATTGCGGTTAAGGAAAGCTATCCCGACGCTGATGTTGTTATCGAACTCGGCGGTGAGGACGCAAAGATAATCTTCCTCACGGGCGGCGTTGAGCAGCGAATGAACGGCTCATGCGCAGGCGGCACGGGCGCATTCATCGACCAGATGGCTACGCTCCTCGGCATTACCACTGACGAAATGGATAAGCTTGCGCTCAATGCGGAAAAGGTATATCCTATCGCTTCGCGCTGCGGCGTTTTCGCAAAATCCGATATTCAGCCGCTTCTCAATCAGGGCGCGCGCCGTGAGGACGTTGCCGCTTCTATCTTCCAGGCAGTTGTTGACCAAACCGTTTCGGGTCTTGCGCAGGGCAGACAGATAAAAGGCAAGATACTTTTCCTCGGCGGTCCGCTTTCGTTCCAGATGGGACTTCGCAAGGCTTTCGTAGACACGCTTCATCTTTCCGAAGAGAATGCGATCTTCCCCGAAAACGCACCCTGCTTTATGGCTTACGGCTGCGCACTTCACGCTAACGAAGTTTCGGACGAATACTCTCTCGATGATGTAATTAATAGGATCGAAAATGCCAAGATGACCGATGACATCATCACGGGCGATCCGCTCTTCGCTTCAAAGGAAGAATACAACGAATTCGTTGAACGCCACAAGAAATGCGACCTCGAATATGAGGATATCAGCACTTACGAGGGCGGCGCTTACCTCGGTATTGACGCAGGCTCAACAACGACAAAGCTTGTGCTTATCACTCCCGAGGGCAGGCTGCTTTATCAGCACTACACCTCCAACAAGGGCAGACCGCTTGACGTTATCACCGATAAGCTTAAGGAAATGTACGCTCTTATGGGCGACAGGATAACGATACTTTCCTCCGCCGTTACAGGTTACGGTGAGGATCTCATCAAAGCAGGTGTGGGCGTTGACTTCGGTATCGTTGAAACCGTTGCGCACTACAAGGCTGCTTCATTCTTCAAGCCCGATGTTGACTTTATCATCGACATCGGCGGTCAGGATATCAAATGCTTCAAGATAAAAAATCACGCTATCGACAGCATTATGCTCAACGAAGCTTGTTCTTCGGGCTGTGGCTCGTTCATTCAGACGTTCGCTCTTGCGCTCGGATATGATATTGCAGACTTTGCACAGCTCGGACTTTTTGCAAAGCACCCCGTTGACCTCGGCTCACGCTGCACGGTGTTTATGAACAGCTCCGTTAAGCAGGCACAGAAAGACGGCGCTTCGGTCGAAGATATCTCCGCAGGTCTTTCCTCGTCGATCATCAAGAATGCTATATATAAAGTTATCCGTGCGAAATCCGCAGACGAGCTCGGCGAAAATGTCGTTGTTCAGGGCGGTACTTTCCTCAACGATGCGGTTCTCCGCGCATTTGAAAAGGAACTCGGAAAGAATGTTGTCCGCCCTGCCATCGCAGGACTTATGGGCGCATTCGGCGCAGCTCTTTACGCAAAGGAAAAATGCAAAGAGGCTTCGCATATAATTTCCGCTGAGGCTCTCGAGAACTTTACATACCGGTCAAAGCAGCTCAACTGCGGCGGCTGCGGTTCCCGCTGCGCACTCACAATGATAACCTTCAACGACGGAAGAAGATTCATCAGCGGCAACCGCTGCGAAAAGGGTGCAGGAATCAAGCGCACCACCGAGCCGCTCGACCTCTTTGAGTACAAATACAGACATCTCCTCTCAAAGGCAGACGAAAAGCCGACTGTTACACCTAAGGCAAAGGTCGGAATTCCTCTCGCACTCGGACTTTATGAACAGCTCCCGTTCTGGGCAAAGCTTTTCACAGAGCTTGGCTTTGAGGTCGTTATCTCCGAGGAAAGCACAAGAAAGACCTACTATAAGGGTCAGAACACTATCCCGTCCGATACGGTATGCTATCCTGCGAAGCTTGCGCACGGACATATCATCAGCCTGCTCGAAAAGGGCGCTGACTTCATCTTCTATCCCTGCGAAAGCTACAATATCGATGACGGCGAAAGTGATAACCATTATAACTGCCCCGTTGTTGCATATTATCCCGAGCTGCTCCGTGCGAATATCCCCGAACTTAACGATAAGAATTTCATCTCGCCTTATATCGACATAAACCTCCCGAAGCACTCGGCGGAAGTCCTCTCCGAAGCGCTCAAAGACTACGGCATTACGAAAAAGCAGGCAGCCGCAGCTTATGTTAAGGCTATGGATGCACTCAAACAGTATATGACCGAGATCGAGACCGAGGGCGAGCGAATGATCGACGAAGCAAGAAAGCAGAATATGCCTATCATCGTAATTGCCGGCAGACCTTACCACCTCGACCCCGAGATAAATCACGGCATACACAAGCTTATCTCCTCGCTTGACCTCGCCGTTATCACCGAGGACAGCATCTTCAAAAAGGGTCACACGCCAAAGCTTGATGTCCTCAACCAGTGGACATACCATTCAAGACTTTACCGTGCTGCGCAGTATGTCACAACGCAGAAGGATATGCAGCTTGTACAGCTTGTTTCATTCGGCTGCGGCATCGACGCTATCACAACGGACGAGGTAAGAGGAATACTTGAAAGCGGCGGAAAGCTCTATACCCAGCTTAAGATCGACGAAATAAACAACCTTGGTGCGGCAAAGATCAGACTTCGCAGCCTTGTTGCGGCTATGGAAGAAAACGACAAGAATTAATTCGGAATGCAGAATGCGGAATTCGGAATTATCTATATTCCGTGAGTTTGCTGCAAAAACCGTAGAGGCGGATTCCATATCCGCCCGTTAAAAACCTATAAAATTACGACCATTTTCTGTAGGGAACGGGTTTCCCGTCCCGCGCCGCAAGGCGTTTCATAATAAAAGCAAGAACCTGTTTTCAAAGATTTTGATTCCTTGAAAACAGGTTCTTTTTGTTTGCGAAAATAAAATTTTGCCTAAAATTTGCGGAGCAAAATAATTACGCATTACGCATTACGCATTAAATACCGTTTTACCAGTTCCGAAACAAACGCATAGCTTTCCTTTGTTCCGAGGTTCTGCGGTTCGATGTTTTTTCCTATCACAAGCAGCGGAACATACTCTCTTGTGTGGTCTGTGCCCCTGAATGTCGGCGCGCAGCCATGGTCGGCGGTTATCATCACGCAGTCGTCCTCCCCGAGGAGCGGCAAAAGCTGTCCGAGCTGCTCGTCAAAGCGGTTGAGCGCGTTCGTGTAGCCCTCAACATCGCGCCTGTGTCCGTATTTCATATCAAAATCAACAAGATTCGTGAAGCAAAGTCCCGTGAAGTCCTTTTTGGCGTACTCCATAGTCTTTTCCATACCGTCGTCGTTGCTTTTTGTACGGACATACTCTGTTATGCCTTTTCCTGCGAAAATATCGTATATTTTTCCGACTGCTATTGTACTCAGTCCTGCATTTTTGAGTTCATCGAGCATTGTATCCTCAGGCGGTTCGAGAGAAAAGTCATGTCTGTTGGCGGTTCGGGTGAAGTTCGGATATTCGCCCTCGAACGGACGGGCGATAACTCTTCCCACGCCGTATTCTCCCGTCAGGATCTCACGGGCAATTCGGCAGTATTCATACAATTTCTCGGTAGGGACGAGCTTTTCATGCGCCGCGATCTGGAAAACACTGTCTGCGGAGGTATAGACGATAAGCTTTCCCGTTTCGAGATGCTCTTTTCCGTAGTCGAGAATGACCTGTGTTCCCGAATAGGGCTTATTGCAGAGAACTCCGCGTCCCGTTGCTTCTTCAAAGCGCTTCAGCACTTCATCGGGGAAGCCGTTCGGAAATGTCGGCAGCGGCTTTGGTGAAACCACACCTGCAAGCTCCCAGTGTCCGACTGTGGTGTCCTTGCCCATGGACTTTTCACGAAGCCTGCCGTACATTCCGCAGGGGTTTTCCACGGGGGATCTCATCGAAACGCCGTCAATATTGTAAAGTCCCGCTTTGCGCATATTGGGGACGTTCAGCTTTCCCGTTCTGAAGCAGTCGCCGAATGTGTCTGCTCCGACATCGCCGAAAAGGTCGGCATCGGGTTCATAGCCTATCCCTGCACTGTCAAGGACGATAAGAAAGACACGTTTCATTTTATTTTGCATAATATCATCACGCCGCCTTTTTGGACTTGCTGTTTGTTATGCCTGCGTCCTTGAAGAACTTTATCTCATCGGAGGAAACAGACGAAACATCGGTGTAATAATCGGAGAGCGTTGTGTTCTTCATCATAAAGTAGACCGTTACTGTGAGCGACTTTTGGTCGGCAATATAGCCATAGAAGCGGTCGGTAACTAATTTTACCTTGGTTTTTTTATTCGCATCGGAAAGGAGCGAGAAAAGCTTGCCGTATTCGTCCTTTTCGAGATAATTTTTAAAGCTGTTGAAAGCCGAGCTGTCGGAAAGCTTTATCGTTGCAACGGAGTGACCGTTCTTTGCGGCCTTTGCTATCTGCGAAACGAGGAGCGAATAAGCACTGCTGTTATCCTCGGCGACAAGCTTCTTCCTTGCATAATAGTTCATACTTGTGTCGTCCGTGCTTTTGGGGTAGGAAAGCGAGGTGTTGCATGGCTTATGCGAATTTGCGAATGTCGCACTGCCTGGGAGGAAGTATTTGTAGCTCTTGTTTTCAACATAAGGCATAACGGGATCGTCCCATGTCAGGTCGAGGTCATACCACTGCTTTTTGAGGTAAACCTTATTCCACATATGGTTTTCGGTGTGACCGTCATCAGCGGTAGCGGTGCCGACAACGTTGACGGTCTTTATGCCTGCCTTTGAACAGATATATCCGAATGCTCTTGCATAACCCTCGCAGACAGATTTTCCTGCTATCATCGAGCCGTAAGCGGAGTGTGCGGAATTGAGCGATTCATCATAGACCGTGTGGCCTACAATATAATCGTGTATATAAAGTATCTTGCTGTATGTCGAAGTATCTTCATCGAATTTGGAAATGACCTTTTCGGCAACAGCGTCCATTTTCTTCATCATTTTTTCAGCGGATTCAGCGTTAAAGGAATAGCTGATATCGAATTCTGTCTTGTTCCGACCCTGATAAATAACGTAGGAAACGCCTTTTACATTAAAAGCAAGCGAATCCTCGTAGAAAATTATATCGGCAAGCTGGCTCACAAGCTCCTGATCGAGAGCTTTTTTGTAAGTAAAAGACTTCTCATGGTTGAGCGCGGCTTTTCTCAATTGAATATATACCGCCTTGCCCATGTCCGAAAGCTTTGAGTAATGGTACGGCAGCATCTGCTTTTCGAGCGGTTTCGTTTCAGCCGCATAAGCCGTCACCGCAATGTCGGGAGCTGCTTTGCCGACAGGTATGCCTGCCGCAAATGTAAAAGCCGTCGCGAGTGCAAGGAATGCCGAGATAAGTTTCTTCATAATGTCATTTCCCCTTTAGTTTTTGTAATCGTCCGAAGCAGGGTAGTCACCGCTGCCGTTTTCCGTGTAAAGCTGCTTTATCGTTTCATCGCTCACCATAAAGCAGTCATAGTTTTCGCCCTCATCGTCGGCAGAGCAGTCAACGTTGTACCAGCTGCCGCCGATCCTGACCTTGTTCCAAGTGTGAACACTGCCGTTTGCGTCCGTTCCCGAAACGGTGACCGAGGTAAGTCCTGCCTTTATGCTTATATACTGGAAAGCGCAGGCATATCCCTCCGATATGCCCTTTCCGAGAACAAGCGGACCGTAAGCCGAACCGCTGAACGCCTTTGAATCGGTCTCGCCGTTCTCCGATGAGGCTGTGATGTGATCGTGTATCGCAAGAAACTTTCCGTATTCATCGGCATCGGGGGCGAATGCGGCTATTACCTTGTCAGCCTCCTTTGCGATCTGCTTTGCGATGCTGTCGTCAACGCCCTTTGTGTAGGAGTATGTCAGCCTTGCGTAAGCGTTATCGGTGCTTATGCCGTTGTATTCGATCTCAGCGCCGCTGAATGTGAGCGGATCCTGATTTTTGAGTATATCTGCAATGGTGAGGAGCGTTTTCTCGCTTATTCTCGAAGAGATCTTCACCGAATTCTTGTGTGCGATAACAGCTTTTCTGATGTCGGTGTAGCATTTCTGCGCCTGCGTTGAAAGCTCATCATACTGATAGGGGAGCATCGGTTCAACCGCGGACTTCTGCAAAAAAGCTCCAAGCTCGCTTCTTATCGTTGTGTCGGTGTAAATTTCGGACGGCTCGGCAAAGGTCGGCACTGCGCAGAGCATTGAGAATGCCATTGCCGCCGAAACGGCCGCCGTCATAATTTTCTTTCTCATTTTGTCACCGCCTTTTCTTCCTTTTTCTCGGGAATATCTATCTTTAATCCCAGTTTTTTATATGTATCAAGATTTTTTTCATCTATAAGCTCGGGGCAGTTGAAATAATCACTCAGCTCCGCGCCCTTATAAACGAGGACGAACGTTGCCGTTCTGTTGTCGGCATCGGTGAAATACCATACCGCATCTGTTTTTATACCCGCGCCCGAGGCTTTTTTCACGCTTTTGAGGAGTTTTTTCATTCTCGCGCGGTCATTGTATTCGATATACTTGACGAAGTTTCGGAACGCTCTTCCGTCAGCAAGGCTTATCGTTGCGGAAATTCCGCCGTTTTTCGCCTGCTCTGTGAGAAGCGTTTCGAGCATCTTCACCGCTTCCGTGTTATCCTTTGCGCAGATCCCATGCTCGGTGAAATATCCTCTCGTTTCGTCTGCAGGCTTATCCGTTCCCGCAACCGTTCTGAAAGTGTGGTCTTTCGCGATATCCAAGTCGGAGAGCATAAAATAGTTATGGTTGATGTTATCCTTGAAATTTGAAACGGCATCGTCCCAAGTGAGGTCAACATTGTACCATTTTTTATCGCAGAGGACTTTGTTCCAACTGTGGCTTTCGCCCCTCGAAGTGCCGTAAACTGTTATACATTGTATGCCTGACAGCCTGCATACATACGAAAAAGCCGCGCTGTAGCCCTGACATACGGCTTTGCCCTCGACAAGAGCGCCGTAGGCATAGTGCGTATAGCCGATATAAGCTTCGGGGTCGCTTTCGGGAAAATATTCGCAGTTTTTGGCTATCTCATCGTGGATAAATTCGATGCGGCTGTATTCGTCCTTGATCTTACGAGCCTTTTTGGCGATCTTTTCGGCTTTTTTCTCCATTTCGTCCAGCATAAGGCTGTATGTGTAATTATCAATGGCATAAGTCGGGGTAAAGGTTGAACGGCCGCCGTTCGTTGCTGCGGAAATTCCGCCGAGGTTGAACGCGAGGTCATCGTTATAAAGTATCAGCTCGCACAATCTGTTATAGCTGCTGCTATTTTTTATGACGATAGTATCTATTTTTTCCTTATTGTTCATAACACCCTGACGGAGGTGAACATAGATATTTTTTTCGTCTGTTGTGAGCGAATCATAATAAAGCGGAAGCTCCTGCTGTGCGTCGGTCAGCGTTGCCGCCGCGTAAGCCGGCATTCCCGAAACCGAAAGCGCGGTCAGTGCGGCAAGCAAAAAGCCGCAGAGCCGCTTCGGGACAGTTTTTTTCTTCAATTTGTTCTCCTTTTTATGTTCTTTTTTCTACACATTTTCCGCATTTGGGCGTAAAGCCATACTGCGGTATTTTTCTATATTAAATTCTACCATAAACCCCTTATGAATTCAATAGTTTAGCCTATTTTGAAATCAAATTGTAACCTATGTAATAATTTATACTAAACACCATTTAAAATTTGGAAAAAATCAAGCCGACAATCTTGGATATATGTGATTTCAGCGCAGATTTTTTCCTATATTTTATACTAAACACCATTTAAAATTTGGAAAAAATCAAGCCGATAATCTCGCATATATAGGATTTCGGCGCAGATTTTTTCCTGTATTTTATTGGTGTTTAGTATTATTCGCTTTGTGTGGAATCATATAAAAAGAAAACAAGCTGCGCCCGTTGCCGAGCACAGCTTGTTTTCCTTCTTTTGTTCTTTTTTATCTTTTTATTCTGTTCCGGTTCCTTCGGCTGATGCTTTTATATCGGCAAGATCTGCAGATCCTGCAACTTTAAAGTCGCCAAGGCGAACTGAAACAACTTTTTTCTCGCTGAAAATATACAGCATATCTTCATTTACTGCGGCTCTTTCAAAAACTGCGTTGTCGTCAAGCTCGACATATTCGATCTTGCCCTTTAGTGTGAAGCCTGCTTCGTCGTCGTAGGAGAAAACATAGTAAAGGTTATTCACACCGAATTCGGAATAGCTGTAAACGGGTACTCCTACCATTCCCGAATCGATCAGGACTGCACGTCTGTCTGTGAGTGCCTTTGAATTTACCTTTCCGATATCCTCGGCAAAGTCGATGCTGTTGAGCATAAGACCGTTGTCTGCGTCATACATCGTGAGGGTAAGTCCGTTTTCGTCAGCCTTTTTGTCAATGCCGCAAAGCTTGGTGTCCGAATATCCGTAGAGATAAGCGGAGGTGTTTGCGAGCGACTGCGACTGAACGGGAGGATAGCTTGCGAGGTCGAGAACGAGTGCAGGTGTATCATCATTTGTAAAGAGGCTTGCGAAAGTATCCTCAAAGCGGACTGCGGAAACCGTCTGCCCTGCAAGGAGCGCACCTGCGCTGTTGATAACTTTAAGCTCGCTGTCGAGTACATATACGGAAGTTGAGGTTCCGTTTTCATCGGTAATTTCCGTTGCAATGCGGAAGTTTCCGTTATATTCGTTCATACTGTATTTGCTGATGACCCTGCCCGCAACGGACGAGCTTGCCTTATAGGTGATGCCCGTACCCTCTGAGAGGTCAAAGCTTGTGATAATGCTGTAGTCAACGCCGCTGCTGCTTTTGCCTACTCCGACTGTATAGAGGGTATCGGCGGAGCAGTAGACGTTTCTGCTTGTGCCGAGGACGGCTTTGACCGTTACCTCGGGAGCATCGGAGTTACAGCCGATCGCGGAAACGACCGTGTAGTCCGTGCTGTTTGCGTTTGCAGGGACCATAATGTCCTCGGGAGCGACAAACTGACGGTTTCCGTTCAGCGAATATGCAGGAACGAAGCTGTCAAGGCTTGCGCCGTCGCTAAGGGGAGCTGTTCTGTAGTCGGAATAGTCCGAAACAAGGTACAGCACTCCGTCAACGAGCTTTGAGGATGTATATTTTCCATTCTGTTTATAGGAAGTGGTGAGCTTCGGGTTCGATTTGTCTTTGAGATCGTAAATATCCACTGCAACGTTTGCGCGGCTCACGCTTTCGGTTCGGTTGGGATCGGCGTTCTTTTCGTCAGTAGAGAGTGTATCGGAGCCGGCTGCTGGAACAACACTGTCCGACGTGGTGATTTCAGACGATGATGAAGAACTTTCAACGATCTGTATCTCCTCATTTTCTTTTGAAACGAGTATAAGTCTGTCGCCGTCGATATAAAGCTCAACGGGAGGACTCAATTTGTTTTCGATAACGCTCACTATCTCCATTGTATCAAGCGAAACGATATAAAGCTTTCCGTCGCTTATACAGTAAAGATTCGTTCCGTCGGTCTTTACGATATCGGCATCATTTGCCAATCCCTTGGCTGCGCCCTGAAAATCGTAAGCCGAAAGCTCGGAAAGCGTATCCTCGGGTTCTGTGGGAGCGTCCGAGATAGCAGGAACGTTCTCGTCATTCTTGTCAGCCTCGGGAGCATTATCTTTTTCTTCCTGCTCGGGGTCTGCCGAGAAATATATTCCCGTATAAATGCTGTAAAGGTCATCATAATCATTGGGGGAGATGGCATTGTATTCGATGGTTTCATCGATAGTGCCGATCTTGCTTTCGTTATGGCTGTTATAAGCAATAAGTCCGGTGCCGATAACAGCGCAGGCAGCAACGGAAGCCGCAGTCATCTTTATTATTCTTAAACGCTGTGCATGAACTGAAGGAACGGATTTTATATTTATATGTTCCGTTTCCATTTTTGACTGTGTTGTTTTAGCCTTGAGCATAAGGGCAATGTTTTCGGGGGAGAGTTCATCGGGAACTTCAACCTCATCGATAAGTTCATTCAATCTTTCTTCAAACGTCATGATTCCAACCTCCTTTCCATCAGCGTTCCGTCAGCAGCTGTTTGAGCTTCAGTTTAGCGCGTGCCGCCTTTGAACGAACGGTATTTGCAGACATACCGAGCATTTTGGCGATCTCTTCGCTTTTGTAGCCCGAAACAACGCCGAGCGATAATACAAGTCTGTCTTCCTCGTCCAGTTTGGCAAACTCCTCCATAACTTCCAATCCGCTGTAGTTTATCTCATCGGATTTCTCTTGTTCTACACTGTCGAGAATATCGAGCTCATTGCTGAAATTATTTTTCTGTATATATTCTTTCTGCTTTCTTTTTATCTTTGCAGCGAGAATTTTAATTATCCAGCTTTTGAATGCTTTTTCATCTCTTAAATTTTTAATGGAAGAATATGCCTCCAGGACTGTGTCGCTAACCACATCGGAAGCGTCATGCTGATTATTGTTCAGGTTTATTAAAGCAATGCGGTATAAGTCCTTGTAGACCAAAGCATAGAGCTGCGCAAAAGAATCGGGGTCGCCTGCTCTTGCCATTTCCACGCACCTGTCGAAATCTATATCTTTATTATCTGTAGTGCCGGAGTGTTTCAAGCTGTTATCACCTCTTATCTGCCAAATGGTCAGAATAATCAATAATAACATTATACCACAAAATCTTTTCCTTTAAAAGACCTGTCATATAATAAGTGGCAAAAAAAGCTCATTTTGTTGCAAAAATAATCTACTTTTGTAACCTTGCACAACATAATTTTATTTTTAAGCATATCAAATGTGCATTTTTCACACCAATTGAATTTAAATAACTTTACAATCTGAATATTTAATTCAAAATATACTCTAAGTAAATCATTTTTGGCATAAAGAAGAAAAAAATTTTTCCCGAATACTATAAATTTTTTCGGACAAAATAAAGTCACTGATGAAAAATCAGCGCTGAAGCATTTCAGCATAAACGGGGTTTGCATTTTATTTTGCATTTTATATAGTATAAGCATAAATCCACTCGGCAAAGGAGCAGAGCTTTGTCGGAAAGGGGAAAAAATGAGAAAAAAGGCACTCATAGCTGCAGCTGCACTCTCGGCAGTGCTCGCATTCACAGGCTGCGGAAGAGCTGATAACAATACAAACACAAACAGCGGAACATCCTCAACAACAACGAATTCATCGCAGGCAGCAACACAGAACGGCGCGAACGGCAATGCCAACGGAAACAACAACGTCAGCAGCACCAACAACGCCAACAGCAATAACAACAACGAAAACAAGAACGAAACCAACGGCACTACCCGCATCACAGGCGATGTTGACGGCGACGGTTTCATCGAAGATGTTGTTACCGATGCAGGCGACATTGTAAATGATGTTGTCACAGGCGCAGAGGACATCGTAAGGGACGTTTTCTGACGAATTCGGAATTAGGAATTCGGAATGCGGAATTATTTTGTTCCGCAAATTACCGTAAGACATTCTAAAGCGAACGAACAGACCTGTTTTTAATGGATATTCCTTTAAAACAGGTCTGTTTTATTATAAATTCGCCGAAAGTCCGTCCTTTACAGAAAATTCGCCCCACGATTTTTGTTGTAAGCTAACGGAACACAGCTAATTCCGCATTCCGAATTCCTAATTCCGAATTATTTTTAAAAACCCCTTTTATTTTGCGGAATAGTATGTTATAATAGATGTGTATTGACAAACGTAAGGAGGAAATTTTTTATGAAGCTTACTCAGTCAAAAACATTCTGGAGAGGTCTTTGGCTCGTCGCTGTCGCTATGGGCGGCGTCGCTCTTGTAAAGGTCGCCTTCGAGATACTTAACCTCACAGATAAAAAATATATCGATCTTTAAGGAGCTTTTTCTGCTATGAATAAATACCAGAAGCTTCTGAACAACACTCTCATCTTTGCGATAGGCACTTTCGGTTCAAAGCTTTTAAGCTTTATTCTCGTCCGCCTTTACACGGGCTGCATGACGACCGAGCAGTACGGCACGGCTGACCTGCTTTATCAGGCGGCGAACGTTATTTACCCTATTGTAACGCTCTCTATGGCGGATGCGCTTATCCGCTTCGGCATTGACAAGGCTTATGACAACAAGAAGATCTACACCATCGCCCTGACAACGACGGCAGGCGGCCTTGCGGTGCTTCTGCTGTTCACGCCTTTGATAAACAGCCTTGAAGCGTTCAGAGGGTATGGTCTGCTGCTGTTCGTTTACTGCTTTTTCTCATCGTTCAAGCAGCTTGCAGCGAGCTTTGTCAGGGCGAGAGGGCTTGTAAAGCTTTTTGCTGTTGACGGAATTTTTTCTACATTAATAATAGTAGTGAGCAATCTTATCCTCCTGCTGAAATTCGACCTCGGCGTTACGGGATATGTCTGCTCGATAATAATTTCGGACGCACTTTCGCTTCTGGGACTTATCGTTATATCGGAGCTTTACAAATTCTTCGATATAAAGTCGCTCGACAAGTCGCTTTTCAAAGAGATCATCAAATATTCGCTTCCGCTCGTTCCGACATATATTTTATGGTGGATAACCTCCGCTTCGGACAGATATTTCGTCATTGCAATGGTGAGCAGTGCGGAAAACGGAATTTACAGCGCGGCGCACAAGATACCGACCCTGCTTTTGCTCGTAACGACGCTGTTCTATCAGGCTTGGCAGATGTCCGCTATCGAAAACAAGGACGACAGCGACCTTTCGGGTTATTATGATCAGGTCTATGGTGCTTATTCCTCGCTGCTGTTCATTGCGGCGGCAGGACTTATTATGATCGTAAAGCCTTTCACCTATATCCTCGTTGACAACGATCCCGAAAAGAACTTCGTTTTCGGTTATCATTACACCCCGATACTTATTATAGCGATGATATTCCAGTGCCTTTGCCAGTTCCTTTCGAGCATATACAATGTTCGCAAGAAGTCGGTGAACTCAATGGTTACGAGCATCGTTGCGGCAGTTGTGAACATCGTGCTCGATATCCTGCTCATACCCCGTCTTGGTGCTTACGGAGCGGCTATAGCAACAATGACGGCATATTTCGCCTGCTTTATGGTCCGTGTTTTCGACACGAGAAGCTATGTGAAATTCCCGATAAACTGGTTCAAGATGATCGTTAATGTGATCGTTGTCGGATATATGGCTATCGTCGCCATCACCGAGCCGAAGGCTGAATATGTTCAGCTTATCGTACTGTTCATCGCAGCAGCCGTATTCAATTTTGATGCAGTTTTAAGCACGCTCAGAAACTTTATCACAGTAAAAAGAAAGAAAAAAGTCAGATAAGGACGCTACCTTTATACTAATTTTTAAACTGAAAGTGTACAAAAAATCAAGCAAAAGCCCGTAGCTGTTAATAACAGGTTTATATGGCTTTTGCGCCGATTTTTTGTCTACACTTTGATTAAAAATTAGTATTATTTACGGAGGAAAAAATCTATGGCAGCAGAAAACATAAAAGTACAGCCCTTGAACAAGGTCTACTCACGCTATGTATGGCAGACTAACTCGAACGAGGACTTCACCGAGGATATGACCCTGTTCACTCTTCAGGCAAAGAACACCACCTATGCTTTCGCAGCACTTGAAAGCGGACTTCTTGCCCACGTTTATTTCGGCAAAAAGGTCGAGGACGATGACCTTTCCTACCTGCTCGCACTTGACAGAAACCCCTGGACGCTCAAAGTCAATGCGCGTGATGCAGGAACGGTAATGGATTCGACACCGTTTGAATATCCCTGCCACGGCACGGGCGACTACAGAGAGCCTTGCCTTATGGTAATGGACAATGCAGGAATGTCCACCTGCGATCTTCGCTATGTTTCGCACAAGGTCTACGGCGGAAAGCCAAAGATCGAAACGGCTGACGGCTTTATCCCTGCAACCTTTGCAGACGGGAACGAAGCTTCAACGCTTGAAATTACCTGCGTTGACAAGGTGAGCGGACTTGAAGCAACGCTTATCTACACAGCATTCAAAGACCTTGACGTTATCACCCGAAGCGTCCGCCTTAAAAACAACGGCAGCGAGAGCATCAACATCAGACGTGTTCTTTCCGCCTGCGTTGATTTTGAATCTTCCGATTATGATCTTATCACCCTCAACGGCTCATGGGCAAGAGAAAGAGCTATCGAACGCTCGCATCTCCACCACGGCAAGCAGGGCGTTGACTCCGTAAAGGGCGAATCCTCGCACCAGAACAACCCGTTCTGCGCTCTCGTTTCGCCTAACGCTGACGAGGACATCGGCGAAGCTTTCGGCTTCAACCTCGTTTACAGCGGAAACTTCTTCTTACAGGCAGAAGTTACACAGCATAAGCACACCCGCTTTGTAATGGGCATCAACCACTTCGACTTCAACTGGCTTCTTGAAAAGCGCGAAGAATTTGCAGCCCCCGAAGTTGTAATGGTTCACTCTTCGAACGGTATCGGCGAAATGTCGAGAACCTTCCACGACCTTTACAGACAGCACCTCATCAGAGGCGAATACAAGGACAAGCGCCGCCCGATACTCATCAACAACTGGGAAGCTACCTACTTCAACTTTAACACGGAAAAGCTCATCGACATCGCAAAGCAGGCTTCGCAGCTCGGCATTGAAATGCTCGTTATGGACGACGGCTGGTTCGGTCACAGAGATTCCGACAACAGCTCGCTCGGCGACTGGTTCGTATACGAAAAGAAGATAAACGGCGGATTGAAGCACCTCGTTGACGAAGTAAACAAGCTCGGAATGAAGTTCGGCATCTGGTTTGAACCCGAGATGATCTCGCCCGACAGTGAACTTTACAAGGCTCACCCCGACTGGGCAATCCAGATAAAGGGCAGACCGATGTCAATGTCCCGTGAGCAGTACGTTCTCGACTACTCCAACAAGGAAGTCCGTGACTATATCTACGGACTTATGAAGAAAGTCCTCGACAGTGCGAACATCGAATACATCAAGTGGGATATGAACAGACAGCTTACCGAAATCGGCTCGACATATCTCCCTGCAAACCGCCAGCGTGAGCTTTGGCACAGATATGTTCTCGGCGTTTATGACGTTATGAACCGCCTTACGACCGATTATCCGCACATTCTCCTTGAAAACTGCTCGGGCGGCGGCGCAAGATTCGATCCGGGTATGCTCTACTTCTCACCGCAGATCTGGTGCTCCGATGACACGGACGCTATTGAGCGCTTGAAGATCCAGCACGGCACTTCAATGTGCTATCCCGCTTCCGCTATGGGTGCACACGTTTCCGACTGCCCCAACCACACCGTCGGCAGAACAACTCCTTTCGCTACGAGAGGCGACGTTGCAATGGTCGGAACATTCGGCTATGAGCTTGATGTTACAAGGATCCCGCAGGAAGACAGAGATGCTATCCCCGGTCAGATCGCAGAATTCAACAAATACAACCACATTATCCGCACGGGCGACCAGTACCGCATCGGAAATATGTTCAAGGACACGACTTGGGACGCTTGGATATTCGTTGAAAAGGACAAGTCCGAAGCTATATTCACATTCGTTCAGGTACTCGGCAGACCGAACTTCCCTGCAAGACGCATAAAGCTCAAGGGTCTTGACGAAAATGCACGTTACAGGAACGAGCAGACGGGCGAAGTCCACAGCGGTTCCGCACTTATGAACGCAGGAATCATCGTCCCCGTTGACGGCGATTTCAAGTCGGTGAAGTATCATTTCATCAGGGTTCAGTAAAAAATAATATCCTCAGAGTAATATCTGAGGATATCGATACATTTTGTAAACAAATTCTATTACGAATCAAGTCCGAAGCTTATGGAGAGGGCGTTGTTTATCCTCGACATTGACGGTCGGTCAAGCTCGCCCATTCTCTCTTTAAGGCGCTTTTTGTCAATGGTCCGTATCTGTTCGAGCAGCACAACGCTGTCCTTGGAAAGTCCGCAGGTCGCAGCGTTTATCCCGATATGGGTCGGCAGCTTCGATTTGTCCTGACGGCTCGTTATTGCGGCTGCGATAACGGTCGGACTATGGCTGTTGCCGATGTCGTTCTGAACGATAAGTACGGGACGGACTCCGCCCTGCTCCGAACCGACAACGGGACTTAGATCGGCGTAATAGATTTCTCCCCTTCTGACTGTCACTTTTAAACAACTCCTGTTTATAAAATTTATTCTGTGATTATTATTTGCCCGAAAATGCAAAAATAATCATCGGGAAAGGAAAAATTCGGGGAGCAGTTTTTTCCACTATTATTATATGCACAAAGCCATTGAAAGGAGATGCATAAATGTCATTTAACAAAGAGACCTTTGATCTTATGCTGAAGCTTGCTCTTGGAATGGTCGGAATACTCCTTTTGATTTGGCTCATAGCCGTTTTTACTCCAAAGCTTGCAAAGTTTATCGACAAGATATTCGGAAAAGCTAAGATAGACCCCGGTCCGTCTTCGATAACGCTTGAAAACGGCGAAAAATATACCGTAAAAAGTGTTTTTGAGGGCGAAAAGCCTGACGAAGCGGCAGAAGAAGCTCCTAAAAGCACCGATAACGGCGAAAACAAGGAAAATACAGAAAATAAAAATAACGAAAAGGAATGATTTTTTTATGGCAAAGGAAAAAAAGCTCGTTGAGCAGATCACCTCAATGGACGAGGACTTCGCTCAGTGGTACACCGACATCTGCAAAAAGGCAGAACTCATCGAATACACCTCTGTAAAGGGCTGTATGGTGATCCGCCCTTACGGCTACGCTATCTGGGAAAATATCCAGCGTATCCTTGACGGAATGTTCAAGGCAACAGGACACGAGAATGTTTGTATGCCTATGTTTATCCCCGAGAGCCTTCTCCAGAAAGAAAAAGATCACGTTGAGGGCTTTGCTCCCGAAGTTGCATGGGTAACAATGGGCGGCAACGAAAAGCTCGAGGACAGACTTTGCGTTCGTCCTACTTCCGAAACGCTTTTCTGCGAACACTATTCCAACATTGTTCACTCCTACCGTGACCTCCCCAAGCTTTACAACCAGTGGGTATCAGTTGTAAGATGGGAAAAGACCACCCGTCCTTTCCTCCGTTCAAGAGAGTTCCTCTGGCAGGAGGGTCACACTATCCACGCTACCGCTGAGGAGGCTATCGAAGAAACAGAGCGTATGCTCAACGTTTATGCCGAATTCTGCGAAAAATCGCTCGCAATGCCTGTTGTAAAGGGCAGAAAGACCGACAGCGACAAGTTCGCAGGCGCAGAAGCTACCTACGCTATCGAGGCTCTTATGCATGACGGAAAGGCACTTCAGGCAGGTACTTCCCACTACTTCGGTGACGGCTTCGCAAGAGCATTCGATATTATGTACACCGACAAGGAAAACAAAAAGGTATATCCTCACCAGACCTCATGGGGCGTTACAACACGTCTTATCGGCGCAGTTATCATGACCCACGGCGACAACAGCGGACTTGTTCTTCCTCCTGCAGTTGCGCCCGTTCAGGCAGTTATCATTCCTATCCAGCAGCACAAGGAAGGCGTTCTTGATGTGGCAGATCAGGTTGCTCAGAAGCTCAAAGCCGCAGGCGTAAGAGTAAAGGTCGATGACAGTGACAACTCGCCCGGCTGGAAGTTCTCCGAATACGAAATGAAGGGCGTTCCTGTAAGAATTGAACTCGGACCCAAGGATATCGAGAACGACAAGTGCGTTGTCTGCACACGTTACAACGGTGAAAAGAAAGACGTTGCTCTTGAAAATGCTGTTGAAACGATCACAGCAATGCTCGAAAAGGATATCCCCGAGGGAATGCTTGCAAAGGCTCTCGAAAACCGCGAGAAGCACACCTACTCCTGCACAAGCCTTGACGGGATCAAGGAAGCTCTTGAAAAGAACGGCGACGGCTTTGTAAAGGCAATGTGGTGCGGCGAAGAAGAGTGCGAGGACAAGGTAAAGGAACTCACGGGTGTTGGTTCGAGATGTATCCCATTTGCTCAGGAGAACCTTTCCGACAAGTGCGTATGCTGCGGCAAGCCTGCCAAGAAGATGGTTTACTGGGGCAAAGCTTATTAATGCGTAATGCGTAATGCGTAATTTTTAATTCGGAATTCGGAATTCGGAATTATTTTTGTTTCTTGAATTGGTTTTACCGTAGGGGCGGATTCTGTATCCGCCCGTTTTCGGATATTCTATTTTTGTGATATGATTTCACAAACGGGGCGTTTTGCCTCGCAAATTTTGACAATCAAGGGAAAAATAAAAATGGACAAAGAAACTCTTTTTGACAGGTTCGACACGGGATTAAAGGTTCGGCTTTCGGGAAATATCCTTACTTTGATATGTATTCTTCTGCGGATATTCGTTTTCCCGAACTCCGTTTCGCCGCTGCTGACGCTTATTCCGCTCGTTATCGGCTACATAATGGCGCTTTTCATCTCGGCGGTGGTGACGACCGATGACGGTGAGGAGATACCTGCGGACAAATACGCCGATTACTTCGATGAATTTGAGGCTCAGCACAAAAAACTCGGCAGGTTTTTATCCACTTCCACGCTGATATACTTCGTTGTTTCCGTTTTTCTTACTGTTACAAGATCGTGAGGGCTGCTATGAAAATTTCCAAAAGATTTATTCTTATGCTTTCGCTTGTCCTCACGGCTCTGATGCTGACCGCCTGCGGAAAGCAGGAGCTTGTCGGCTGTGACAAGGTGGAAGCCCTGCGTTCGGCTGCCGAAAGCTATGAAAGCGCAGCTTATATCATCAAGAACCTCACATCGGACGAGATCGAACAGACCTTTACCTTTATGTATAACTCGGACGGTACGCAGACATACTACTGCGAGGGTTACGACACCGAGGGCTACTATGCCGAGTACAGCAACGGCAGGGAGCTTTTCCGTGAGCGTGACGGAGTTGGTTCGGCGGTTTCATCGGATGCGGACGACTATGTTTCCTACACGAAGAAAAAGCCGCACCCATATTCCACGGGGCAGCTTTTCTTCTACATCAACGGCTATGTTTCTTCCGCGGAGGAATCGACCGACGATGAGGGCAACACTCTCTACATCTATCATTATGACACCGAGCGCCTTAACAAGGATATGAAAACGAATATGGACGCATTTGCGACCTCCTACGCTTTTGACGGCGAGGGGAACTTCGTCTATTTCCGCCAGACGAATTCGGGCAGCGACGGCAGCTATGCTTACGAGATAACGCTCGAAAACGTCAACGGCATAACCTCTATCGACAATCCTATCACAATAGGTTCTCAAACCACAGAATAAAGCTCTCGGCTGCTTTTTCGGCAGCTCCGAAAGCGGTTATCTGCTCGGCGTTCATACTGTTGAAGCAGTTGACATAGACCTCCGACAGAGCGAACAAAAATCCTATAAGCAGGACGATGCAGTACAAAACTGCGGCTGTCCTGCTTATTTTTATTTTCTTTTGGAGTTCAAAAAACATTCCCGACCTGCTCTCTTTTTTATGTAATATTGACTTTTGGACAAAAAATTATTCATTATGTAAAAACAGGTTTGAAAGGCTCTTTCCGATAAGCTCGCCGCTGTAAACGGCTTCGTCAATGCTGTTCGCGTGACCGCCGACCTCAATAAGGAGCGAACCTGCGGTGAGGTCTTGGTTGTAGAACCTGTCGTCAAAGAGAACGGGACGTGTCAGACCCTCAAAATCGGATTCAAGCTGCTGCTGAAGTGCCGATGCAAAGCGGAAATTGCTCATATAATGCGGAAGTCTGCCGCTGCCGTCGTCGCAGCAGCTTATTATCATCACCTGAGCGGCGTTTTTGCCGTTGATCTCGGCAGTCGGGGCAATTCTTGTGCCGTCCTCGCGCTCAATAGCGTCACGGTGGATATCGAGGACGACTTTTATTGTCGGATTTTCTTCAAGTATAGCCTGAACTGTTTCACGGCTGCGGTCGTAAGAGCCGTTATATGACGGATAATCGTGCTTCGTGACATCGTGAATGACCCCGATGCCGCTTTTTTCAAGCTCGGCTGCAATTGCATCACCGACCGCAGCCATATTTTTCTCATCGTCCGTGGTTCGGCTCGTGAATGAGCTGTCGTAAAAATCACGGGTGTAGGGTTCGTAGCTTTCGGTCTCGTGCGTATGCATTATCAGGATCTGCGGCGTTCCGTCTGCCGTTACTGTAAAGTCATATCCCTTGCGGCTTTCGTCAAGCAGCATTTTGCTGTCGATATCGGAGCAGTTGCGCACCTGACCTCCGCCGTCAAGGTTCACATAATCCGTGCCGCTGTAAAAACCGTATGTCATCGCTTTTATCACGCCGTCACGGGATTCAAGCGTTTTCGGATAAGGCTCTGCACCGACATCGTGTTCCTCGGGAACGATAAGCTCTTCGTTTTCGCCCGAGGGAATGATAAGCTCGCCGCGCGAGAGCATCACACTTTCGTCAAAATTCAGATAGGCAGGCTTTTCGGGCAAAGCTTCGGGCGGCTTGTCCTCGGCTTCCGATAAGGCTTCGGACGGCTTTATTTCCGCTTCAAAAACATTTCCTGCCGAGAGCCGTGCGGCAGCGGCAGCGGCAGTTATCATCGCATTTTCCGCATCGGGGACTGCCGCCCTCAGCGAAAGTATCATAAGCGGCGCAAGAGCAAAGACTGTTCCTGCCGCAAGAAATTTTTTCCCGTAACGAAGCTTGGGACGTTTTGCTGCTGACATTTTCACCATTCCTTTCAAAGTGTTCTGCTTTTGCATAACTTTAAAGTTTTTATATTCTTGAAAAGCACAGCTTTCTTTATACATTTATATGAAGCAAAACGGCGAAAAATTCATTATGGTCGCATCTAAAAACCATAGTGCCTCAGATACGCAGTCAGATTTTTCGTCAGATTGTATAGAAATTTCGCAGTTATTGCAAAGCAAGAATTTGCATACATGTCGTATGTCAAGAAATTTATGTGCAAGATGACGGAAAATCTGCAAGCAGATGAGGTGCTAATACTAAACACCAATAAAATACAGGAAAAAATCTGCGCCGAAATCACATATATTCAAGATTGTCGGCTTGATTTTTTCCAAATTTTAAATGGTGTTTAGTATAAGGCTTTAGCCGGTGGTTTTTAGAGGTGACCTCAATATATTCACTTATTATCAGGGATCTTCAGAACTACCGACAGCTCAAACACTCCGTCCTTTATCGAAACAGCCATAGTACCGTCATATTTCTTAACTGTCTGCTCAATTGAAATCAGACCGAAGCCGTGATTTCTTTCATCTTTCTTGGAAGTTTTCATTAGTCCCTCGGAATCTGCGCTGACGGTCGGATTTTTCATCGTCATTGCCCAATAGCCCTGCCTTATCTGCGAGGCTATGGTTATCCTGCTTCGCTCTGCGCACTTTTGGCAGGCTTCAGCTGCGTTATCCAAGGCATTCGCAAGGATAATGCAGATATCGGAATTATCTATCTTGTCTGTGATACAGCCGTCAAATACAATATCGGCATGATCCTTGCAGCTGTCGCTTTTATCGGTAAGGATAGCGTCAGCAAGGCGGTTTCCCGTTAGGAATACGGCTTCATTGCGGTGGGTCGATTCCGTAAGCTTGGCAATATAGTCCTGCGCATCGGAGCAGCAGCCCTCGCCGATCAGAGCGTTTATGCTGTTCAGGTGGTTTATGTAATCATGTCTGAAAGTTCGCATATCGCTGTTGAGCTTTTCCAGCTTTTCATAGTGATCTATCTGTGCGGCGACCTGCTTTTCGAGGAGGGCACTTAATGCGGTGTAATAGTTTTTTGAGGCAACGTTTATCAGGAGCGAAAAAACTATCACCGTAAGCGAGCCTGTCAGCAGTGCGAGCAGGACGATAATTATTCCCGTCTTGAGTTTATTTTCGATAGGAAGATTATTGCAGGACAGAATGACTGTAACGCAGATGAACACAAACAGTATCAGCACAAAAATATGCATTGGTATAGTTTTTGAAGCCGAATACAGATTTTTATATCTATGCTTGAAATTCGCCGCTCCCGCCAATATCAGCAGCACAGAACGAACCGCCAGCAGAGATATCATATCTGAGTTGCTGTATGTAAAAGATGTCATATCAAATATCAAAAGCGTCAGGCACGACGAAAGCAGTATGGTTATGAGCTCTGCGACTGCCGCAACATATATCTGAGCAGCTCCGATTTTCCCGAAAGCTGTTTTAAAAGACAGTATGAACATCAGCGGATAAAGTATAAGCGCGGCAATATCCAGATTCTTCGCATAGAAAAAAGAGAGGGAAGCAGACAATACAGCGCTCACCGCAATGGACAGTGCGATATGCTTTTTATCTTTATATTTAGAGATGCCGAAAGCATTTATCAGCATTTTAACGGCAGAGATCAAAATCACATCGGAAATTGCCAGGATCATCCCCATAGATATTCCCTCCCTTTTCAGAATGCCCTGCTGTTAAAGCGCATAATATATTCCTGAAATGCATTTTTGAATTTGGAGTAATAAGCTTTGCCGATCTGCGCACGTTCGCCGTTATCAAAAATTATCTCCGTATTAGTGTGATTGTTGATATGGGCAAAACCGGCGATATAGGCTCTTTGACAGCGGCAGAATTTTTCCGAGGGGAGCTTGTCCTCGATCTTTTTCATGTGGATATTAATTTCAAAAGACTTTTGCACCGTCCGAACGATCGTATGCTTTCCCTTGGCTTCTGCATAGATTATATCAGACATTTTTATTTTCCATTTGCCGTCATTCGTATTAAGGATAAGCAGGTTATCATAGTCTATCGATCTCAGATGATCATCGATAGCTTTAAAGAGCTTCTCTTTATTTATCGGCTTGACGATGAAGCGAAAAGCGTTCACTTCGTATGAATTGACAGCCACCTCAGGAAATGCACTCACGAAAATTATAACACAGTCAGTGTTTCTGCTTCGGATAAGGCGCGAGGTTTCCATTCCGTCGATATCCTGCATCTGATGATCCATAAAAACTATTTCATATTCTTTTTCGTTCAGCACCCTGAGCAGATCATGTCCGTTATCAAATTTATCGATAGAAATATCAATATTTCTCAAACGTCCGAATTCATCGAGTAAATTTTCAAGTATCGTCTGCATTGGCTTTTCATCATCGCAAATTGCCACCCTCATTTTTCTCACCTCTGTATTTTATTTTACTACAAAACAGCAAAATTTTCAACAAAAAAATTTTTCGTTCCGCAAAAAGGGCGCTTTATCGCATATTCGTTGAGTAAACCTCTCAAATTTTCTACAATGGGTCAAAAGATAATTTGGGAGGGATAGAGATGTCTTGGCTCGGTCATTTATGGCATTTTATTTTCGGCGTATAATATAGCGACAAAATATCAGAGGTACAAAATGTACATTATCGAAAAACAGCAGCTAAGGTATGACAACATACTGTCCTACCGAACAAGGGTCGAAGAAAGCGCTCTGCTTCGGCTTTTGAGCCACATAAGCACGGCGCTTGATGCGCTGGAGCTTGAACAGAGAGGCGGCATAGTTTTCACCATTGACGAAAAGTTCAAAACGCCGCACACGACGATACTCGGTGTAGAGCTTCTTATCCCTGTTGACAGGAAGTTTGAAAGCAGCAGCCATTATGTGTACAAGTCCTGCTTCAGGCTTGAAAATGCGGTCATGAGCAAGTTCAACGGAAATATATGCGGATTGGGCGTGTTCGCTGCCGAGCTTTGCAGCTATGTCGGCAGCAGCGATTTCAAGCCGATAACCGATGTGTACTATCTTGTGCGCAGCATCTCCGATGATGACTGCATAATGGACCTTTACCTCGGCACAAGCGGAAATATTTTATGATCAGGTTTTGTACCAAACACTCCGAGACCGCGGTAAAAAAATGAAATGCTCCCCTTTTGTTAGACAATATGGTATAATGAAAATATACCATATTGTCTAACAAAAGGGGGCATTTCATAATCTTGTAGCTGTTTTTAACAGGTTTATATAGGATTTCGGTGCAGATTTTTCCTGTATTTTATTGGTGTTTAGTATTAAAAGGGTCGGCGGAAAACAGCCGCTATCGATTTATTCGGCAGAATGTTTTTTCAGTGCATCGATCTCGGAGCTTTCGGGCATAACCTTCAACGCTCCCCGTCTGCCTGTGACTATCGAAGCCGCAGCATTGGCAATGTCAAGCATTTCCGAAAGCTGTTCATTGTTCAGGCAGATACCGTTGTCGCAGACATATGCAAGCGCACAGCCCATAAATGTATCTCCTGCTCCCGTAGTATCAACAACATCGGAATTTACATATGCAGGCATTGATACTGCCTTATCACCGCAGTATGCCTTGCTGCCGTTTCTGCCCATAGTCGCAAGAACAATTTTTATGTCATACTCCCGGCATATTATTTCAACGCCCTTGTCAATATCCTTTTCACCTGTGAAAAACTCTATTTCATTGTCGGATATTTTCAGTACATCGCAGACGGAAAAACCATATCCCATAGCCGACTTTGCATCGCCAAGGAACTTCCAGAGCGGCTCGCGAAGATTTGGGTCAAAGGATACGGTAATGCCGTTTTTCTTTGCCGTTTCAACCGCATAGACTGTCGCCGCCCTGTTGTTTTCGTGAGTCATTGACAATGTTCCGAAATGAAATATCTTCGAGCTTTTTATAATATCGGTGTTTACATCGGAGGGACTTAGCATCATATCCGCACCGGGCTCTCGGTAAAAGCTGAAATCTCTGTCACCATCTGCCCTTTTATGCACAAAAGCAAGAGTAGTTCTGACAGTATCGTCAAAAACAAGCCCATCTGCCGATATGCCGCAGTGAATTATTGTGTCGGACAGCATATGTCCGAAATTGTCATTTCCCACCTTTCCTATAAACGCCGTCTTTTTTCCCAGCTTTTGAAGCATTGCCAAAACATTGCATGGAGCACCGCCCGGATTTGCCTCAAGCAAGGGATTGCCGTTTTCGGAAATGCCGTTTTCCGTGAAATCAATAAGCAGTTCGCCAAGTGCCGTAACATCAATATTTTTCATATCATTCACCCTTTATAATACTAAAGGTCACCTCTAAAAACCACCGGCTAAAGCCTTAGCACCTCATCTGCTTGC
>UQQA01000014.1 GCA_900543105.1 uncultured Ruminococcus sp. | reverse complement strand
GTATCTCTATGATGCCGTTTTCGCCGACGATATCGGCTACGAAACCGCCGACCTTTTGCTCGTGGCTGTCCTCGAACGGCTCAAAGTAATTTTTCAAAACGGAATGAACGGTCTTTTCGCCGTAAGTTCCTATTCCTGCTCTTTTGTGTTCGCCGTCAAGAACCTTTGAAAGAGCGTAAAAATATTTTTCTCTGTCCAAAATATCACCAAAATTAAAGGAAGTTGTTTTATGGAAAAATCAGTTAAAGATTCGTATGCGGAGCAGGTCCAGATCCTCACACAAAAGGATATGAACGGCTACAACCGTCTTTTCGGCGGAAGATTAATGGAATGGATAGATATTGTTGCGTCCGTCGTTGCACGCCGCCATTCGGGAAGAAATGTCACGACCGCTGTTGTTGATACGCTCACATTCAGAGCGCCTGCGCACCTCAACGATACCGTTATCCTCTGCGGAAGAATAACCTACGTCGGCAGAACTTCAATGGAGGTCTGCGTTGAAACATACGTTGAGCACCTTGATTCAAGCAGAACGCTCATCAACACTGCTTATGTTATAATCATCGCAATTGATGAGAATGAAAAGCCCGTTGAAGTTCCTCGTTTAAAGCTTGAAACGGAGGAAGAAAAAGCCGAGTGGACGCTCGCCGAAAAGCGTGCCGAGATACGCAAGCAGCGAAGAAAAGAAATGTTCTGAAATAAAGCCTTTGCTTAAGGTTTGCAAAGGCTGTTTGTTTATTTTGCTTATTTTATAGTATAATCGGCATCAATATAATCGCCGTTTGCCTGCTTTTTGAGCTTTTCAATGATCTTGTCCGCTCTGTAGCGTGTCACCGCATCAGTGATGCCCTGAACGATAAGAACGAAGCCCGTGAACTTCATTGCAACGGAAACTGCGCCGAACGGATTTACGATAATTACGATTCCGAGTACAGCCATAACCACCGCAAAGAGCGCTGTTATCCACCATAGTTTGTAACCGAGAAATTTCGTTTCAAGTCCGTGTTCGAGAATACCGAAGCTCTGGACGAGGACAACGACACCTATTACAATAGTGATGAAACCGACTATCCTGTCGGGGCGTATCGTGATAAAAAGTCCGAGAAGAAGCTGTATAAGACCCGGAACAAGGTTGAATTTCCGGACGGGCGAGTTCATATTGAGCAGGGAAGCTCCCGTGAAGAAAAGTCCGCTCATAAGCAGGATTATGCCGATAACACGGCATATCACAACGGTAGCCTGAACCGAATTCGCAATAAGTATTATTCCTACAATAACTGTCAGAACGGGTGCGATGAAAAGTGCAAGTTTATTTGTTTTCGTTTTCATATAGTGCTGTCTCCTTTGCTGGATTTGGATACATTATAACATATAAAAACGTCTATTTCAATAGACATTTTTAAATTAGTGTTAAAAGTCGCCGGATTGTCTACTTTTACTGGCGAAACAGTTGACAATTTATTGGGGATATCGTATAATAATTGTTGTAAACTAAAATAAACTGATTGGTAGACAATTGGGATTTGAGGAGGTTTGTATCTGTATGGCAGATATAACAGAAAACGTTGGTGCAGAGTTCACCAAAAGCAAAATAACAACAAAGGAACTCGTTTTCACTGCTCTTATGGCGGTAATTATCGCTGTTTGCTCGTGGATATCCATTCCGACAACAGTTCCGTTCACGCTCCAGACATTCGGCGTGTTTATGGCAGTCGGACTTCTCGGCGGCAAGAAGGGAACTATCTCGGTTCTCGTCTATATTCTTCTCGGCGCAGTCGGAGTTCCTGTTTTCGCAGGTTTCAGCGGCGGTATAGGTGTTCTTTTCGGAACAACGGGCGGCTACATAGTGGGATTCCTGCTTTCGGGTCTTGTTTATTGGGCAATGACCGCAGCATTCGGTGAAAAGCTCCCGATAATGATCATTGCAATGGTTATCGGACTTCTCGTTTGCTATGCATTCGGAACAGCTTGGTTCATGATCGTTTATGCAAAGAATACAGAACCTATCGGACTTATGACAGCTCTCGGCTGGTGCGTATTCCCGTTCATCATTCCTGACTGCATAAAGATCGCACTCGCTATCGTTCTTACAAAGCAGCTCAAAAAGTATGTCAAGCTTTAATGTAAGGGCGCACCACGGACTTTGTATGAGCTTTTTCGAGGGAAAAGGCTACAGCGATTCTTTTACGGCGAATATGGCTGAAAAGAAAATGCTGCTCGAAAAAGACCCTGTTGTGAAAATAGTAGACTGTGCAGATGAAGTTTGCAAAGCCTGCCCTCACAACGACGGCGGAGTTTGCAGTTCTCTCGGAAAGGTCGCAGGATATGACAGCGCCGTTCTTGAACGCTGCGGAATAAAAAGCGGAACGGAACTTCACTGGAAAGAGTTTTCAAAGCTTGTTCACGATAACATAATCGGCGCGAAAAAACTCTCCGAAGTTTGCGGTGACTGCCAGTGGTACAGCATTTGCGGCAGAGATCAATAAGCATAAAATATCAGTGCCAAAAAACACTTTGCATCATTGACATAAATTTATTGATATGGTATAATAAGACATTACTGATAAAGACGGTAATGTCTTATTTTTTTGTATAAGAAACTTTTTAGGAGAGAGTATTATGAAGTACACAAATCCGATAATCAAAGGCTTTTACCCCGACCCGTCCGTGTGCGAGGCAAACGGAAAATATTATCTCGTTTCAAGCTCGTTCCAGTATTTCCCCGGAGTGCCGCTTTTCGAGAGCGACGACCTTGTGAACTGGAAGCAGATAGGTCACGTCCTTACCCGAAAAAGTCAGGTAATGCTCGAAAAGATCAACAGCTCGGGCGGCGTTTTTGCTCCAACGATAAGATACAATAACGGCAGATTTTATATGGTAACGACCAACGATACGACCCACCAGAATTTCTACGTTTACACTGATGATATCTACGGCGAATGGTCTGAACCGATCTTCGTTGACCAGTCGGGCATCGATCCGTCACTTCTTTTCGATGATGACGGAAAGGTGTACTTCCTCAGCAACGGTCAGGACGATGAAGGCGAGGGCGGAGTTATCCAGTGCCGGATCGACATTGCAACGGGCAGGAAGCTTTCTCCGAGCAAATGTATATGGAAAGGCTCGGGCGGACGTTACCTCGAAAGCCCTCATATGTACAAGATAGACGGAAAATATTATCTTATGGCAGCCGAGGGCGGCACGGAATATGGTCACATGGTAACATATTCACGCTCCGATTCTGTTTGGGGAAAATTTGAAAATTACGCACATAACCCCGTGCTTACCAACAGAAACAAAGCTCCTTTCATCATTCAGGGCATCGGTCACGGCGACCTTATCCGTGACAGGAACGGCGGCTGGCATATACTCACACTCGGTTTCAGACAGATACATATCTGGCAGCCGTATCACCACCTCGGACGTGAGATATTCCTCACTCCCGTTGCTTTCGATAAGGACGGCTGGTTCACCGCAGGTAATGACGGAACTACCGATTTCGGGTATGAGATAAGCGGTGATTTCGAGCAGACAGAAAAGAAGCTTTACACCTTTGAAAACACCGATTGGAACATCGACTGGTGCTATCTCCGTCACCCTCATTTTGAGAATTACAGCCTTTCGGACAAGGCGATTCTCAAGGGAACTGATATCACCCTCGAAGAAGTCGATTCACCGACATTTATTGCTTTGCGTCAGCGTGATTTTGATATGGATTACAGCGTCAATGTCAGCATCGACAAGGGCGAAGCGGGCGTAACTGTTTATATGTGCGAAAATGAGCATTACGATGTTGCCGTAAGAGCCTGCGAGGACGGTTTTGAAGCGGTTCTGAAGCTCAACATCGGCGGCGTAAAGCACATTCAGAACACGGTCAGACTCTCGGGCGCATCGGCAAAGCTTGAAATTGTTTCGGACAGCGTTTTCTATAACTTCTTCGTCAACGACAACGGAAAGAAGATACATCTCGGCGGCGGTCAGTCGAAGTATCTTTCAAGCGAAGTTTCAGGCGGCTTTACGGGCGTTGTTCTCGGACTTTATGCTGTCGGAAACAATACGGCAGAGTTCACCGAGCTTAATGTAAAATACAAATAAAAGGAGTTTTCTGTATGAATAAGAATTTGCTTACAGCGCCTATGGGCTGGAACAGCTGGGACTGCTACGGTGCGGCTGTCGATGAAGAGACCGTTCGCAAGAACGCTGAATTTATGGCGAAAAATCTTAAACAGTACGGCTGGGAATATATCGTAGTTGATATCCAGTGGAGCAACCCGACAGCGCCGAACCACGAATATCAGCCGTTCACGGAACTTTGCATGGACGAATATTCACGTCTTATCCCTGCCGAGGAACGTTTCCCGTCGGCAAAGGACGGAAAAGGTTTTGCACCGCTTGCGGAATATGTTCATTCACTCGGACTTAAATTCGGCATACATATTATGCGAGGTATCCCACGTCAGGCTGTTCACCGCAACACACGCATAAAGGGAACGGACATTACCGCCCGTCAGATCGCAAAGACGGACAGCATTTGCCACTGGAACACGGATATGTACGGCGTTGATCCGACCAAGGACGGTGCGCAGGAATATTACAACAGCATCTTTGAGCTGTATAAAGAATGGGGCGTTGACTTTATAAAGGTTGACGACATTGCCCGTGAGCTTCCGCACGAAGAAGCCGAGCTTGTTATGCTCTCCGGTGCTTTGCACGGCTGCGGAAGAGATATGATACTGAGCCTTTCGCCCGGACCTGCGCTTATCGAAAAGGCTGAACTTTACAAGCAGACGGCGAATATGTGGCGAATCACCGATGATTTCTGGGACAAGTGGGAACTGCTTTATGCGATGTTTGAACGTGCTGAAAAGTGGTGCATACATACGGGTGCAGGACATTGGCCCGATGCTGATATGCTCCCGATAGGACCTATTCTTCAGGATTATGACAAGTCTATCCGCACGAAGTTCACCGAGGACGAGCAGGTGACGATGATGACGCTTTGGAGCATCTTCCGCTCACCGCTCATGATAGGCGGCGAAATGACGGGCTTTGATAAATTCACGATGAGCCTTCTCACGAATGAGGACATTATCAAAATGCATCATAATTCACGTCATTCCCGTCCCGTTTACCGCAGAAATGCAGACGGAAACGAGTATATCCTCTGGACAGCATTCAGCTCCGAGGGCGGATATTATGCGGCTGTTTTCAATGCAGGCGATAATGACGGCGTGATGAATGTTGACCTTGAAGCGGCTGAGATATACGGGAAGGTCAGCGGCAAGGAGCTTTGGAGCGGTGAGAGCGTAAGTGCAGATGGCAGCTTTGAAGTCAAGCTCCCGAAGCACGGTGCAAAGGCTTTCTACTTTGAAAAAAGCATAAAAAGTCAGTTAAAATAATACAATAGGATATTGAAAACCTCCGTTTTTTGCTGTACAATTAAAACAGTAAAAAACGGAGGTTTTGATTTATGCCTAATCCATATCTTCCTTTATGGGAATATATCCCCGACGGCGAACCACGAGTGTTCGGCGACAGAATTTATGTCTACGGTTCACATGATACAGCAGGTTCGGATACATTCTGCGACTATGTTTTAAAATGCTGGAGCGCACCCGTTGACGACCCGAACAACTGGACTTGCCACGGTGATATTTTCCGTGTAAAAGACACACGCGACCACAAGTCCGATATCCCCGACGGAAACCCCGACAGACGTTTGTTTGCGCCCGATGTTGTCGAAAAGGACGGAAAATATTATCTTTACGCTTACATCATAAACCGCATCGGCTGTGTCGGCGTGAGCGACCGTCCCGAAGGACCGTTCAGCTATCTTTCCGACTATGTTTATACCGTTTCCGATGAGGTATGCTGCAACGGCTGGTTCATTGACCCGTCTGTTTTCGTCGATGATGACGGAAAAGCTTATATTTACTGCGGATTTGAGCGCTCGTTCCTTGCGGAGCTTAACAGCGGCAATATGTACGAGGTCTCAAACGCTGTAGAGCATTTTATCCCGAATAAAGTCACGAATGAGAACGGTTTTGACTCGGAAGAAACGCTGTTTTTTGAAGCGGCTTCGATGAGAAAGGTCGGAAATACCTACTATATGATCTATTCGCCGAAGCGGGGAAGCAGGCTTGCCTATGCAACGTCCGATTCTCCCGTTGGGCCGTTCACATACCGCGGATATATCGTTGACAACGGTGTTGATTACCCCGGAGGAAACGACCACGGCTCTATTGCTTGCATAAAAGGTCAGTGGTACATTTTCTACCACCGTATGACGAACGGAACTATAATGTCCCGCCGAGGCTGCGTTGAGAAGATAGAAATTCTTCCAGACGGAACTATTCCAACAGTCGAAATGACCTCACTCGGCTTTGAAAAATCGCTTTCGCCTTATAAGATAACTCCTGCGGATATTGCCTGCGTTTTAAAGGGCGGTGCGTTCATCACGGAGAAAAACGTTTTTGAACGTGTTATAACAAATATAACGGGCGAAACGGTGATCGGCTATAAATATTTCGACTTTGGCGAAGATTTCGGCAGCAAAACTATGGAGCTGAATATGAAAGTCAACGGCTGTGGCTGTGACTGCAGAGTTCATATTCTCATTGACAGCGAGAACGGCGAGGAGATAGGCACTGTCAGCATCGGAAAGGACAGCGGAGTTGTTTCCGCGGTTGTCAAAAACGTAACGGGAAGACATTCCGTTTTCTTCAGGGTATCGACCGATTACACAGGCTGGACGGGCGAATATTTCAAGAACAGATGTCTTTTTGAATTACAAGAATTCGTATTTACAAAGTGATTTCGGAGAGTGTAAAATGAAAAAAGTAACAAGCATATTCACGGCACTTATAATCACGGTCTGTCTTGCATTTTCAGCGTGCGCAAAGTCTGCCGATATCGGTTCGGACAGCGGCAAGATGCGCAAGGAAATGACTTCCGCAGAGTTTGCAAAGGAAATGGGAATGGGCATCAACCTCGGCAATACTATGGAAGCTTACTGGGCAGCAGATACGCGTAAATGCTCGGGTGCGTCCGTTATTGGCGGAAATACACCAAAAAACTATGAAACCTGCTGGGGCGCTATTCCAACAACACAGGAGTGCATCGCAGGAATGAAGAGCGAGGGCTTTGACACAGTCCGTATCCCCGTTTACTGGGGAAATATGATGGCTGAGGACGGCAAGTTCACAATCAATGAGGACTGGTTCAAGAGGGTTGATGAGATAATCGGATATGCCCGCAGCTCTGACCTTTATGTTGTTATAAACGTTCACCACTACGATGAATACATCATCAAAAACTACAGCAAAGACGAAGCACTTAAAATTATGCAGAAGATCTGGAAGCAGATCGCAGAGCATTACAGGAACTTCTCCGACTATCTTATTTTTGAGGGCTATAATGAAAACGTCGGAACAGTCCGTGAGGGCGACAATTTCACCGATGATGAAAAGTTTGACTATGCAAACGAAATGAACCGGATCTTCGTTGATACTGTTCGCAAAACGGGCGGCAACAACAAGAACAGAATGTTGATAGTTTCGGGTTACTGGACGAATATCGACCTCACCACCGACAGCAGATTCATTATCCCGAAAGATACCGTTTCCGACAGAATTATGGTTTCCGTTCATTATATCGACAACGCAATGTACTGGTCGAACAAGATCGGCGGCAAAGAATGGCTCGACTACAGCAGAGCGCAGTGCGAGCTTCTCAAAAAGGCTTTCACGGATAAGGGTATTCAGGTTTTTGTCGGCGAATGTACATCTATTTACAGCAAGGATCGCTTCGCAGAAAATGCAGAGCATACCGATTCTACCGAGTGCCTCGGAATAATGTACGATATGATGAATGAATACGGCTTCATTCCCGTTCTCTGGGACGTAAATCAGAACTTCTATTCGAGAATAAAGTGCGAGATTATCTGTGAATCCGACAGAGAGCTTATCCGTTCGCTCAAAGATCATGCCGAAAGCAAATAAAATAAAGCAGAATTTGTAATTTAAAGTTGCACAAAAGTTCAGTTTATGCTATAATTAAGGCAATGCAGTAGTTTATGGCTGCATTGTCTTATTTTTTATAAAGTCGGTGATAAATTTGAAGATAGGCTCAATTGGATATAACTATTCTCACGATTCGGATTTCGTTATGGACAGACCGAACGGCGTTGGCTGCTGTCTTTTTTTGCTCATAAAAGAACCTGCGGATTTCATTATAAACGGAGTTCCGAGCTATGCAAAAAAGAATTCGTTCGTTTTTTTCACGCCCGAAACACCTTGCACATATCGTGCCGCAGAAGAACGCTACTGCGATGACTGGATGTATTTTGATATGGAAAAAGGGGACATGGAGGAGCTTGAAAGGCTCGGTCTGCCGCTTAACAAAATAGTCTACGCAGGCGAGATCGAGGAGCTTTCCAAGATAATGCACATTCTTGCATTCGAGCATTATTCTGCGGAAATGCACCATAACGAAATAGAGAAATGCTATATCGAGCTGCTTCTTCTGAAATTGAGCCGAAGCAAGGCGGCTTATGCCGTATCGGGCGGAGAATCGTTCAAGGAGAAAAATTATCGCCTTAATCAGCTTCGCACGAAGATATTCACAATGCCCGAGAGCGTTCCGAGCGTTGACGAAATGGCGGAGGAGCTTGGCATGAGCCGTTCGGGATTTCAGCATCTTTACAAGCGCCTTTTCGGAGTAAGTGTTATGAGCGATGTTATAAAGGGCAGGCTCGACCGAGCAAAGCGTTTGCTTTCGTCAACCAACCTAACGGTCAGGGAGATAGGGGAGCGCTGCGGATACTCAAACGAGTTCAATTTTATGCGGCAGTTCAAGGACTATATCGGCAAGACACCTACAGAGTACAGAAAAATTCTGTAAAAAAAACTCCTTATTTCGTTTTGCGGAATAAGGAGTTTTCTACATATTGATTATCTGGTTGCTTTCGGGCGAATTATCAACGATTCCCGTTATAACAATATTGAACAGCTCAGGCTGTTCAGCAAGGTCATAGCATTTATTCGTATCAAGTATCGAAACAATGGGACGAAGCGGATTGTTCGGGTGATTTTTGATAACGCAGCCCTTTTCGCCGTTGGAAAGCCGGACGATAGAACCCGTGGGGAACGGTGCGACTTTTCGCAGAAACGCACGGAGGATATTTTCATCGAACTGCGTTCCCATTCCTGCCATGATGTATTCGATAGCTTCGTTCGGCGGATTAGGCACTCTGTAGGGTCTGTTTGAAGTGAGTGCGTCGTAAACATCGGCTACCGCAAGAATCCTTGCATAAGGGTGTATCTCCTTGCCTTTTAAATGGTAAGGATAACCCGAGCCGTCAATTTTTTCGTGGTGCTGGATAATGCCCTTGTAAATATTGTCGCTGACGATGTTTCGCTCTTTGAGATGCTGCGCCGCATAAACAGGGTGCATCTTTACTATCTCGAACTCATCGGGAGTCAGCCTTCCGGGCTTCGTGATTATCTCAACGGGGACGGAGACTTTGCCGATATCGTGCATAAGTCCCGCCGTTCCGAGTTCGTTGAGCATAAAGTTATTGAATCCGAGTTCAAGACCGATAGCGATAGCCATTATCGCAACGCTGAGGCTGTGATGATAGGTGTAGTCGTCATACATTTTAATGTCGGCGATGTTGACAAGAATATCTTTGTTGGAGGAAAGGCTGTTGATGAGCTTCTGCGTAGTTTCGCTTATCTCCTCAACATCTTTTTTCGATACGCCTTTCTCGCTGTCCATAAAATTATCGGCAAGCTGGTGAATGCCCGAAATAGCTTCGGCGCGGATCTCCTGGTTGATCGATGAAATAACTCTGATCTTGCTTTTGTATGTATCAACATAGATACCATTGATCTCGGCAGCTTTCAGCTGGGTGATCGCCATATCGGAGAGTACGTATCCTGCTTCGATCGTGTGAGCTTTCTTTGACGCGATGTCATAGAAGTTTACGCTTCTTGCAAGGCACATTCCGGGCAGGATATCCTTGGTGTTGACGAAAATCAGAATAAACACCTCACTATCTTGATGAAAAGAATTTAAGTAATAAACCGAGTGAGCCTGTCATAATAATTTATGGGATCATTTTTTGAGCTGTGCGATACATTCGCTGCAAATATTCTTGCCCTTGAAGTCAATGATATTGTCCTCATTTCCGCAGAAAATACAGTTCTTTTTATATTTTCTGAGAATGATCGAATCCTCTTCGACATAGATCTCAAGTGCGTCCTTTTCGCCGATATCAAGTCCTCTGCGGAGTTCGATAGGAAGAACGATTCTTCCGAGTTCGTCGATCTTACGGGTGATTCCAGTTGCTTTCATAGTAATGACCTTTCCTTTCTGTGTTTTAAGGATATTTTCCCTAAAACAATACCTTTGGTTTGAAAAATTTTATTTTCAAACCGCTTCCTTTTCTTTGATTGTGTCAATGGGCAGCCGATCATTGCAAAGTGCCGTTTTAAGACTGTTAGTAAAACTGTTACTGAATATGCGGAACTATCCGACCAACTGTTTCCATAGTTTTCTTCATAGTAAATTATATACTTTATTCTATTTTTTGTCAAATAACATTTGTAGAATAATTATTAACTCATATTGTATAAGGTAGACAATAGTGCTAATTTTTATATGAATTGTTACTAAATTTCACAAAAATTCATATAAATTATGTATATGCTGACAATAAAATACAGTTTTACTAATTAGTAAACAAAATTTTTTTGCCGAAGCTCAAAAATATAAAAGCAAAGGGGAGACAGTTCTATGATGAATGTGATATTTGCTGTGATGATACTTTTTTCTGTAGTATGCGGTATTGTGAGCGGGAAGAGCGCCGAAGTATCGGACGCAGCGATAAATTCCTGCGTTGAAGCGGTAGAACTTTTTCTCTATCTCATCGGCGGAATGTGTATGTGGGGAGGACTTATGAAGGTCGCCGAAAAATCGCATCTGACGGATAAGCTTGCAGCGGCGTTCCGACCCTTTGCAAAGCTCATTTTCAAAGACCTTGACCTTAACGGAAAGGCTTTTCATGCAATATGTCTGAACGTGACGGCAAATATGCTTGGTCTGGGCAATGCTGCAACTCCGCTCGGCATCGAGGCTATGAAAGCGCTTGAAACGGAGGAGAAAGCCAACGGCACAGCCACCCGAAATATGATAGTTTTTTCAGTTCTGAACACGGCTTCTGTGACCTTGCTCCCGACAACAGCGGCTTCTCTCCGCTCAAAGCACGGTTCAGCCGCACCGATGGAAATTTTTCCGTGCGTTATCATAACATCGGTCATTGCGCTCGCCGCAGGACTTATTTCCGCGATCGCACTTGACGGCATCTCGTGTACGGCGCATAAAAGATCGGAAAGGAAGTCATCGGGTGTTTAAATTCACAGAGCTGCTCATTCCGATTTTTATTGGTCTGATAGTATTGTACGGCTTACTGCACAAGGTGAACGTCTTTGATGAATTCATTGAGGGTGCAAAGGAAAATCTCTCGGTCGGGATCGGGATTTTGCCGTCGCTGATAGCAATGATAACAGCGATAGGAATGTTCAAAGCTTCGGGCGGAATGGAGATGATAGCGGGTTTGCTGAAACCGTTGACAGACCTTTTAGGCTTCCCGAGCGAATGTCTGCCGCTTGCAGTAATGCGTCCCATTTCGGGAAGCGGCGCGCTCGCAGTTTATGAATCTATTCTTGAAAGCGTTAATCCCGACAGCTTTGCAGGCAGGGTCGCAAGCGTTATATTAGGCTCGACCGAAACGACCTTTTATACGCTTGCCGTTTATTATGGCGCAACGAACGTGAAAAATACGCGCCACTCTCTGGTTTCCTCGCTGACAGCGGATCTTACGGGCTTTATATTCAGCGCACTTACAGTCAGGCTGATAATGCGCTGACCTTGACAGTAAGAATACTGTTTTTCAGCAGTTCGGCGAATTCTTCTTCACCGATATCTTCAATCAGCTCGGGACAGCTTCGCCGAATCTCGGAGTAGATGCCGAAAATGTCAGCGCCGTTCTGCCAAGCCGTTTCGGAATAGGCTGAAATGCAGTTGTCACGCACAGCTGTACAAACATCGTTAGCCGCTTTATGCAGATCGGGAAAGCTTTCGGGCGCTTTTATACGAAGCTTTATCTTGGCTTCGACCAAAAGCTTACCGTTCGAATTTTTGGCGGTCACACAGCTTTTGGAATCGGTTATCTCAACGGGAATGTTGTCACTTGTGCTTACAACGAGCCTGCTCTTGCATTGAAATTTATCCGAAAAAATAAGAAATCCTTTGAGCTGCTCGTCGGTCAAATTTATATCGGACAAGCCGTCTTTTACCACTGCCGCACCGTTAAAATCCGCATCGTTACCGTCAGCGTACACTTCGGGAAGAACAGCGCACCCCATCGGCTGAAGCTTCGCATTTAGAATGTCGGAAACAGGCACATAAAATGTTCTGCCGAAATTGGCATTGCTTTTGATAAGATCGGTCAGCCGTTCCGCAGAGTATAACCCTCTTTCTGCGGTGAGAGATGCAATATCATAAGGCGAATCACTGTAAAAAACAGGGCAGGACAGCGGCAGTGTGCCAAAATCCGAGCGCAGACCGATAAGCGTGTTCAATTCATCGGCAGGAGAATCGATTCCACTGCCGAATATCACCGATTTGAGATGTCCGAAAAAGATTTTATTGCCCGAATGCACTTCACAGGTGGATATTGCCGAGTTCAGATCACCGCCCTCACCTCTTATGCATACTGAATTCTTATCGGCGGAGGACGGCGCACCGCTTCCGCTCGGCTGAAATATCTGTAAGCTCACCGTGTAAATATCAAGCCGCTTGTCAATGCCGATTATCTGCACAAAAGCACGGTCGCCGACCTCAACTCCGCCGAAACAGCCGCTCAAAAGCATTGCAGCCGAAATGACCGCAGCGAGAAAAAAGCATTTTTTATATCTCATTCCTTTTCAGTCCTTTCCTGCCGCTTATCCCTTCGCATATAAGCACCGTAAGCGGTATCAATGCAAGAAGTACAAGCTGCGCATAACCGCCGCAGAGAATATTTCTTACCGATGAAAAATCAGCCTTGTAAAACATAAATGCCGCCGAAACGATGGACACCGCAAGGGCAGAAAAGGCATTGCGAAGCTTTATTCCGTGACAGATCTCGGACGAAATTCCCGAGATGATGCTGATGAAAACAGAAATGCTTATCACAGCAGATATCGTCCACAGAATAAGATAGAGCGCACCATTCTGACGGAAAGCACCCGAATTTGTCAAAGAACCTACTGTGAGGAAAGGGTAACCGAGCGTATCCGCAAGGTCGCCGAGAACTCCCGTTATAAGCGCAAAAATTACCGATGTCACTATAAGCTTCGCCGCAAGCAGCCGGTAGAGCGCACATTTCAATCCGCTGCGCAGATTTTTCATCAGAAATGCGGCGGCAACTATCTCACCGTTCCGAGCAAGGTCGTCCATAACAGCTCCTGTAAGTCCATGCGAACCATTTTCAAAGTAAAAATTGTTTATGCTGAAAGCATCTTTCGCTCCTATCCACATAAGCACGATCATAAGCAGGAACGGAATCATCATAACAACGCTGCTCCGTGAAAGTCCCTCCGTTCCGCAGTAAGCGCAGTATGTGCATACGATAAGCAGAGCCGCAAGCGGAAAAAATTTTTCGCCGTGGAGAAAACTGTCGCTCAAAAAACCTACATAGTGGAGGACCTGCCCGGTGCAGAGCGAAATGAAGAACAAAAGGTACAAAACCGCCGCAATACAGCCTGCAACATTGCTTTTTTCATAAATAATCTCGGTAACGCTTCTGTCGGGAAAGCGGTTTGACAGAATGATAAGCGGTATGACAAGTATCGCTTGTACAAGGACGGAAATAACGGCAGTTTTCAGCCGAAGAGCTATACCGCCGCCCTGAGAAAAAGCGGGAACATACGTCATCAGCGTAAAAATGCGGCATAAAAGCAGCAGAAATACAAGCTGCCAGTTGCTGATCTTTTTAGTCATTGCTGTCCTCCTTATTCAATGTTTCCATATTTACTCCGTTAAGGTTTTCAATAGCGACTTTATCCTCCTGCATTTTTTTAAAGCCCGAACGAAGCAGAACATCACGCATTGCCCTCGGCGTAAGCGGTGAAACGGGAGATGTAACGGGAGTTCCTGCGTTTTCGAGAGAGCAGATATTCACTATCATAAGTGCCGCAATAAGTGCAATGCCGAACAATCCCGAAATTCCGCCTGCGATCACAGCGGCGAAGCGAAGTATCGTCACCGGCTGATTGAGTGACGGAATAACAAAAGACGAGGTAACGGAAATAGCACATACAAGAAGCAGCGGATTGGATATAACTCCTGCCGAAACCGCCGCATCGCCGATCATAAGTCCGCCAACTATCGAAACAGCACCGCCTATGCTCTTCGGGAGGCGAATGCCTGCTTCGCGGATTATCTCGTAAAAAATAAGAACTATCAGTGCTTCGACCATAAGCGGCAGAGGGGCAAGCTCTTCAGCCTCGGACAGGATTATAAGCATCGTGTGATTGAAAAGCTCGGGGTGAAACGTGACTACCGCAACATATACCGCAGGCAGGAACACCGCCGCAATAAACGCAATGTAGCGCACCCAGCGGATAAAGGTCGTATAGTAAGGACGAAAGGTGTAATCATCGAGCGTCTGAAAATTTTCGATAAAAAGCGCAGGCAGGATAAGCGAAAACGGCGTTCCCTCTATCATAACGCCGATGCGCCCCTCGAGAATTTTTGCACAGAAAACATCGGGACGCTCCGTTACAGAAACTCCCGAGAAAAGCGACAGCTTCGTGTTGTTCAGAAACGGCTCGATGTAACCGTTCGTCAGAACCGTTTCAAGCTTCATCTCTTTGAGTCGCTTTTTCACAACATCAACAAGCTTTTTCGGAACTCTGTCCGTCATATAGGAAATGATAACGTCAACATTGCTCAGGTCAGTCACGGGGAAAAGCTCAAATTTCAGCAGAGGAGATTTCACCCTGCGGCGAACGAGCGACATATTCGTTCTTACCGTTTCTGTGAAACCCTCGTGCGAACCGAAAATGTTTCCCTCGGACGAGGGCTCGTCTATGCCTTTCACAGCATAACCCTGAACTCCCAATCCGAAAGCCTTGTCCGAGCCGTCAACGAATAACACCGCAAAGCCGCTCATAAGCCGCCGAACAAGATCGCCGTATTCCGTGACGATGCCTCGGTCGGTCGTGAGCAGCATTCGCTTGTCGATATGTTCATAGACCTCAGCGCCGCTCACATCATCGGGCAGGTGGATCTCCATTAAAGGATTCAGTATGAGCTTCGCTATGGTCGAGGTAGAGACCATTCCCTCCAGACAGACAAGATTGCATTTTATGCCCGATATAAGGAACGGGTTGAGGAGCAGGTCGGAGCAGTTTTTCATTATCCGTTCAATGTTTCGTATGTTCTCATCAATATCTGCGGAAAGCGGTATGTTCTTGAAACAGCTTGAATCAGGTTTTTTCATATCAAACCTTACCTTTCAAAATTTTTTCTGAAATGTATTTTATCCTGCTTTTCTCTGAAAATACATATTTTTGAAAAAACGGTACATTCTACTTATGAAAAAATAGTATGAAAGGATAAGGAAAATGACAGTTGTATTTATAAGAGCGGTGGTGCTGTATCTGCTTATAATTTTTTCTATGCGGCTTATGGGAAAGCATCAGATAGGCGAGCTTCAGCCGTCCGAGCTTGCGGTGACTATCCTTATATCAAATATCGCAACGCTCCCCGTTGAGGATATGACAATGCCGCTTTTTACGGGAATTATACCGATATTAACACTTGCCTGCCTTGACGTAATAATGTCATGGCTCGGGATAAAGTCCAAGCACCTGCGCAACCTCACCTGCGGAAAGCCTGTCATTATAATCAGCAACGGCATCATCGACAAGAAAAAAATGAATGATATCCGCTTCACCGCAGATGACCTTATGGAGGCTCTCCACAGCAAGGATATCTTTGATATAAGTGAAGTCCAGTTCGCCGTAGTCGAAACAACGGGAGCGGTTTCGATATATCAGAAGCAGCCGTTCAGAACGCCGAACAATAAAGACCTCGGATTGCACGGAAGAAGCATTGACCCACCCGAAGTCGTTATCGATGACGGAAAGATAATCGAAGCCGCACTTACACGAACGCAAAAGAGCAAAGCTTATCTTGAAAAGATACTGATAAAAGAAAAAACCGTCCTATCGGGCGTTTTTCTTATGACGCTCGACAGTGACGGAAATTATTCGCTTATAAGAAATGACAGCAGGGGAGAGGATAACGAATGAAACGAACGATAACAGCCTTTGTGCTGCTTGCGGCAATAATAATATGGTCGGTAACGGGGATCTTCATAGTCCGAAAGGAGAACAGCGATCTTGTTGAAGTTATAGAAAGCATCGAAGCCTACTGCGAAAACGACGATATGAAAAGAGCGGAAGAGCTTGCAGGTCAGCTTGAAGCGATGTGGAGAAGATACGAGCGCAAAATGTCACTTATCGTTGCCGATGAAAAGCTGAAAGATCTCAGCATAGCGATATCAAAGGTAAAGCCTTATTGCCGTGATGCGAACGATGAGCTTATTGCGGAACTGGAAAATATAAAACGACAGCTCGAACTTATTTACAGATCCGAACTGCCGTTTTGGTATAATATTTTATGATTGTTTCTTTTTAAGGTCAACGCAGACAACTATCATTTCGCCCTTGCTGTTGTAGAAATGCGACGAAATTGTTTTGCAGCTCTGACCGGTTGCCGCCGAGATGTACCAGCCCGAAATGAACGGGTCTTCGATCTGTTCCTTGACAGCGTAGAAGTAGTTTTTGATGTCGTGATTAACGCCTATGACCGCAGGAGTGTAGCCCGAAAGTATCTCCGTGTCCTTTTGCAGAACGGTCGGAGTGACTTGGAAACCCTTGCTGTCGATAAGGAATGCACATTCTATCTCCCTATGCTCCGCAACATAAGCTTCAAGTGCGCTTGTGTACTTGTCGGGAGAAATTCCCGTTATGCGGTTGATAAGCTCAAAGATGATGCGCTTGTAGGTTTCAAGCTTGACATTCGCAACGGTAGGATTGTTCTTCATGCTGACATTGAGCCGCTGAGCAGCGTCTTCAAGCTTCAAACGAGCCTCATTAGAGAAAATATAGTCGAAGCGTTCAGGCTTTGAAAAATAGAATCCCTGAAAATAGTCAACGCCCATAAGCATACAGGCGATAACTTCATCAACGGTTTCAACGCCCTCCGCAACGGTCATTGCGCCTATCTGCTTTGCAGTGTTGATTATCGATTTGAACACTTCCTGATTGTATGTATTCGATGCAATGTTGGAAACGATGGCTCTGTCGATCTTGATTATATCGGGGTTGATGAGCATTATCCTGTTCTGCGTTTCAAGTCCGTTGCTTACGTTGTCAAGCGCTATAAGAAATCCTTTTGAACGGTAAAAATCGACAAACATGAGCAGGTTGTATGCGTCACGGACGTTTGATTCGTTGAGTTCGATAACGATATTCTCGGGTGAAAGTCCGTTTATCTCGGTGGCTTTTAAAAGCTCGCCGTTTCCCGGTACAACATCGTTCAGAATCGATGTTTCAAAGTTAATGAAAAGCGAAGATGATTCGTTTTCCTTCGGAAAGGATTCTATTGCTTTTTCACGGCAGATCCTGTCAAGTCGGAGCGTTTCGCCGTGCTTTTTTGCATAGTTGAAAAGGAAATACGGGGAAATAAGCTCATTTTCAAGCTGTCCTCGGGAAAGAGCTTCAAGTCCGATGACTTTTTTTGTATTAAAAGAGTATATAGGCTGAAAATCAACGCATATTGATTTTGTGTCGATTATTTTTTGGATCAATTCGTCATTTATATTCATAAAAATTCTCTCTGAATAGATTATTTTTCAGCAGAAAGCTTGCTGCAAATGCTGTCATATATCCTGTAAAGCTGCTGAACGCCGTTTTCAAGGAAAAAGTAGTGTGCGATGTAGAATATGAGCATGATAAGGCAGAGCAGAGCAATCGCAAGGAATGCGAGCATCTGCGACTGGAAAAAAATTATAACGTTCAGAAACATAACAAGTGCGAAAAGGACTGTTACAATAAGGTGAACAAGCCGTTCATGCTGCATAAATCCGATCTTTATAAGCAGTTCACTGCGAACAGCTTCAAGGTCAACTGAACCGTCATTCATAATTTCAAGAAGATAGCTGATATATTCGGAAAAATACTTTTTCACTTTTTGTCCCTCCCATAATCATATATTAATTATAACATAAATCTTTGTAAAATTCAAGCGTTTTGATAAATTTCTGACAATTCCTACTTGAAATTTCAGATAATATGTGTATAATATATACTATTACAGAAAGAGTCAGTTAATTAACCGAATTTTAAGGAGAGAATTATGAATTGCATTTTACTTGCACTCAAAGGCATTGCTATCGGTATTGCGAATGCTGTTCCGGGTGTCAGCGGAGGAACAATCGCAGTTATTGTTAAGATCTATGACAAGCTACTTGAGGCGATAACACCGAATATCAAAAAGCTGATAAAAAATCTGCCGTTCCTGATACCTGTCGGAATTGGAATGCTCATCGGTGTTCTTGCTGCCGCAAAGCTGCTTGGTTTTCTCTTCGATGAATATAACGTTCCGACGCAGATGTTCTTTGTCGGCGTTGTAATAGGCAGTATGCCGATGATATACAAGGAGTGTACCGCCGAAAAGAGGCTGTCGGCGGTTTGTATCGCACCGTTTGCGGCAGGAATTCTTGTTATGGCAGCAATGGCGTTCCTTTCACCTGCCGAAAGCACTGCAGTGGGCAGTCTTGATCTTGGCAGCGGAATAATGCTCTTTATCTCATCTGTACTTGCCGCTGTTGCAATGATAATCCCCGGAATAAGCGGCGCTCTGATAATGAAGGTTCTCGGAGCTTATGACACGGTGATCGGTGCTTTGAACAATTTTGATTTTGCTATACTTATAATTGTTGCCGTTGGTGTTGTTCTGGGTATTTTTATTGCGGCAGGAGTGATTTCCATGCTTCTGAAAAAATTCCGCAGAGGAACATATTGCCTTATCAGCGGTCTTATAATCGGCTCTGTGCCGTCAATCTTCCCGAGCAATTTTGCTTTCGATGCTCAGGGTATCATAGGCATTGTTATGCTTATCATTGGCTTGGCAGTTCCGTTCCTTACCGAGCTTCCCGCAAAGAAAAAAGTCAAGGCGGAATAATACTAAACACCAATAAAATACAGGAAAAATCTGCGCCGAAATCCAATATAAACCTGTTTTCAACAGCTACAAGATTGTCGGCTTGATTTTTTCCAAATTTTAAATGGTGTTTAGTATAAACTCTGCGGCAGAGCATATAATAGCTTCAAAATAATTTTTCGGGGTAATTATATGCTTTATCAAAACAATGAAAATCAAATATCCGAAAAGCTTCCCGAAGCTGTTTCTTCTCCGAAAAAACAGCGCTCGGGAGTTTTCGGGCTTACGACCGCTGCCCTTGTCACCGCAGCGGTCTTCTTTTTCGCTCTGATGAGTGAATGTATAAGCGGCGGAACGGAGATAGTTACATCTTTCGCCGAGAAAAAAGCCGATTCTTATGAATATGAACCGAACGAAGTGTCAGCATCGGCGCAGGCTTTTGAAGTATGGAAAAAGCGAACGCTTACCGTTCCCGAGATAGTGAAAAAAGCCAAACCGTCCGTTGTCGGCATAATCTCGGAATTCCCCGATGGGACAAAATGCACGGGAACGGGCATTATCATCAGTGAGAGCGGAAACATCGTTACCAACGCACACGTTATACAGAACGTATGCGGAAATGACACGATGCGAGCCGAAAAAGTAAGAGCAGTGCTTTTCGATGAAAGCGAGTACAGTGCAGAGATAATCGGTGCAGATACTCCGAGCGACCTTGCCGTGATAAATATCAATACTGACAATATTCAGCTTTTTCCTGCCGAGCTTGGCGACAGCGACAGTCTTGCCGAGGGCGAAACTGCCGTTGCTATCGGAAATCCGCTCGGACTGGAGCTGTACGGCTCAACGACCTGCGGAATAATCAGCGCACTCGGCAGGACCATAACCGTCAGCGGCTATGAAATGACGCTTATCCAGACCGATGCCGCAATAAATCCGGGAAACAGCGGAGGCCCTTTGCTAAATTGCAGGGGAGAGGTCATAGGGATAAATTCGAGCAAGATAATTTCGGACAATGCCGAGGGTCTTGGTTTTGCTATCCCGATATCCGATGCGAAGCCTATCATAGAGCGGCTTCTTACAGATTAGTATAGGAAGTTTTTTCGTACTTTTTCCGAAGAGTGTCGAGTGCCTTCTTCTCGATCCGAGAAACATAGGAGCGTGAAATATTCAGCTTCTTGGCGACCTCACGCTGCGTAAGAGGCTTTTTTCCGTAAAGTCCGTAACGGTTCACAATTATTTCAAGCTCACGTTCATTAAGACATTCCGTGATGAATTTGTAAAGCTGCTCGGTCTTTATCGAAAGGTCTATCTTGTCAACGATGCCGTCGTCTTCGGCGATGATGTCAATGAGTGTGAGCTGATTTCCGTCCTTGTCGACATCAACGGGTTCATCGAAATATATATCGCCTGCGGACTTTTTCTTCGAGCGGAAAAACATCAGTATCTCATTTTCAATACATCGTGAAGCGTAAGTCGCAAAGCGTGTGTTCTTTGAATAGTCGAATGATTCTACCGCCTTGATAAGACCTATCGTTCCGATAGAAATAAGGTCCTCGCTGTCACTCTGTGTATTGCTGTATTTCTTTACAATGTGCGCAACAAGACGGAGATTATGTTCGATAAGGCGGCTTCGTGCAGAGCTGTCACCGCTTTTCATAAGCTCAAAACATTCTTCCTCCTGCTTGGCGGAAAGCGGCTTCGGGAATACTCCGCAGTTTTCAAAATGCAGCGCAAAAAACAGTATATTTTCAAGGAATAAGCTTAAAAATCCAAACATAATAACAGCCTGCCTTCAAATTATTTCTCTATATAAATATGTGAGCCTGAATATGTCCTATGCGAAAACGCCAAAAACTGATAAAATATAGAAAAGATTTGCACCGAGATCTTTATATTCAAGATAATCGGTGTGATTTTTCCAAAAGCTTAAATGGTGTTTGGTATATAATTTTTCAGTAACACAATTTTGCACTCCGCATAATATGAACTATGAGCACCGCAAAAAAAGGATCACTTCCGAGCGGAGTTCAAATACATTTTATTTAAAGGAGTACATTACTATGTGCGGATTCAATTGCGGAAACAACAATTCTTCATGCTGGATCATCATTCTTCTCATTATCGTATGGGCTTGCTGCTGCAACGGCAACAACGGAAACAACGGCTGTGGCTGCGGAAGCAACGATAACAACAACGGCTGTGGCTGCAGCTGCTGCTAAGGAAACGCTAATTAATACGTTTTTGCTTTAATCAGCTTTTTCCTGAGATACGGAGTAAAAATACCTCTGCGGTGAAATATTGCCGCAGGGGCATTTTTTATGAACGTGGTATCACTACCGAGATAAAGCCTGCGCTGTCCTCGGAAACAGCTTTTCCCGATTCGTAAAAAAGCAGAAATGCTATAGAAGCCGTGCAGGTAAAAATGACCGCTTCAAACAAGGAATCAACGGGCGAAACAAGCTTAGTGACAGCCGATGCGATGACGCAGCTTGCCGCACTGTACACGAACGGGATAAGTACAAAAAGCCGAAGTGAAAAGCGCACTCCCGACCATTTGCAAACGGCGGCGATGCGGACGATATTGCTGTAAATATTGCTTGCGTAATATGAGATGAGCACACCGACAAAGCCGTAAAAATGGACAAACACCGCAACGCAGGCTATCCTTATTACATATTCGCAGAGCGAGTTGAACGTCGAAAAATTCTGCTTTCCAAGTCCTTTCAGAATACATTCAAGAACGATTTCAAGGTATATGAACGGCACAACGGGGAACATCTTCACAAGCGTTTCGCCGACGAGAGTATCGGACGGACAAATTATATTTCCGATATCTTTTCCCGCAAATAAAAATATCCCTCCGATGAAAAACGAGTATATGAATGAGCTTGTCAGTGCTTTGGAAACAAGGCTTTTCACACGCTCCCTGTTGTTCGATGAATTCGATCTTGCAATCTCGGGCATAAGAACATTTGAAAGTGCTATGAGTATCACTGACGGGAAAAATATCGTCGGGATTATCATAGCTTCAAACATACCGTATTCGCTCATCGCACGGTCAGCCGAATCATTGTGCTTGACAAGCGCTATCGGTACAAGAATGTCATTCGCAGTTGAAAGTATCATCTGAACATAACCGCTCGCAAGTATCGGGAGCGAAAGCTTAAGATATTTCCCGAACCTGTCAAGCTTGGATCTTGCGCAGGGCAGACGGGAGAATTCGGCATATTCCGAAGCGTATTTCACAAGATAAAAGATCAGGCTCACAAATTCGCCCAACAATATTGAAGCCGCAATAAGGATATAAATATCGAACCCTCTGTCAATGAGGAAAACTACCGATATCAGCAGAGCAGTCCATTTTGCCGCAAATTCGGTCACATCGCCAAGACAGGGAATATTGACCTTTCGCACGGCGTTGAAATAACCCTTTATGCACGAACCGACCGCCGCAAAAGGCAGTGAAAGCGCTATCAGCCTTATCGGTGCGGAAAGGTCTGTCTTTCCGCCCGAAAGCAAGGATATTTTTTCGGCGAATACAAACGAAATCACCATAAAAAAGCAGGACAGCGCAAGCGAAAAGCCGAGCGAGTATCTCATTATTACAGTATAATTTCGGTTGCCGCAGCCTGTTTCCTCCGAAACGAGCCTGCTTGTGGAAATGAAAATGTTTCCGTTGGCAAGCACCATAATGAAACCGAAAAGCGTGAAAATGAGCGTCATTATACCGACCGAAGCCGTGCCGAGCTTGCTCGATATGAGCGAATTAAGAAAAATTCCAAGTCCCTGTAATATCAATGAAACAAAAGTAAGTCGAAACGTGTCTTTTGCCATTTTATTTATATAAAATTTCATTCAGTTTACCTCATTTCTTAGTTAAATCTATGAAAATCAAGGCAATTCTATGCAAAATCTTGATATTTTGAGAAATGATGTATATAATATAAGTATGTGATTATTTTCAGGGACTTATTATGTCCCTACATAGAAAAGACGGTGTATTTATGACAAAAGCAGAAGCTTTTTTTGCTGAAATGAAAAATAAAAAGGTCGCCCTTATCGGTACGGGCGTGAGCCATATCGACCTTATCGGGCTTCTTTTGAAAAAGAATATAGATGTTACTGTATGTGATAAAAAAACGAGAGCCGAGATGGGCGAGCTTGCGGATAAGCTTGAAAGGGACGGCGCAAAGCTTTCACTCGGCGAAAACTACCTTGATGCTATCTATAAGTCGGACGTTGTTTTCAGAACTCCGGGAATGTACTTCCTTTCGCCCGAATTGCAGAAAGCAAGAGATATGGGGATCGTCGTTACTTCCGAAATGGAGGTTTTCTTCGATCTTTGCCCCTGCAGAATTTACGGCATAACCGGAACGGATGGAAAGACCACCACAACAACTATCATCACCGAAATGCTTGAACGCAGCGGTAAAAAAGTCCACAAAGGCGGCAATATCGGACGTGCACTTCTTCCGATAATCGAAGAGATATCACCCGATGATATCGCAGTTGTTGAGCTTTCGAGTTTCCAGCTCATAAGTATGAGAAAGTCACCCGATACGGCGATAATCACCAATATTTACCCCGATCATCTCAACGTTCACAAGTCTATGGAAGAATACATCGGTGCGAAGAAAAATCTTATCCTGCACCAGAATGCTTTCTCCAAGACTGTACTTAATCTTGATAACGAAAGGACTAATGCACTTTCGAGCGAAGTGAGAGGAAACCTGCTTAAATTCAGCAGACTTTCAAAGCCGCAGAGAGGTTCGTTCCTTGATGAAAACGGCTGGCTCTGCTTCACGGACGGGGATAAGACCGAAAAGCTTGTCCACAAGGACAGCATAAAGATCCCCGGACTTCACAACGTTGAAAATTATCTTGCGGCTATTGCGGCGGTTCACGGTGATGTTTCTGCTGATGCTATCCGTGAAACGGCTGAAAGCTTCGGCGGCGTTGAGCATAGAATAGAATTTGTCCGTGAGCTTGACGGCGTTAAATATTATAATGACAGCATTGCAACAAGTCCCGTAAGCGTTATCGCAGGACTTAATGCTTTCAGCCGTAAGCTTATCGTTATCGCAGGAGGTTCGGATAAAAAGCTCGACTACACAACAATGTCCGAAGCTATAAACAACAAGGTCAAGGCACTTATCCTCCTCGGTGCTACGGCGGATAAGATCGAGGCTGCGGTCAAGGGTTACAGCGGTTATGACGAAAACAACTGCCGAATTTACCGTGTTGAAACCATGGAAGAAGCCGTTGCAAAGGCTCGTGAAATTGCCAAGAACGGTGATATCGTTACACTTTCGCCTGCAAGCGCAAGCTTCGACCACTACAAGAACTTTGAAGAGCGCGGAAAGCACTATAAGGGCATCGTAAACGCTTTGAATTGAGGAATAAAAATGAATTTAAAAGAAGTTATAAAAAGCCTTGCAGATGCAAGCGGAGTTTCGGGTGATGAGATTGAAGCCGCAAAGCTTGCACTCGGCTATCTGAAAGAATTTACGGACGATTGCTATATAAAAAACAACTGCGTTTTCGGCAATTTCGGCAAGCGTGAAAAGGGCAAGCCGCATATCCTGCTTGATGCGCATATCGACCGGATAGGCTTCGTTGTCACATTTATCACAGATGACGGCTTTATCAAAATAGCAAACTGCGGCGGCATAGACAGACGGCTTTTGCTCGCACAGCAGGTAAAAATCCTCGGCAAAAAAGATGTTTACGGAGTTATCTGCTCGATCCCTCCACACCTTGAAAAGAAGTCGGACGAGGGCAAGGTTCCCGAATATTCCGATATCTGCATTGATGTCGGAATGACAAAGGAAGAAGCCGAAAAGGTCATTTCTCAGGGCGACAAAATAGTATTTTTGCAGAAGTGTCGGGATATGCAGGGCGACAGGATATCGGGTGCGGCTCTTGATGACCGCTGCGGCGTTGCCTGCCTGCTCTGTGTGGCTGAAATGCTGAAAAGCGAAACGCCTGACTGCTCATATACGATAATGTTCTCTTCGCAGGAGGAAGTCGGCGAAAGGGGAGCAAAGATCGGAGTTTATAACGTTGACCCCGATATCGCGATCGCAGTTGACGTAAGCTTTGCTCTTACTCCAGATGATTCCGAACTCAAATGCGGAAAAATGGGCAAGGGAACGATGATAGGATTTGCGCCTACACTCGACCGTGAGCTTTCAAACAGAATGAAGGAAGTTGCCGCAAAAAATGAACTTCCTTATCAGATAGAAGTTATGAATGACGAAACGGGAACGAACGCCGACAGATTTTCCGTCAATGCAGGCGGCGTAAAGGCTGTGACCTTGTCGATACCGCTCAAATATATGCATACTCCCGTTGAAGTCATTTCCGTTTCGGACGTTGAAACCACAGCGAAGCTTATCGCTGCATATATCAAGGAGGTGTGCTGAAATGGAGTTCACTTCACTTTTAAAGGAACTTTGTGCTCTTAACGGCACTTCGGGTGATGAAAAGAAAGTCCGGGAATATATCATCGGAAAGATAAAGGACAAGTGCGAATATAAGGTCGATAATCTCGGAAACCTTATCGCATATAAAAAGGGCAGAAAAACACCTGCGAAAAAGCTTATGATATCCGCACACATGGACGAAGTCGGAATGATTGTTACCTCCGTTAAGTCGGACGGAACGCTGACATTCTCACCCGTTGGCGGCATAGACGCAAGAGTCGTTATCGGACGGAATGTTCGCATCGGCGACATCCACGGCGTTATCGGCTCAAAGGCTGTGCATAATCTTTCTTCTTCCGAAAGGAACAAAGCTGCTGAATTTTCGGGACTTTATATCGACATCGGAACAGAGAGCAAGGAAGAAACAGAAAAGCTTGTTTCACTTGGAGATTATGTTTACTTCGATTCCGAGATATTGCCGCTCGGCAAAGATATGCTTTGCTTAAAAGCTATCGATGACCGCTTCGGCTGTGCTGTGATGATAATGCTCATCAACAGCGAGCTTGAATATGACGTGACTTTCACGTTCGTCGTTCAGGAAGAAGTCGGTCTGAGAGGTGCAAGGGCAGCTGCCTTTACAGTTGAACCTGATTTTGCTATCGTGCTTGAATCAACAACTGCGGCAGATATCCCTCTTGCGAGCGGCGCTGAACGCTGCTGCGAACTCGGAAAAGGTCCTGTTGTTTCGTATATGGACAGATCGACTATCTATGACCGTGAGCTTTTTGAAATTTCCAAGCAGATAGCTGCCGAGAACAATATCCCGTGGCAGACAAAAACTATGGTTGCAGGTGGAAACGACAGTGGAGCTATCCATATCACAAAGGGCGGCGTGAGAACGCTTGCGATATCTATCCCGTGCCGTTATCTTCATTCACCTGCGAGTGCGGCGAGATTATCCGATATGGAAAATTCGCTTAAACTCACCGAGCTTATGATAAAAAAGGTGTGCGAACTTTGATAAAGCGCATTTTTGACACAGATATAAATCTTTCGGAAAGCTATTACGGCTATAAAATCCGCTCTTTGCTCAATGCTTACGGTACAAGCTATGATTTTTGTAAATTGTACACGAACGATGAGGGCGGAACGATACTCACATACAACAGCACATTGATAGCTGACGGCGAGTTTGATGAAAGCGAGCTTGACGGCTTTATTGAGATGCTTTGTCCAATGACGGTCGAAGCTCCTGCGAATATCCGTCTTGATTTGAGCGATGATTATGTTCAGACAGAGCGGACTTTGTTTAAAGCACCGAAAGGCTTGTCCTGCGGCAAAAAAATTGATGTAAAGCATGATGCCTTTATAGCAGACTGCTTTACAATAATATCGGAAGCGTTTGGGATAACCGAATTTGACGAATGGTATGTTGATATTTCACACAAGATCCGCCATGGCGTTTCCGATATATACCTTTATAAAACAACAACAGTCACAAAAGCATTTGATATAAACGGATTTGTCTTTCTTTCGCATATTGCGACCGCAAGTGCGGACAGAGGACAGGGAAATGCAGCAAGGCTCATAAAACTGCTTTGCGGACAATACGAAAAAGAGTGTAAAGAAGTATATCTTTACAGCAAGAAAGAGCGGTACACGTTCTATCAGTCACTTGGATTTGAACCAATACTTACAGATACAGTTTATGAAATAATGAAAAGATGAGAGGTACATTTTAAAATGGCAGAAATTTTTGATCCGAAGCCCGTTGTTAAAAAAGGCTTTGAGTTTGACGAAAGAATTTTGAAGCTTGCTGAAAAAGCAGAAGCGGAATGCAGCGAAGAATTTGCGCTTGCGGAAAAAATCGCAAGAAAGAACAGCGAAAAGGTTCTCTATGCATTCATCAACAATAAAGTAAGCTCGGCTTGCCTTGTCGGCACAACGGGTTATGGCTATGATGATGTCGGCAGAGATACGCTCGACAAGGTTTATGCCGAGGTCATGGGCGCAGAGGACGCTCTTGTCCGTCACTCATTCGTTTCTGGAACACACGCACTCACAGTTGCTCTTTTCGGCGTTCTCAGAACAGGTGACAAGCTTGTAAGCTTGACAGGCAAACCTTATGATACACTTGAAGAGGTTATCGGCATCAGAGGAAACGGAAACGGTTCTCTTAAAGATTTCGGTGTTGAGTACGATCAGATAGATTTTCTCCCTGACGGAAAGCCGAATCTTGCAGATATCTTTATGAAAGTAAAGGACGCAAAGGTAGCATACATACAGCGTTCCAGAGGATATGCGCTTCGTCCGACGCTTACTGTCGAGGATATCGCCGAGATCGTAAAGAGCGTTAAAAATGCAAACCCGAATGCTATTATAATGGTAGACAACTGCTACGGTGAATTCGTTGAAGAAGCAGAACCGCTTTCTGTCGGCGCAGACCTTATTATCGGTTCGCTTATCAAGAACCCCGGCGCAGGCATTGCCGAAACGGGTGGATATATCGCAGGCAAAAAGAAGCTTGTTGAGCTTTGCTCCTACAGAATGACCTGCGTTGGCATGGGCAAGGAAGTTGGCTGCACACTCAATCAGAACAAGCTTATGTATCAGGGACTTTTGCTTGCTCCCGAAGTAGTTTGCAGTGCTGTAAAGACTGCTATCTTTACAGGTAAGATAATGGCGATGCTCGGATTTGAGTGCCTTCCTGCGCAGGGTACAAAGAGGGGAGATATCATCACGACTGTTCTTATGAAAAATTCCGAGAACCTTGTTGCATTCTGTCAGGGAATACAGAAAGGTTCACCTATCGACAGCTATGTAACTCCCGAACCTTGGGATATGCCCGGCTATGATTCTCAGGTAATTATGGCGGCGGGTGCGTTCAATATGGGTGCTTCTATTGAACTTTCTGCCGATGCACCTCTCCGTGAGCCGTTCGCAGCTTATGTTCAGGGCGGACTTACATTCCCCATGGCAAGACTTGGCGTTCTTACAGCCATTCAGGAAATGTATGATAAGCACTGCATCAGAATAGTCTAAAGGTCACCTCTAAAAACCACCGGCTAAAGCCTTAGCACCTCATCTGCTTGCA